>JBEKXK010000051.1:0-24726 GCA_049512055.1 Syntrophales bacterium | reverse complement strand
TAGTTCTGGACATGATTATGGATCCAGGCATGGATGGACTGGACACCTACAAGAAAGTCCTTGAGATCCATCCGAAACAGAAGGCGATAATCGTGAGCGGTTTTTCGGAGACGGATCGGGTGCATGCTGCCCAGACCCTCGGTGCCGGGGTCTATGTCAGAAAGCCCTATGTAATAGAGAAGCTGGGACTGGCCGTGAGGACAGAGTTGGATAGAAAATAGATGGCGGTATATTCAACAGTACGAACCGTAATCAATGACTCTCAACGATACAATCATGTACTGATAAGTAGGTGTAAACAATATTCGACTTCACTACAAAACAAGCATTTCCTTCCATTCTTGTTGCAACATTTCGCCACGTAATGCAGAATCATTGTTGTATTCAATTTTTCTCAACATTTTAAAAGATCTGCAGATAAGATAGCGTAATGGAACGATATTACCTGTGAATACTTTTTATGAACACTGCAATTAATTCAACCTGCTTAAAATTTTTGATGATTGTGCTCATTATAGTGTTACTGTTAGTGCCTTCACACGCCGCTAAAATGTACAAGTGGGTTGACAGCGAGGGCGTTGTCCATTATTCGGATGAACGGCCGGAAGGCGCGGATAACCCAAAATCAGTACGAGTTGAGGGATCTGACACGAAGACAGATATTTCCACAGGGGAAGACAATGCGCCCCCAAAAACAAAGGCATCAAGGACGGCGCCTGCAAGAGCACCTGACACTACACACAAGCTCAAAAATTTTCCCATATAGATCCGATGCAAGTGTTGATTGAGTCCGGCATCCCCCTGCAACAGGGCATGACCCTGGAAGCGATTCTGAAATACTTTGAACAACTGAAGGCGCTTAAGCTCGATGTCAATTACCAATATCATGGCACCGTTGAACTAATAAAACAAAATATTGATAATCGCCGTAACCTCAAGAATATGAACTGGCAGGCTCCTCAAGAGCCCTCCGCTATGCCTCATAATTTTCACAATACAGTAGCTATTTAGACTACCTTCAAAAGAACACCCTCGGAGTTGAATTGATGAATTTTAAATTGCGCACTATGACTGCTGAGTACGTTCCCAGAGCAACGCAGTTGAAAGACGCAGCCGGCTGGAACCAGACAACCACTGACTGGACTCGTTTTCTTTCGGCCAGTCCCGAGGGGTGCTTTGTGGCGGAGTATCGCGGCGATATCATAGGTACATCGGCAACAATCATCTATGGGGGCAGGTTTGCATGGATTGGCATGGTCATAGTTGACAAGCAATATCGAGGTCAGGGTGTCGGAATCGCTCTGCTCGAACGCGCAATCCACTTCCTCGATTCGCAAAGAGTTCCTACCATGAAGCTTGATGCCACACCGCAGGGTAAACCCCTTTATGAAAAATTTGGCTTCATAGGCGAATATGACATCGAACGATGGATGCTCAATCGCACAGTAAAAGAGAATGTACTGGAGAATGGGCCAATATCAATAGACGACGTTCTGCTAATTGACAGGGAAGTTTTCGGAGCTGATAGAAGCGGACTCCTCCGTTCTCTCGCTCAAGAGGCGCCGCACCTCACTTTGGCAGATCAGCAAGCGGGGAAAATCACCGGATACAGTTTCGGTCGGCTGGGTTCGCGTGCCGATCACATGGGGCCGTGGGTTGCTCATAATGAAGACGCGGCGGAGAGGCTGCTGAATTTGTTCTTGCTGCGATCGTCAAGAGAACTTATATTTGTTGATTGCCTGCGGCTGAACCCCTGGGCAGTTCCGCTGGTTAAAGCCCACGGCTTTGAATTCTCTCGCCCTTTGACCAGGATGTTCCGTGGAACAAATGGGTATGCCGGGCAAGTAGAGTTGCTTTGCGCCTCCCTCGGCCCTGAGTTCGGATAAGACACAATGCCTGCCAGATGGGACGCTGCTTTCTTTACTTCAAATCATGATCAATGACGTTATCCGGTAATAGAATTTATCTACCAATAAACGCACCGTTAATTACCATTGCCCATAGCTCCTTGCATCACGTATTCTTCTATACAAAGAGTGAAAGGAGGCAATATTTTATGAAAATTATGAAGACTTTGTTCTTCCAGAGTTTAGCAATAACCATAGTATTAGCCGGTTTTACCGTCTACGCCGCTGATCAAGCAATTTGTAATTCTGAGGCAACAGTTGTATTTCATAAGAACGGGTCAGTAAAAGCCTGCCAACTCAAAGATGATTACAATGAGAACGACATACGGTGCAAAAATGAAAGTACCATCACTTTTTACAGCAACGGGAACTTAGAATCTTGTGTGCTCTCTACGCCGGCTGCCATAGGCGAGAACAAATGCAAGGACGGTGGTCTGATTTCTTTTTACGTCGACGGCCAACTGAAATCATGCGTGAAACCGGAAGACTGAAGAAGCGGTTTGGGGGGGCGTACCCTACTTCGTTCAGGATAAACTCCGGCATAAAGCTTTTCCTTCGAATTCACTGTTCGCTATCCCCTCGCGTCCTCCAGACGAAGCCGTTGCCGGGCTCTCATCCAGCGCAGAAGTCTAACCCATGGGCCCCAGTGTGAGCGTTTCACAGTTGTACCGCTGAACTTGCTCTCCACTTTATCAAAAGCATCTTCAATCACCGTATCGTGCAGTGGCTCGACAAGGAAGGTCCATTTCAACCACGTACCGAAATTGCAGTCACCGTCCAGAACGTGGCGGATGACGACATATCTGCGCCTGGATATGACTTCAAAATAATGGTGGCCGTCCACGCCTTTCAGCAGACCTGCATCGTCAAACTGAAATGCGGCTCTGCGCCCCGGCATGTATTCGGACACCCGGTACCTGACCGGTCCATGACCTCCGGACGCCCCCACTCCGAGGACAGAATCCAGTATCATCGGCGGCCATTTTTCCCAAGGCCATAAGGCATCGTCAGGGCCGGAAAGACTGTCGATAACCCGGCCTACGGCGTCCTGCGTTGCAGGGATAATTCTGTCATGCTTGTTGAATATCTTCATTTCTCCCTCCCCATGATGGTGATATAGGTTTGCATTATATAGCCGTCTACAGGCCCGGGCGGCTTCTTCCCCAGCCTTATATAACGAAGTACAGCGGCATAAGGCACGTCGATAAGCGCAAAGACCGTCCGGTTCATTTCCTCCCTCCCGGCCTTGCCGAAGGTCCGTGCCGTGTAATTACGGATGCCAGCGTCCAGCTGGCGTTTGATCGCAAGCGCCCTTTCCTTGAGCTCTTCCGGCCAAGGGCCTGCCATCAGTTCCTCCCGCCGGTAGAGAAGAAGGATACGGGCCTCGGCAGAGTACTGACGAACCCAGCGCGGCGTGTGGAGGGCAGCCTCAAGCCCTTCGCCTTTCTCCAGCGCCGCAAGAAACGCCTCCTGAAACGACGCAACGACCCGGAGCCACACCTCGGCCATAAGTACATCCCGCGACAGGAAACGGTGATAGACCGATCCGACCGGTGCGCCCACTTCCTTGGCGACGGCAGCAATGGTCATGGCCGCAGGACCATGATCCGCAGCGATCTTCAATGCTGCATCTACAAACTCTTCATTTTTGAATTGTGCATTCCGTCCCATATGTCCCATTATATTAGAATACATATTCTAATATGTCAAGTAAAACTCGTCAATGGAACCTTCAGAAGGCTACGCGTAACCACTTGCTTCTCGGATTGAAGCTCTCCGCGGGAAGCTGCGGATAAGCTTCGATTCTTAGGGAACAGTATCGTTTCTCATTCGCTCGCTACCGAATTCAATCAATAGTGAATATTAACGGACACATCTGATACCTTGAAAATAATTAAATAATTCCATTGACTTTGCATACTTTAAGCGTACTATACAAAGTAAAAAGAAGTAATCGACACCGTAGAAAAGCATTCGCCTCTGCTAATTCCCTCATATAGGGGGAATGAACCAAATATTGAAACCCTGTCTTTTACAACGAGGCAGGGTTTTTTATTTCTGAATGATATGGCTCTGATGAAGCAAGGCAGTCTTGATAATATAAAGGCTTAAGGTCTGAGAGACACAACGTGTGTAAAATGACAAATGACATGATGAGCAAAGACGATTTGCTGGAGATTGGCTCATCGGCAGTTGAAAATGGAAATTACGATATTGCATTAACGGCGTTTCACAGTTTTATCTTGCGTGATTCAAAATGCGTCGAAGCAAACAATATTCGCGACATGATCTACAAATATTATGATAATTATGGAGAAGCAATAAGGGATTTCGATAGCGCCATAGAACTGAAACCTGAGAGTGCAGCGGCTTATTATAACCGGGCATGCACCTATAGAAAAGATGTTGATGATATCCAGCAAGCAATAAGGAATTTTACCAAAGCAATCGAATTAAGATCCGGCTACGCGGAAGCTTACAACAACCGCGGAGACCTTTATGGATATGTTGGAGATTACCAGCGAGCGATCGTTGATTTCAGTAAAGCCATAGAGCTGAAACCTGACTATGCCATGGCGTATGTTAATCGTGGAATAACCTATGCCAGACTTGATAATAAATCTCTGCTGTCAATTGCCGATATTAAAAAGGCTGTCAGCTTGTGGCAGGATTTAGTAATTTGAAACTCGTCCACTAAAAAGCAGACAACGGAGCATAGATATCGCTAAGTGTTGTCACCGGAGGATACGCCAAAAAGTCTATCAGAATGCCCGCTTCCTCCATGGGCGCCTCTCTCAAATCGCAGGAAAAGTTATTGAAATAATTAAATAATAATCCTTGACTTCCGCTAAGAGGCATCATATACTAATTAAAAGATATAAGTTTGGATATAACATTTTGAATCGTAAAGATGGCCACCAAGCTTTTTTAGTCTTGGTGGCCTTTTTCTTTCTGTCATGGTTGGAATCAGACTTGATAAAATTTTAAGAAAGGAGGATGAAAGCGATGTCAGAAGGTAAAGTAAAATGGTTTAATGAACGAAGGGGCTTCGGATTCATTGAAAAAGATGACGGTGGTGATGTGTTCGTTCATCACAGTACTATTCAGGCTGAAGGTTTTAAGACGTTGAATGAAGGCCAGCGAGTCAGTTTTGATGTTACGCAGGGTGCAAAAGGCCCGGCAGCGGAAAACGTGAAACCCATATAGGTTCATGATCGGAAAGAAAGAGGCGCTCCTATATGGTTTACCATGTGATGGAGTGCCTTTTTCATAAAACTGTATATGCTTATCTAACTTAAGAGGCCTTGAAAATAATAATGAAAGCGCGTTGGGTGCTTGACACTCTATGGCCGGAACTCCCACAGGTTGATTTTGCAATCGTAGCAAAGTGGTGGCCTTGGGACTATTACTGTGTATCGACAACGCGTGTATGGCAAGATAAGTCAGATCCAATATACCAGAGCATAAACGAAAATTCTGCCCCCACACAGCAATATGTAACACATGTCTATAAGTGTGATAAGAATGGCAAGAGCGATGTAAACCATTCTTATTATATGAAAGAATATAATGACTCAGTCCTGGCGAGAAGAGGCCACAAAGAAGTAGTTGACTTAATGGAAGACGGCAGATTGAATTTTTAATAATTAGAGATCGGTCAGGACAATAAACAGTTGACCAGTTAATCTTTGCTGCCAATGCCTTTTTCTTAAAGGCATTTGTGGCTGATTTTTTCCCATCTTTCCATTGATGTCCGGTAAGCCATTCCCTACAGATTCTCTTTTTTTTCGACTCTCCATCCCCACGGCGTATTCCTATAGCATAGAGTTAATTACCGCTATGCAATCAACGCCTAAATTTAAATCCAAATGACCTTATGGGGACCCTTTAGCGCCTCAATCGTCTGAAGGATACCGCCCGATACACCTACCTTAAGCTCCGATTCGAGACCGTAATACTTAAGACAGGTCCCGCAGGAATAGATTTCAACCCCCTTATCCTGCAGCTCTGTCAATACCGGATAAATGTTAGTCGCAATGGTGGTGAGCTTCACACCGGCATTCAAAAAGAAAATCGTATGCGGGAGGTCCTCCGTTGCTTTCATTGCTTCGAAAAACCCTCTCATGAGGATTATTCCGAGGGCTTCGTCTTTGCCCATGGTATCCGTGCCGACTATCAGAAAAAGGCCGTTACCTGACGGTTCGGTCTTTTCCTCAGGAGGGGCTTCCCGAATCGCTCCCTTTGTGATCTTGACCTTCCAATGGTTTTCGATCTTCTCGACTTCCGCCGTCATGGACTTGCTTTTCGCATACTCCAGAAGGTTCTGTACGACATCCTCTCCGCCCACAAGCACCTCGATGACTCCCACTGTCACCTTCGAAAGCGCAGCCTGTGCCATCGTAATGGGCAAACTACACCCGAAATCACGTGCGTCAATAGTCATGTTGTTATTCTCCAATGTTTTTAAATCGATCTCTATGCGGATCTGCTTATGAGTATTCGCGGCTATTTTTTCAACATCTCGATAAAGCTTTCAACGCGACTCTTGAGCTGCCCCATATCACCCATGCTGTAATCCGTTTCTATCCTCAGGATAGGAGTCTTATTTTCCAATGCTTTTTCCACCTTATAGGCTTCCATCATGTAGGGTGTGCAGAACTGAAGACTGTAATGGATCACGCCGTCTGCGTGAAGGCTGTCCACGAGAGACCGAATATTTTCAATACGCTCGTCGTTCGGCGAGAAGCATGCACAGTTGATGCTCAAATAACGTGATGCGATCTTTTCCAGCGCATCGTTCATGTCTGTAAAGTTTTCATCGAGGAGTTCGCGGAAGTTTCTCTCCCCGACGCAGGATTCTTCTCCAACGACGATGCTGCCGCTTGTCTCCGCGATGAAGTGGAGTTTCCAGTTGGGAATGGCCATGGGGGAGCCGGATATAAGCAGCCTCGGCGACCCCTTCGGAGCGACTCCTACCGACTTGTCTACCCTTTCCTGAAGCTCATCGCAGAGTTTGTTCGTCATTTCCGTAAACCGCACCGGATCGTCATAGAAGGAAACCTGATTGACCAAGAGCGCATCAAGCCCGGAGATGGGTTCAGGGTCAAAGGCCCTGAGTCTGCTCAGCCTTTTAAGGGCCTTTCTTTTTCCATTGACGAGGGCCGCGCTTTTTCTGAGGTCTTCAATCGTTATCTTCTTCCCCGAGAGTTGTTCTATTTTTTCCTTGAATTTTTTCACTTCTTCAAGCCAGAGCTTTTTCCCTTGCTCCGACTTCATATTCGGCAATTCCATCACGTAGACCTTTTTTGTGATGTCATTGAATATTTCATAAGCCTTCTTCTTGCCGTCGCAGGTCGTCTCTCCTACGATGAGGTCCGTCGTCTCCAGATATGGGCAGAGTCCTGCGAGCTTGAAGCCCATGAAGGCCTTTATCAGGGCGCAGGTATTCCTCGGTATGAATCTTTCCGCTTCCTCAGTGCCCGCATCTGCGCCCGCGCAGAGTCCGATACTTACGCCGTTAGCCGCCAGAACAAGCTCCTCAGGTACGTAGACGCAAAAGCTGCCCACTACTTTTTTCCCTTCCTCTTTTGCCTTGATGATTTCTTCGATCCTGAGACCATGGATCTCGGAGACGACAAAGTCGAAATAGCCCATTCCCTTTGGCCTGTCCTTCTGGGACAGGTAAATATCTTTGTATGCATCGGAGAGAACGCTTAAAAGTCCTGAATGGGCCTTCAGGTTCAATCCAAGATTTTCCCACATCTTTGTATAGTCGCTCATCATTTCCCCCTGTTATTTAGACGTTCTGATTTTCACACAGATTTTCATCTGCCGTCAGACATAAAATGGAATTATGTTTTCCGGGGATATGGATTGAGCGGGGAGGATGGTATAGTCTTTTAACTCAGCAAAATTCCTGAGAAGCGCTTCTAAAAAGGTGATTGCCTGACCTGCCGTTACAATCCATACAACGGTCCCGCATTATCGTGCTCAACAGCCCAAACCTTGGGGCTCCTTGAACATCATTTCATGTTTGATGTTGCGTAAATTGGAAACGAGTCATGCGATCACCTCCTTTCGCGAAGATAATATTGGGCGATACTATATTACCGATGTCTATATGTCAAATAACAAATTGTTATGAGCCAACCTGATGAATAACTCTTGATTATCGCATGGAAAGATAAGCGCAAGTGTTAAAGAAGGGCGCCATCAGCTGATCCGCAAAGCGCAATAATTAAGCATACCATTCCTGAAATTCGGCGTAGTGAAGATAAATGCTTGAAACATCATGCTCTGCCGCAAACTTGTTTACTTGTTCCTTCCGAGTCCGGGATATAGTTTCTCCTTACAGTCCGGACAAATGCTGTGGCTAAATCTTGCATCCGTATATTCACTGATGTAATGCTCTATCTGCTTCCAGTAACCATCATCGTCACGAATTTTCTCACAGGCAAAACACATGGGCAGCAATCCGCTCAGTGTTTTTATCTCATCAACGGACTTCTGAAGTTTGCCTATGAGTATTTTGTTATTATCCGAAATAATTTTCTCCTCGGTTATCAAGTAAACAACGACTATGAAAAAGCCGACATGGACAAGAATATTCCAAGATTCAATCAAATAATTTTGAATAACTTTTCCGGCAAGAAGATCTGCAATTATGAACGTTACAGTGCTGATAACCGACATAATAAGTCCTGCGTTTCTATTGACAAGCCAGGATAAAAGACCGATAGGCATTAAATAGAATACTTCCATTCCTATTTCGTAACCCGTCAGATAATCAATGACACCGATGATCAAATTTAAGAGAAGGGCGATAGCCCAAATGAAGGGGGTTGGCTTTTTTGCAAGATAGTCAATGAAGTACATATTTGGTCTTTACAATTCTTGAAGGTTGTTGCTAATTTATATTTACAATTTCGCATAAATTCTACAATTTTTCAAACGAAGAATACCGAAATCAATACGGCAATTTATCGCATCCTTCTGTGTTGCAATCGTGGCCACTGCACTTTTTGGAAAAACTCTCTTGACATACAAGTGCCGAGACCCTTATTCTCCACCTGTCAAACATAATTCTTTATCAATACCAGGAAGCGTTCGAATGTCCACATGAAGGAGGGCTATCATGAGCTTTACGAGGATTTGGCATAAGAATTATCCGGCCGGCATACCCGCAGAAATCCAGTTTGAGAAAATAACCATGCCCTTGGTTCTCACCCGGACGGCCAAAAAATTCCCGAACCATACGGCTCTCATCTTCATGGGTACCGAGATCACTTATCAGGAGCTCGAAAGCCTGGTCAACAGATTTGCAAAAGCGCTTCTTTCACTGGGAGTGAAAAAAGGCGACAAGGTGGCCATGGTTCTCCCCAATATTCCGCAGATTGTGATCGCTGATTTTGCCGCATTCCGCATAGGAGCCGTTACGGTGATGAACAATCCTCTTTATACGGAGACCGAGCTTTCCTATCAATTGAATGATTCAAATTCAACGTCTCTGGTTACGCTGGACGTGATGTTCCCTGTGGCCAAGAAACTGCAGGAACGGACGCAGGCAAAAAAAGTCATCCTCTGTTCTTTGAGTGATTATCTTCCACCTCAGCTCAAGCCCGCGTTCCCGCCGGCAGAGGTTCCGCCGCAAGAGGGGGTATACCACTTCATGGATTTGCTCAATGCCCAAAGCGACACACATGTGCGCAACGTGCCGACGCTAAACGACCTGGGAGCCCTCATATATACAGGGGGCACGACGGGGATCAGCAAGGCGGCCATGCTGAGCCATGCCAATATTTCTTTCAACACGCAGCAGTTCCGCACCTGGTTCAGTGCCGGAAAGGACGGGGAAGAGCGGATGCTGGCCATTTATCCCTTCTTTCACGCGGCGGGCTGGACAGGCATGCACAATACCTGTGTCTATGCCGCATGGGTGGATATCCTGGTTCCGCGGCCGGAGTCGGGCCAGATCCTCGACCTTATCGATAAGTTCAAGCCGACCCTGCTGCCCGGCGTTTCCACGATTTTTGTCGCCCTGCTGAATAATGAGAAATTTGTCAATATGGATCTCTCCTTTGTGAAGGCCTATATTACCGGCGCGGCTCCCATGGCCATGGATACCATCGAGAAGCTGAAAAAAGTCCGCAATGTGCCCTTGATCAATGTATATGGGTTGACCGAAATCACCCCCATGGGAACAGCTACCCCTTGGGGCGGAAAGGAAAAACCGGAAACTGTAGGGGTCCCCCTGCCGAGCACGGATCTGAGAATCGTGGACCTCGATACGGGGAAGAAGGAGCTTAAAATCGGCGAGATCGGTGAGATATGTTTCAAAGGCCCTCAGGTCATGACGGGCTATTACAAGAGGCCGGAAGAAACGGCAATAGTCATGGAGGACGGCTGGCTCAAGACGGGCGACGTTGGTTTCATGGACGAGGACGGATATGTCACCATTGTGGACCGCAAGAAGGATGTCATCAATGCGAGCGGCTTCAATGTCTATCCCAAAGAGATCGACGAGCTTCTCATCACACACCCGAAGATCCTGGAAGTATGCACCATCGGCGTTCCCGACACCTATCGCGGAGAGACCGTAAAGGTCTTTATTGTCACAAAACCGGGTCAAACCATGACGGCGGAAGAAGTCATTGACTACTGCAAAGAAAAACTTGCGGGATATAAGGTGCCCAAGCTCGTTGAATTCATCGCCGCCCTTCCCAAAAGCGTCGTCGGGAAAATTCTGCGCAGGGAACTCCGGGACATGGAGGCGATGAAAAGAGAAGTCAAATCTTAGCTGGGTGTAGTTTCCGGCGTTCCCCTGTCAATCTGAGGCACGCGGGAATGTCTTTCAAACATTTGATTGACAGAACCTTACTGTCACAGTAAATAATTACAATCACTTTGCTTAGTTCAGAAAAGGAGGTGCGAGCAATGGCCGGCAGTGCAGTTGCAACATCAGTCGAGAAAGGCTCTTGGTATCAGGGACTCACCCCCAAACATTGGCGCGTGCTGTGGGCAAGTTTCCTCGGGTGGATCTTTGACGGGTACGAAACCTTTGCACTCATCGTCGCTATAGGGCCCATTCTGACCACTCTGCTCCCGCCGGAGGCCCGCTCGCAGTTGGGGGCTTACGCCGGGCTGACCATCGGCGTCACCCTGCTCGGCTGGGGCGTGGGCGGTGTAATCGGTGGCACAATAACCGATTATATCGGACGCAAGCGAATGATGATCTACTCAATTCTCGGCTATGCGTTTTTTACCGGACTGACCGCCTTGAGCTGGAGCGTGGAGTCGCTGATCGCATTGCGGTTTCTCACCGGCATGGCCATGGGAAGCGAGTGGAGCACGGGAGCGACGTTGATCGCTGAAACATGGCCCGATCGTGCCCGTCCCAAGGGGGCTGGCTTTATGCAGTCCGGATTCGGCTTCGGGACATTCCTCGCTTCGCTCGTGTGGTACCTCGTGCACCCGCTCGGCCCGCAGGCCTGGCGATGGCTGTTTGTCGTCGGAGTTATGCCGGCATTCTTCGTATTCTACATCAGAAGAAAGATTGACGAGTCGCAGCGTTGGATCGACACGGTGCGCGAGAAGCGCTGGGCTGCGACAGAGGTGGATTTACAAGTATCGGGACCGGCGGGAAAACGACCCTTCACGCTGACTGAGATCTTCCAGGCGCCGGAGAGCCGCCGCCGCGTGCTGCTTACATTCGCCATGTCTTTGACTACCATGGTGGGCTGGTATGCAGTCTCCTCTTTACTTCCCGGCTACGTGGCTTCTGTTGCAAAGGGAGAAGGATATCAGAACCTCGCGTTCTGGGGCAGCACGGCGGGTATGATATACAACGCCGGCGCAATCGCCGGCTATCTGTCATCGGGTTTTCTGGCTGATTGGATGGGACGTCGCAAATACCTCGCATTCCTTTTCATCGGTTCACTTATTCTGACGCCGATCACGTACGTCTGGACGCATGATCTGCAAGCGGTGCTGATCGCCGCGGCAATCAATGGGTTCTTCACCCTGGGACAGTATTCATGGTTTGCCATCTATCTTCCGGAGTTATTCTCAACGGCTGTGCGCTCCACCGCTGCGAGCTTCATCTTTAACGCCACCCGGCTCATAGCTTTCATGGGTCCTATCGTTGCAGCCTCGATCGTCAAGAGCTTCGGCGGCGTAAGTACGGCGGCGATGAGCCTGGGCATGATCTACTTCCTGGGTCTGGCAGCGTGCTTCTTCCTGCCGGAGACCAAGGGGAAACCGTTACCGGCCTGAGAGAAACGTGTCGCACGGCAACATCCGGTCTTGGCGCAATTCGCGGACGGCGCGTCTGCCGGCGTCGTCCGTCCGCGTATATCCGAAAATGCTGTCCCCGGAACTGCTGGTTCGAGTGGCGCTTGCCCTTCTTTGTTGCGATAGAATTACTTGACAGGACAAGCGCGATCTCCTAAGTTTGCCAACCATGTGCCCCAAGACAACCTCCGAAACCACCACCGGGAAACCCGTTCTTGCCCTGGCAGTCATGAGCGCCATCTGGGGCTATAACTGGGTAGTCATGAAGGAGGGTCTCCGTTTCTGCGATCCATTTGTGTTTGCCGCTGTCCGGATACTCCCGGCCGCTATCTGCCTTTTCGTTATACTCATCTGGACCAAGAAAGATTGGCGTCCGCGGCAGGTGAAATGGACAGTTCTTCTGGGTTTTCTTTCCACGACAGTGGGTTCCGGCCTTCCCTTGTGGGCGCTCGCAGGCGGCGCTGCGGGGAAGACGGCCGTACTCCTTTATACGATGCCTTTCTGGGTTATCCTTCTGGCCTGGCCTATACTGGGCGAGAGGATAAGGGGCTTTGAATGGCTGGCCGTAATTCTCGCTTTCGCAGGACTTGCGTTGATTATTGCTGTCGATGCCATCGGGGCAAACCTCTGGTCGAGTTTCCTCGCGGTGATGGCTGGAATATCATGGGCGGGAAGCGCCATCATCACCAGGATAATGAGGCGTGATCCTAAATTTGACGTTCTGTCGGTCACGACTTGGCAGATGATTTACGGCACAGTGCCTCTTATAATTATTTCCATTTTGATGCCGTCGCCTCCCATCCAGTGGACCCCCGTATTCATTGTCGCCCTGCTATATAATATCTTTCTTGTATGCGTCATTGCATTCCTGCTCTGGTTTTATATACTGGAGAAGCTTCAGGCAGGGATGGCGACGATGGGAACGCTTGTTACTCCGGTGCTTGCCCTTGTCTCAGCCCGCATTCAGCTCGGCGAAATCCCGTCTTCGCGCGAGGCCCTTGGCATAATTTTAATCCTCTCAGGAATAGGACTCCTGGGCGCCATTGCTTTCTTGAGAAATCGCCGGGCGGAACAGTAAACCACATGTTGATCTGCCTCAGGCTAATTACAGGGATCAAATTGGAAGGAATTACTTCAGGCAGTCGCCGCTGGAGCCGTCCTGGCACTTAATCCCATCAATCCAGACAGCTCCGGACAGATTCGCGTCAGTTAAATATGCACCATTCACAGTAGCATCGATCAGGTCCGCACCGACCAGATTTGCATCTCTCAGGTCAGCGCCGGAGAGGTCTGCGGAGGTCAGGTTCGCATTGGACAGATTTGCCTTAGCCAGGCTGGCATCGCGAAATTTTGCGAAAGACAGGTTTGCACCGGACAGGTCTGCTCCGGTCAGTGTTGCACCTGTCAGATCAGCGCCAGTGAGGTCAGCGCCGGAAAGATCTGTGGCGGATACATCTGCCCCTGCCAGATCTACACCGGTAAGGTTAGCGCCGGAAAAGTCCATGAGTGACAGATCGCAGGCCTGACATTTCTTTGTTTGTTGAAGTTTCTCGAGTGCTATCTTGCTGTCCGCGAATCCGGCTTGTCCTGTCAGCAATATCACGGCGATGATGCACGATATGATAATCGACGCTTTCTTCATGGTTTTAACTTTCCTACAGAAATCTGAATTTAAGATACATAGTTGAGCAGCGAGTCACAATCAGGAATAACCTGATTTACGGCTTCAAAAAGACTGAGAAGGCGTCAAAAATATTTATCAATGGGATCAATCATGCGGCATATCCGGACTACTAATTTGCGTGCTGCAGGCTCAACAGAAAAGGCCATAGCTGTCTCAGCCATGGCCTTCATGTTTGGTTTGATGTGAGTCCCACATTTTCCCATTTGAGACTGCGGGAGTGATTTTTTCCTATTTCTTAGCCGGCTTCAAGAGCAGAAAGGCAATGACTATACCAACGACGGCGAGAGCTGCCGTAGGATAGAATGCAACGGCATAAGAGCCAAAGGTATCCTTCGCCTGACCGGAAATGATGCCGCCGAGAATAGCGCCCACACCGTAGGCAAAATAGACAAGACCGTAGTTTTTCGCGTAGTTCCTCACACCGAAGAACGATGTCGTAGCTGTCGGTGCTATGGCCAGCCATCCTCCTAAGCAAAGCCAGAAACCTATGAAGCAAATGACGTAGAGAATAATACTTCCCTGGCCTGCCATCAACATACCGAGCGAGCAGACGAGGATAATAACGTAAGATATGATGGCCGCGATCCGGGCACTAAATTTGTCTGTGAGAACTCCGAAGAGGGGCCGCCCGGCGCCGTTGAAGATGGCAAACACGCCGACGAGAGTAGCGGCCGTGCTGGCGTCTATCTTGATAATTTCCTGAGCGACAGGGCTGGAAATACCGATGGCCATAAGACCGGCAAGACAGCCGATGGTGTAGCACAGGAAAAGGCCGTAGAATGTGGATGTGCCCGCCATCTGTTTCATGTCGAAATCCGCGCTTCCAAGATGGGCGGCAGCCGGTGGCGTCCAACCTGCAGGTTTCCAGCCTTCCTGGGGATAACGGAAGGGGATGAACAGAGCGCAAACGACAACGAGGAAGACAGCGCCTAAATATAGGAACGTCTGCATTGGGCCGACAGACTTAATGAGGGCAGCCGCGACGTTTGCGGAAACGAACGGTGACCCGCCGAAACCGGCCAGTGTGAGGCCAAGGGCAAGACCTCTCTTATCGGGGAACCATCTGCCGACAACGGCCAGGGGCACGCCGTAGGCTAACCCCACCCCACCGCCGCCGATGACGCCGTAGCTGATGGCCAGCATGAGGATACTTGACGACTGACTCGCCAACATCCAGCCGATGCCGAGTATAACGCCACCCAGGATGCCGAGATTCCTCGGCCCCAATTTCGCTATCAACTGGCCGCCGACAAACACCAGTGCGGCAAAACAGGCCAGGAAAATCATGAAGGGAAGCCCCGCTTCCGTGGCGGTGACTTTCATCAGCTCTCGCACCGGTTTGGCGAAGACGCTGTACGCATAAACACTGCCTAAACAGAGATTGATGATGAATCCAAATACCACAAAGAGCCATCGTCCCGACTCCTCTGCCATTCCAAACAGTTTCTTGTCGCTCATCTGATATCCTCCTGTTTAATGATAGTCGCGGCGTACATAGATAACTCACGCTGGCTTGTCAAGAAAAATATGGTTGACAATCGGTGGGTGCGAACCGGACAAGTTTCCTGAAATGCGAGAGCCGCCCATATGGAAACAGGCGGCTCAATGGTGACTTGCGGAAAGAAGATTGTATTAGCTTTGTTATGACACGTTCAGTAATTTAAATATTTTCAAACCGGTATCTCAAGGTTTAACTACCATGACAGGGCATGCAGCTCCTTTGACTACTTTGTCTGCGACACTGCCCATCATTTGCTTTAAGATGCCTGTTTTTCCATGCGATGATATCACGACTAAATCAATCTTCTTCGCCTTCTGTTCACTTAGTATAACTTCAGCAGGGAAGCCCCTCTTGATGTCAAAAGAAATTTTAATTTTCTTCTTCTTGGCAATTTCATCCGCTTCCTTCTTCAGCTTGGCCTTGGCTTCTCTGAGACTATCCCTTTTTAGTGCCTCGATGAGCCTATAATCGAGACAATAGTCGATTGCACAATCCTGAATTCCCTTATCTATAACGTGCAAAAGGTAGATTTTGGCTTCATGGCGGCTTGCAATGTCAATGGCTTTCTTCAAGGCTGCATCTGAATACTTGGAAAAATCTGTCGGGACGAGAATGTTTTTTGGTGCAAACATAAATTGAACCTCCATTTTCATTTATCTTTTAGTTATCACTTTACATCACCAATAATTGTTACACAACAACTTTTTGAGATTTTGGCTTGCCGCCGGATTATGTCAAGGCTATTCGATTGGCGGCTCTTCGCCATATATCGTCTTGAGCAGGGCAACGATCTTCTTGTCACGCCACTGGGCGACGGCGGTCAGTTTCTTACCGGACATTACTTCATCCATACCTTGCACAAGTTTACTCTTGGCATCATCGGAAATCTCATTCCAGGTTGCCATATCTTTCCAGATATCTCCGAAGGCCTTTCCGATATGCTTGATGAAATAGTCGTAGCCCCCATCGCCGCCGCCTAAATGATAAATGAGGTGTTGGCCCATGAATGCCCATCGTATGCCGGGACCGGCGAATAGCGCCCGATCGACGTCCTGCACGCTGGCGACGCCTTTCAGCACAAGATCGACTGCTTCTCTCCACAGGGCGGCAGCAAGGCGATTGGCGATGAACCCAGTTGTTTCCTTTTTCAGGACGACGGGCATTTTTCCGAGACCGTTAAAAAACGTCCTCACGTCTTCAACGGTCTGTGGGGTCGTCTGATTTCCGGGCACAATTTCAACCAGCGGCACAAGGTGCGGCGGGTTGAAGGGATGGGCGACAACACAGCGCCCGGGCCTCTTCGCGGATTTCTGCACCTGCGTCATGGGCAGAGATGAGGAACTGCTGGCGAGGATCGTATCGGGTTTCGCAATGGCATCCATCTCGGAAAATAGTGGTATCTTGACTTCGAAATTTTCTGACGCGGATTCCTGGACATAATCCGCATCGGAAACAGCCTGCTCCAACGAGCCGGCGGAGCTGATATTCCCTTTCATTTTTTGAGCCCGCGACTTTTCGATAAGACCATATTGGGCGAGCCCGTCGAGGTAGCCGACTGCCCTCTGCAGGCCGCTCTCCTGCGCCGCGCCGATCTTATCAAACATCTTCACTTTAAAATCCTTGCTCGCATAGTAAGCCGCCCAACTTGCCCCGATCAATCCCGTGCCCACGACGCCGACATTCTTTACTTTCAACATCTCGCCTACCTCCTTTTTCAATTAAAGACGTTTTGACTAAGGACGAAAACCGATCAAGTGCCGTGTTGTTAATACTGAAAATAAAAGGAGAGGGTCCGAAAAGGAAGCGCTTCAAAAAAGCATTTTCACTATAGCTTTAACGGGAAAGGATTATGAAGCATCTAATATGGTCACCGCGCTTCTATAGAGCTTACAAAATTTACATCAGGCCAGACTAATTGTAAATTCATTTCTTGCTCATACCGCTGTAATCTAGCCTTGATTTGTGGTTCAGAATGAAAGATAGCCTGATGATAAATTGATCTCGTCAATAATTGAGTAAGGCGTCCCCACAAACATTATGGCCGCCATCATTAATTCTGCCTTCAATCATGCATCTCAACGCTGCATGATCTTCATGAACTTATCGAACCTTCCCTTCTCCTGCAGGACTTTGAAGATCATCTCCTGGGCCGTAGCCGGAACAGGGGGAATCTGATCCCTCTGTAAAAGTTCAACAGCCTCAGCCGGGCAGCCCGTCACGCAGAGCCCGCAGCCGATGCAATTCGCAGTATCGACGACGGCGGTATCATCTTTTATCTCGATTGCCTTTATCGGGCAGCGCTCAGCGGCACATATGCCGCATCCTGTGCATTCATCGCTATTGACGCGGGACACAAATCGGCTGGGCTCAAAGGCATGGGGATGATTCAACTGGGTTTTACCTCGCAGAATGGTGCAGCAGCATGGGCAGCAGTTGCAGATCACATGGGCCCCGTCTGCGCTGTTGTTGCTCGTATGTACCAGCCCCGCAGCCTCCGCCTGGTCCAGGACCTTTAGCCCTTCCTCCTTGTTGATTCGGCGGGCAAAACCCCGCTCTACGAGAAATTCACCCACACCTTCGAAGGCAAGGCAGACATCTTTCGGTTTGTCGCATTTCGCCACGCTGACCCTGCAGGCACATTGCGTGAGCGCAAGATAGGTTGAGTTGTTGATGAGATGCTTAACCTCTTCGTAGGGGTGAACGCGGTCTCGCGGCATAACGGATTTTTCGACGGCAACGACCCGCATGAGAGGCGTGGGATTGCCGGCAAAAGAGGCGCCGAGGGCTTCCTGATGGTACTCCTCCCATAGTCGTGCCAGCCGCTTGTGCATGGATGTCCCGCCCCCTTTCATAAAGGGGTACTCAAACACTCCCGGAATGAGCCCGACCAACCCGTATAGTTGTTCACCTTCTTTGGCCTTGGAAAAGATGATACCCTTGCCGACCATGGACTCCAGCCTCTTTTTCGCTTCATCCTCGGAAATAGCCGCTGCTTTGGCGATGCTTACTGCCTTTTTCGGCTTGAAGCTCATGTTTACGGCGACCTCTGCCTCCTCGGGCGTAAAGAGCGTGCGAAGTATTTCGTCAATGGACTTCGTCTTGGGCGCCGTCGCGGGATGCGAATCCAGAATCTCCCTTAATTGTTCGTATGTATCCACAAGCATCCTCCTTTGTATTTCCCGTTCCGTTGCTATTCAAATAATATGACAGTAATGAGCTCAAGGTTTCTATCTCCGATATTCTTAATGGCATGAGACTCGCCATGACCGGTACGAACCGCGTCCCCTTTTCTTATTGTTGTTTCAAAACCATTGTCATTTACAAGACCTTCTCCTTCGAGGACATAGTATAACTCAAAATCTCCCTCGTGTTTGTGAAACCCAACGGAATTTCCCGGAGGTATAATTTCTCTTGTACAGAGCCGTCCCTTTCCCGACAATTCATCTTTTTCGAGGATATGGAATAACTTTAATGTTCCCCTTCCTCCCTTCAATCCATGAATACTCTCTTCGCGCATCTCACTACTTCGTCTAATCATCTTTGCGTCACCCCTTTCCACAGGAATTTCTTATGAAATTGATTGGCATATGCGTAATTCCCGCGGCTTAAGTTATCGCTGGGCCAATAGCCTGTCCAACTTTGATTTGACCTGCATACCGACCAATCTGCCAATGCCCAGCTTGCCGCGAGCCTTTCCCAGCTTGATACTCGTCTCAATGATGTTCCTGGGCACGTAGGATTGTTGGGCCTCCGGTTTGCGAAGCAGGGTGAGGGATTTTGTGCGACAGGTATCGACGCACAGTCCACATCCGATGCACCGTTCCGGATCCAGTATAGCTTTCTTGTTGTCTACATGAATGGCTTCCATCTGACAGCGCTTGGTGCAGATGCCGCAGCCTTTGCATGTGTCGAGATCGAGGCTCGCCACAAATGGACTCGCCACCAAACTGGCCGGCTTGGGATCACGCTTGAGAAGTCTCAGCACACCGCAGCAGCACCCGCAGCAGGTGCAGATGAAAAGGGGATTCTTGGAGTTCGCCGGTTGCAGCACCAGCCCCGTCTCCTCGGCCCGCCGAAGAATCGCCAGGGCTTCTTCCCGAGTGATGGCCCGGCCACGTCCCATGTGCACGACGCCCTCAGCCGCTAAGCCAAACTGCAGACAACTCTCCTCAGGCTTGTCACAGCCTTTTCCGAGGATGCGAAACTCTTGCCGGCAAATGCAATTGGAGACGGCAAAGGTCGTGTTATTGCGCACCAGCTCCTCTGCCCGCTCATAGGGCATCACCTCGGGCTGAACCGTAATGCTCTTCTCTACAGGGATCGTACGCATCTGCGGCGCTTTGCGCCAGGCGCCGGGGTCAAACAAAGAGGGCAGGTATTCTTCGAATTCCTCGACAAGCTCTCTGCTCAGTTTGTTTACCTGCGCCTCCCAGAAACCCACGATAAATTGTTGGGCCATGTACTGGAGCGGCTGGCCTTTTCGTTGCATTCCTATAACCAGGCCTTTCTTATTCATCGCCTCCAGTATCTGGGCGGCGTCCTCGACGGGAACCTTGGCGCGCCGCGCGATGATCCGCGGCTCCTCGGGAATCAGGGTCAAATGGACCGCGAGCTTGGCTTCGTCAGGGACGAAAAGCCGGTGCAAAATGCGAATTTCGACGCCGCTTGTGGTGCGTGGAAAACCTCCCGGCAGGTTGTCCAGATGCTCAGCCAGTTTCTTGTAGATATCTCGTGCCATAGCAAATCTCCCTTCTTTGCAGTTGTCTTTCGCTCTTTACACAGCGCTGCCTCTCTATCTGAGGCATTTGTGCTAAAGATACCACTGGTATTGTAGTTGTCAATCTCTAAAACGGGATATTGTAAATTGCCATAATGGTCATCTCTGGAAATCCGAAAAAGGCAGGAGATTCTCAGAAACAACTCTTCAGGAAAAAATCACTGGCGACTAAATCTGCGAAGGGAGGAGATTAATCGATGCTGCGGCTTTGTGGCTCAGATTCAAAGTCAGCGTGATGACAACTTTAATTGCATCAATAGTTGAGCAGGCTGTCTTTGGAGGAATTACGTAGGTTATCGCTTACACCTACTTATCAATAACTTGCCATGACTGACGGTATCGCAGATTAACGAAGGAAAGGTACAACATTCGGCCTCAGCAGGAACCCCCGGCGATCCGCTGCAAGCCGTGGTTAGCTGGTTTTCCTTTTTTCTAAACCTTGGCCCATGTTGCACATCGCCTCTTGGTACTTTCTAAGGCGTTCCTCTACCTTGTGTATTAGAGCCTCGAGGTATGCCGATCTGGAAGAAAACTCGCGCATGATGTCCGGCATGTCCTGTTGGTATATGTTTTCAGTGCAGGCTCTGATAGCCAATTCAGAAAAGGAAATGTAGTTTCTTTCCTTTTCACCTTCATCAAGAGCATTTTTGAGGGCAAGTGCGGTAGCGCCGAGACATAGAAGGGTTCCGCTTCTATTCGCGACTTCGTTAGCTCTGATATTCTCTGCTGGCGATACAAAGGAGCCTTCAGAAGGTATATACTCTACGTAGAATGCCGCTTCCTTTTCGTATTTTATCTTAGTACGAGCCGAAAAGCCTTCCATTTTTTCTGGCCCATTCGGGTCGATGACGATTCTTAGAGGGGAGAACAACTCATAGAGGAATGCCCTGTGCGCTTTCAATTGGTGGTCGCGCCAGGAGTTCCAAAACCAAGCCCAATCTACGTCATGTTCAAGAAAATAGAAGGCAGACAGAAACGAAAGTGATTTGCCAAGCTCCTCTTGCCCCAACTCACAAAGACCTAGAGCCACTGATGGATGATCCGAGTATATTTTCAATGCAGCGTCAAGTAAGTGCATGGCATTTTCTAAAGACTTGGAATACCCAGAATATAGTTGCTCAAAATTCAGTGATGTTATAGCCTTTTTTCTGGATTTCACAATCTTCCTTGGCAGCTAATGAGTCTGTAGAAAAAGTCCTTTTGCAGGAGTGTAGTATCCTGATCAAATCGGATTATTTCAAGTTGTTAACTTAACGCGGCCGGTTCATTTTTTCGGATGAACCATATCACCGTTATTTCAATTCACAGAGCTGCCGTCCGGTGCAGCACCTTGGTCGGCATTAGCTGAAATAGTCATCTCCTCCTGTTTCGGAGGAAATGCCGATCATATTCACGGTTTGCTCCGAATTACTTTTCGTGATTTTTTGTTGGACTATGCGGGCAACCGCTACCAGTAGAAGTTGAGCCGCACCATCTGCATTTGTTGCCACCTGAGCCATGTCGATGCTTCTTCGTAGGGCTATGTGGGCAGCCGCTGCCGTAGGATGACGACCCGCAGAACTCGCATTTCTTCTCATCATCTGAATGATCGTGTTTTTTTGTCGGACTGTGAGGACACCCTGAACCGTAAGAACTTGAATTGCAGTAACGACATTTGCTCATGCCTATTCTCCTTTTTGCCCCATATTGTTTTTCGTCCGACATCATAGATGGGGTGTTTTCTATGTTGCCGAACGACTTGGATAACCGGTTTGCAAAGACGTGCTGCGTGTTTGCAAATCCGCGTTCATCCAATTGTTGGATCATCAGACTGCAATCGCAGTTTGCTGGCGTCAATGGACAATCTATACCTCATCGGATTATCCGGATTGATTTCGGCTTCCGCAAACTTCTCCACTATGAAAGGAATGCTATCGACGACCGTTGCCATTACGAGGTGAATAAGCATTACCTCGGACATTTCGACGAGAAAGTCAACTGCTGCACGCATTTCATCCTTGATTGGCCGAGGTTGGTTCCCAGACACATGCCACATTGGCACATTGATTTTCATATCAGGCATCAATCGAAAGTTCTCTATTACTGTCCTGGCACCACTCTTTGGGTGCTCGTGAAAGTTCCTCAAGTCCACCAAATAGCGAATACCATCGGCGTTCGAGCTCACGAATTTGGACAAAGATGCGTCTGCCCCAAGAACCGCGGTAAGGCGCTTCGCAAGAAAATCAAAATTACTATCAGGGTGATCTAAATCTATGAATGCCATTGGCAACTCACAGATGTCCTTGATAGCCCGATTCGCATGGATGAGAAACGTGGCGCATTCCGTTTCTAGATCCGGTACGTACGGGAAAGGGTTGAGCCCGCGCCCACGGTTGTCTGCAGAAATGCCTTCCGCCTTTACTTTCTCAATTATGTTTTCCACGATAGCCGCAACCCTCGTGGCTACTTTGTCGCATGCGATCAATGACTCTTTGCAGTTATGCAACTGAAGGGTAACAGATTCGGTATCGACGGGCTTCTTAAACAGAGCCGATTTAAGGAACTCATGACTCTGCAGCAGAACCCTAGAAACTATAGGATTTCTCGATCCTACATCATCTACTGGCGCAGCGACCCATGGTGCATTCGGGTTTGTTTCGTCGGGGTCGACACCTTCCGGAGTCAGGATGCGGAACGTCTTGTCGCCCTTGTATATCTCGAGAAACTTACCACATGGGCATATCGCCGTTATGGGACCAGTGCCCTCTTTCAGCTCCATCGAACCAGCGGCGTGTCTGGGTAGGCTTGTTTTTCTCATCGTTGATCCAACAATAAATATACAGTCTGTATATACCGCTATGGCGTCCGTTTGCCCTTCGTCTTATATAGCTGAGCCCTGCATTATTTACAATATTATTATCGTATTCCTTGCTTATATCTCTTATCTCTATCAACAAGTATATCGTTTTATACAGTCTGTATAAGATGACCCAAAATCGGTATATAGGGGACCAGATACTTCACCGTATTACCATCATCTTGATCGCTCAAAGCACAAAACCCCGCTCATTTTTAGAAACGGGGTTTTCTGACATCCATTCCATATCTCCCTCCACCATGGCTATAAGGGGTGGAACTTTTATCTTACCGCTTTAAATATGGGGTGTTTACTATCACGATTTTCGTTTGAAATCTGCAAGATTAAGAAAAATGTCGGCCTATTTCTTTCAGGAAGTAATGGAGGTCGTGACTTTGGTCGTGGCGTAATCGATATAAATCAGTAGCACTTTCTTGAACCGAGGGAGCCTTCGATTTCTGAAAGCGTTTTGAGTTTCTCTACAGCTTCTACGAAAGAGGCGGCCGCATATTCTATTTCATCCGGTGTATTCATTATTCCGAGGCTCAGTCTCACTGTTCCCTGCGCCGTCTCCTTGGGCAGTCCCATGGCCGCAAGGACATGCGAGATTTCAACTGAGTGAGACGTGCAGGCAGAACCGGCTGATACGGCAATGCCCCTCGCGTCAAGGTCGCGGACAATTGTCTCAGCCATGATCCCGGGAACGGATACGCTGAGGCAGTTGGGCAATCTTGAGACAGGATGACCGTTTATAGCAAGATCCCGGATAGCGGCTGAAATCCGCTCCTGGAGCCTATCGCGCATTTTCCTCATTTCATTCATACGTGCGGCAACTGTTTCCTTTGCGAGTTCACATGCCTTTCCCAATCCTGCGATGGAGGCAACATTTTCCGTCCCGCTCCTCATATCCTTCTCCTGTCCTCCGCCGTGAAGAATGGGGTCGATACTGATTCCTTCCCTGATGTACAAGGCCCCGATGCCCTTCGGGCCATGGAATTTGTGAGCGGAAATGGAAAGGAGATCGACGGACATTTCTTTAACATTGAGGGGCACCTTTCCTGCCGACTGTACGGCATCCGTGTGAAAGGGAATACCTCTTTCACCGGCGATCCTTCCTATCTCGGGGATGGGCTCGATGGTCCCCACTTCGTTGTTCGCGTGCATGACGCTTACGAGGATGGTTCTATCCGTCAATGCCTGCTTTACATCTTCCGGATTTACAATGCCGTGCTGGTCAACCGGGAGATAGGTTACGGTGATGCCGCTTCTTTCGAGATACTGACAGGTCTTGAGAACGGCGTGGTGCTCGATTGCGGAGGTGACGATATGATTGCCGCGATCTTTGCTGGCGCGGGCGATGCCCTGGATGGCGAGATTATTCGCCTCTGTCCCGCCGCTCGTAAACACGATCTCCGCTGAATTGGCGCCGATGAGGTCTGCTACTTTACCCCTCGCTTTTTCGACAGCCTCTCTGGCCTTCCTGCCCAAGGCGTGAGCGCTCGAGGGATTGCCGAAAGAATGCCGCAGGAACGGAAGCATGGCCTTGAGGACATCGGGATGAAGCGGCGCGGTCGCGCAATTGTCAAGATAAACGGTCTTCATACAAATCCCTTCCGAGCGTTTCCATCAGGGTGCATACTGCGCCTAAATCTTCCTGCCGATAGTAAAGCCTTCTTCAATAGCCTCTTTTATCATACGGGGCTTGGCACAATCTCCGATTGCATATACTTC
>JBEKXK010000050.1:0-24853 GCA_049512055.1 Syntrophales bacterium | reverse complement strand
AACGCTCACGACCAGAGCTTTTGACTCAAGCCGCTTACGGTGGTTTGCAACCCGCGCCTGCACGCCGATTGCGAGGGGCCTACCCTCATCTCTCACGCCGCTTGCTGCGGCACACTAATGTCGGAGAGCCAGACTTTGTTGGGTTTATCCGTTTCAAACTGCCGGTCGAGCAGATTCGCCGCCACCGGCAGATTATGATTGCTATGGGTGGTTACCCTGAATCTTCTTTTTGTTTTGGCATAAATGCCATAAAGCCGCATGAGACGGGCAATACGGTTCTCCCCACAGAGAATGCCGTTTTCTCTCAGCTCCTTCGTGATCCGTGGACTACCGTAAGTCCGGCGACCTATTTTATAGGCCTCTTTGATCCTTTCGAGCAGGCGTTCATTATCCTGCTGCCGCGGCCCTTTGGAACGCCTTCTCCATGCGTAATACCTGCTCCTTGAAACATCCAATACCCGGCACATCTTCTTCACCCTGAACCCGGAGCGATGTTCATCTATGAAGGCATACTTCATCTGGGGTGCTTTGAGAAGATGGCCAAGGCTTTCCTAAGAAACTTCAACGCACAATGATTCTGGAGTTGGATTGGCAATAAGCTCATATCCCAACCTTTTGGCTCTTCTTTTAAGATTTGACAACACACGATTACGGTATTGAGTCTCGTAATGATCAACCCCAGGCTCAACATAATTTTTGCCATACTTCATCATTGAATAGAATAGAACTGCCAATTTCCTTGCAGTTGCTGTAACAGCTTTCGCTTTTCCGACCCTGCCAGCCAACCTTCTGTAAAAAGCACCCAATGCTGTTTCGGTTTTTCCGACATTGACAGCAGCTATCCGCAACAGTGTGGTCGCCCTATTTTTTGTACGCCTTGTTTTACTTGAGAAAATCTTGCCGCCTGATACCTTATTTCCGGGTGACAGCGAAAGCCATGAAACAAAATGTTTTTCAGTTGCCCACTTCGACATGTCATCGCCACACTCTCCAATCAACCTCAGAGCAATATAGGGGCCAAAGCCATTGATCTGTGTCAGGTCCACTCCTGTCAGCGTATAGAGCGCACTCCGTACTGCAAAATCAGGTTCATGATGTTGTTTGGTCCGGTGCCGTGCTTTGGGTAGGGGAGTATCAGGAGTTACTTTCTTTTGATTCAGTTTTTCCATGGCCTTTTCTATCCGGGTATCACATTCTCTGATACGCTCCTGATAAAAGTCCCAGAGTTCAACTGCTTGCTTCAGTGTAAAAATATGCTCATCGCGATAATTTCCGGCAAGAGCCGCAGTTATTGTTTTTTCGGACTCCTTGCAGCGGATATCTCTGTGGGTCGCCAATGTGGCAGCGCACCGTTCTCCATTGATAATATCTCGGATAATTTTCATCCCTGTTACCCCCGTTATATCGGATACGACATGATGAAGCTGTAAGTTCATCTGCATGAGGGCTTTCTGCATATGCTGGATATGAGCCGCTGAATATTCGATGAGTCGTTCCCTGTGGCGGAGATAGGCTCGAAGACTGGCGATATGCTCGCTTGGACGAAAACTGGCCCTCAACAACCCAAATTGATGCAACTTCTGGAGCCACTGTGCATCGCTATAATCGGTTTTCCGTCCGGGTACCTGCTTTACTTCACGGGCATTCACTAAGATTACCTCAAAACCATCTGATTCAAGGATTTCAAAAACAGGGATCCAATAAACCCCTGTAGATTCCATGGCGACTGATTTTACCCCTGCTTCCCGTAACCATTGCGACAGACTGTGGAGATCAGTGGTGAAGCTTTTAAATTGTCTAACGGGTGTGGGATCACAATCTGGTGATACTGCAACAATGTGAAACGTAGCGCCAATATCAATACCGGCAGCATGAGGATGAACAACCGAAAATTCTGGAGAACCTTTCTTTGATGCCATAACAACCTCCCAGTGATAAAATAGATTGGGAGGCAGAATGAAAAGGATACTACTTTCCTAAACGGGATCACCTGAGTGTCGCCAATATCAAACACATTTTCATTCCTGAACCACGTTTTTTAACGGGCACAAAACACCAATAAGCAGACGGCCTCTCCTCCCGTAGCTAGTATATCAGAGAAAGTTTCTATTATCACAGAGAAAGACAGATGCCTTTAGGACGGTTTTTTAAGATGTCGCGCTCCTCTTTGACATCGGTGAGCTCTTTCTTTAACTGCCGCAGTTCTTCATCTGCGGGCTTTAAATGACCTTTGCCAGGAAAAGCATGAACCGTATCATCCAGATACTTTCGCCTCCAGTTGTAAAGCAGGTTCTCATGGATCCCGAGGTCCCGCGCAACTTCCGCTACCGGGCGACCTCCATCCGTGATGAGGCGCACAGCCTCAAGCTTAAATTCCCGGTCGTACTTTCTGCGACTACTAACCCTATTCATGGATCACCTCCAAGTCTTAGATTTATACATCTAACTTTTCGGTGTGTCCATTAAATCGGGGGAAGATCAAAATGTCATTGGCCGACTATCACGGAGAACCTTAACAAGTGCTTTATCACCGGGGCGAAGAGATGAGATTAGCTGCACAATCTGAGAGGCTTCCTTAATCTTGTTTCCGTTGACCTCAACAAGCAAATCACCTGTGCGAAGACCAGCCGTATCCGCCGGACCTCTTTTTACTACCTCGGATACCAGGACGCCGCTTCCTTGGTTCAGTTTCAGGCTATTGGCGACCTCCGGCGTCACGTCCTGAACAGCGACACCCAGCCAGCCCCTTGTTACCTTTCCGCTTGTCTTGAGATCCGGTAAAATAGACTTAACCGTATTGATGGGGATGGCAAAGCCGATTCCCTGTGTTTGTTGCAGGATTGTCGTATTGATACCCATTACCTTGCCTTCCATATTGATGAGAGTCCCGCCGCTACTCCCAGGATGGAACGAGAGGTCTGTCTGAATGAAATTGCCCTCTCCTTTGGTACTTACAATGCCGGAGCTTACTGTTTGCTCGAGTCCCCATGGATAACCAAAGGCAATAACCCGCTCTCCCACCTGAAGTTTCTCGGAATTGCCCAAGTCAGCCGAGATGAGGTTTTCGTCCGCCTTAATCCTTATGAGGGCAATGTCCGTTACTGTATCTCTCCCGATGACCTTGGCTTCATACTCCGTTCCGGTCGGGAGTTTAACCAGTATGCTGTCAGCGTTCTCAATAGTATGATTGTTTGTCAGAATGTAACCGTCACGACTGATGATAAAACCGGACCCCATGCTCTTTGCCTTTGGCTCCGGCTTCGGCTTCAGGGCTGCAGGTGGATTTCCAAGGAATTTATCAAGAAAATCATCAGACCCCTTGGTTGATCTCGTTTGCCCCTCCGCAGGCGTGACAGTGATTCTAACAACTGTGCCCTTTATCAAAGCTACGAGAGAACGGAGATCAGGGCCTATTGTCAAATCTTTTTGTTTCTCAGGTGTCATGCGTTCAGGTTGTCTCGCGACCGTGTCATCCTCGCCTGCCGTCGGAGCTGCCTTGGTCAGGACAAAAACAAACTCTCCTTCGCCATCAATGCTGCCGTATTGCGGAACCTGGGAATTGCGCGTCATGCGCGTCACTTTCGGTTTCACATATGAGGCGAGGTCGCTGAATGTTACATAGCCTTTATCATCCCTGTCTGCAGAACCGTCGAGTCCCTCCAGAATATATTTTGTGAATACGCCATGCCCTTCCTCTTCATGCGCCTGTTCGCCCTTGCCGCCGGCCGTCAGCATCTGGTGGGCCTTCCGCGCAGTAATCTTGTTCAGATAGTCACGGTCGCTGGGGGGTATGCCTCCTGACCGGGTAAGCCCCAGGCCGGAGTAGCAGGCGTCAATAAGGTAGAGGACGTGCTTGGCCGGCAAGCGCCGGGAGAATTGCCGTACCTGATCCATGGATATGGCAGTGGAGAAGATATTCCGGGTATCGCTGTCTACAGGGACGAGGTAACCCATCTGGCTGCCATCCGCGAGTTCCTCCGTCTGACCGTGGCCGGCAAAGAAGATGATTACCCGGTCGTTCTTCTCGACCTTTTTCGGCAGTTCGTCTCCGAGCACTTTGAGGATGTTCTCCCTTGTGGCATAGTTGTCGAGAAGGGTGATGGTATCAAATCCCATCTCTTTGAGACGCTCCTGGATCGACCTGGCGTCGTTTACGGCATATTCGAGGGATGGCCCCACTTGTCATAGGCGTTGATGCCGATAATAACGGCGTAGCTCTGATTATATAGGCTGTCGAGGGAAGGGGAGGGCTTGGGGGATATCTGGACACCGCGCTTTGTCTTTGAGGCAGCGTCTAAGGGAGCATAGGTCAGTAGTGAAAGCACGCACAGGAACAATATAAGGCGAATGGCTTTCATCTGTATGGCCCTCCTTCGAAGAATCTGTTGGATTTTATACATCAACATTGAGCAAACCACAAGGGTTGTTATCTGCTGTTCAAGCAACTACTTGAGAGTTAGGACATGTTGGAAATGCAATGTGAAAGCAAGCAACTCATGACATCGCGCACAGGGCCGCGGCGCGCCAATTGACGGCCTTGCTGCGGGATTTTGTTGTAATTACCATATCGTTAAGGTATTAATAAGAAAAAGCCAAGGAGGGATCAGATGGGAGAAGTCGTTCATACGTCTAAAATAAAAATCGTCAGGGAAAAAGGACCGACCCGGAGGGCAATGATAGAAGGGTTCTCAGAACCCGTATATTACGGAGTCCACGGCGGCATCATGAAGTTTTATAAAGTGGAGCCGGAAAAGGAGCATGCGGCGACTCTCGACCACATTGTGGCCGCGACTGCGGGTTGAATGATGGGGACACTGGCCACGTTGATGGCCGGAAAAAAGATTCCCACTCCGGAAAGTCTATACTGGACCGATGTGGAAGGGGACATCGAGAATGTCAACGGCGTCCTCAAGATCACCACCATCCGGGTTAAATACCACCTGAAGGTTCCCGACGATAAGATGGCCGATGCGCGGGAGAGCTTCGCAAACTATATCACCCGCTGTCCGGCCGCACAGAGCGTCATCGGCTGCATCAAGCTCGAGGATGAATTAATATTCGAGAAATAGATTTATGACATGCGCTCTTTGGAGACGTGGGACTATGCCCGTCTTCTCGCAAATTTGCTTCTCATGTGTTGCCCTTGATCTTTTCGTGATCAGGTAATGCGGATTCCCCTTAATAATTATATAAGACCGTTATAAAGAAAAGGAGGAATTTATGAAGTGGTTTTGTCTCATCGTTTTTGTAGTTGCCATCGGTATGCAATCGAACAGTGTTATTGCACAGGATAGAATGCCCAGTATACCACTTGAGAAAATGACGGATCTCCAGAAGAAATATGCCGAGGAGATTATCAAAGGACCGCGCGGCGCACTTTATGGCCCTTTTGTGCCGCTGATCCGCAGCCCGGAGCTCATGGATAGGGCGCAGCGCGTGGGGGAGTACCTGCGCTACAAGAGCGCAATCGGGACCAAACTGAGTGAGCTCGTGATCCTGATCACGGCGCGCCAATGGACCCAGCAGGTGGAATGGGCTATCCATGAGTCCATAGCCATCAAGTCCGGCATCAAGGCAGAAGTTGTGAGAGCGATTGCTGACGGTCGCTATCCAACAGGCATGAGCGAGGACGAGCAAATCGTGTACGAATTTTGCACAGAGCTGCACGTCAACAAGAGTGTTGCCGATGTCACTTATGAGCGCGCAGTGAAACGCTTCGGCGAGCAGGGTGTGATCGACATGCTCGGCATCAACGGCTATTATACTTTTCTCGCCATGATTATGAACGGCACGCGCACGGCCGTACCTGATGGCAAGCCCGCGCCACTGAAGGCATTTCCGAAGTGACACTGACATGAATTCAGGCTTGCATTTATTTGAACCGGGCTAATGTAGATTTATGGGTGAGCTTGCCGCTTCTTGATTACGGCGATTGATGCTTTAGCCACTGCCTCTTTGTACGGGTGTGGATTGAGATATATCTCTTCAGTGTTTCTTGAGTGCTTCAGAGACAATGAGAAAGATAAGTGTGAGGATAGCCATAAGGATGGCCATCAAGCCCGGCATTAATCTGGCCCATTTCATGGACAGCGGCGCCGTGACTCGCGGTTCTTTTTGCTTGATGCGTGTGTGATTGACTTCAGGAGACGCTTTCTCATGCACTCTTTCGGACCGTGCCTCAAGTTCCTGCATCTCTTTTTTGTAATCGTTCAGATTTCTTTTCATGGTCGATCTGAATCCGGCGTGAACATTAGAAAAGGGCGCCCGTTTGCTGCGGGCGCCCTCAACTAACGCATTCTTAGAAACGGATTTCTCCAGCACTGCATAATTTAGGATCTCTGCTTTCCGGTCCTTCCTCGCCCGCAGGCATTACGGTCAGCACCGGGCACGGGGAATAGTTCACAACCCTGTCCGCCGTACTGCCGAAGATTCTTCTGTTGTAGGCCATCTTACGGCTGTTGGTGCCGATAACGATAAGGTCTATGTTGTTCTCCTTCTGAAATTTCAGGATTTCCTCGTCGGGGATCCCCGTTAACAATCGGTACTCGACGTTCTTGTATCCACCAAGTCCTAACGTACAACACTGTTGCAGCTCCTGTTTGGACTTCTCTTCCATGGTCTTTTTGAGCTCGCCCAGGTTTACTTTTGGCGCATACCATGCAGTCATCTTGCCTATATCGTGAATTACATGGACTACATATAGCTTTGCTCCATACCGCTCTGCCAGATCTGCCGCATATGCTGTTGCCTGCGCGGCGCCTGCCATGAAGTCTGTCGCTAAGAGAATCTTTTTTATTTCCATAACGCCTCCTTTTTCGTTAGCATTAGGCTCTTATTCTTCTACTACTTCGAGAACGAGATCGCCGTATCGATCTTTAACCGGTATCCTGATTTGAAGAAGATCAAAACAGCGCTTAGCTGCCGCAATAAATATTATTATAACCAACAGCATGACGATTACCGAAAGTACCGCAAGAAGATAATTTTGCTTTGGAAGATAATTGAGAGTGATGTTCAGGTATCCCGCATAGAGAGTCGTAACAGCCATGACGATACCGGGAACGGCGGTCATCCAAACATACTTCAATTTCCCCATCCTGATCAGCATGATTGTTCCGATGATCAGGGCGCAGGAGGCAAGGAGCTGGTTGCTCATGCCGAAGAGCGGCCAGATCGTCGTTATGTCTCCGGTATACACGAGATAACCCCAGGCGCCGGTGAAGAGGAAACTGGTTATGATGATGCCGGGCATCCAGCGCTTTTCAAGAAACTTCGGGATGACCTTGCCAACCATTTCCTGGAGGAAAAACCTTCCGACCCTTGTGCCCGTATCGACAGCCGTGAGAATAAATACGGCTTCGAACATGATGGCGAAGTGGTACCAGTACGACATGAGTCCCTTCATAAATGGTATAGACGAAAAAATATAAGCCATACCAACGGCAAGAGATACTGCACCGCCGGGCCGGCCCTGAATTTTTTCCTGCACCTGTGCGGCAAGGTCGGGAAGGTTGACCGGAACCATGCCGAGTTTCTGGTAAACCGCAGGCGCCGCGTTGATGGCGAAGTAGTCTGCCGGAACCAGGACACATGCGGAAACCAGGGCCATGATGGCCACGACTCCTTCAACAAGCATCGCTCCATAGCCGATGAACAAGACATCCCTTTCATTTCCGATCATTTTCGGTGTTGTTCCGGACCCTATGATCGCGTGAAATCCGGATAAGGCACCGCAGGCGATGGTGATCATGACGAAGGGATACACCGGGCCGGGGACAATCGGGCCGCCTCCGTAGATAAAGGGTGTAAGAGCCGCCATCTGGAAATCAGGCCGGACAATGAAAATTCCTATAACAAGCATCGCGATGGTCCCTATTTTGAGGTAGGTGGAGAGATAATCACGGGGACACAGAAGCATCCAGACGGGCAGAACGGATGCCAGGAACCCGTAGATGGGTATAAAAATAGAGATCTGTTTTTTCGTGAGTGTGAATATCGGGGCCCAGGTCGGACTTGCCGCGATATAAGGGCCTACAAGTATCGCTCCCGCAAGCAGGACAACTCCTATGACACTGGCCCCTTTCACATCTCCGGGGCGCATCTTATACATCCAGATTCCCATGAGGAAAGCGATGGGCAATGTGGAAAAGACTGTAAAAGTTCCCCAGGCGCTTTCAAACATGGCGTTGACGACTGCAATGGAAAGGCCGGCGAGGGTCAGGATGAGAATGAAAAGGAACGCAAAGGAGGCGACTGTTCCCGCGGTTTTTCCAATCTCGCTTTCGGCGATCTTTGCAAGGCTCTGCCCTTTGTGTCTTACCGAGGCAAAGAGCACCACCATGTCATGCACCGCTCCTGCGAGGACGCACCCGACAATGATCCATATGGCTCCGGGAAGATAGCCGAATTGTGCGGCCAGCACCGGTCCCAATAGCGGACCCGCGGCTGCGATTGCGGCAAAGTGGTGTCCGAATAAGACATACTTATTGGTCTTGACATAGTCATGACCGTCTGCCATAGAAACTGCCGGCGTTGCACGTTCCGTTTTGAGTTCCAGTACCTTGTTGGCTATGAACAGCCCGTAAAACCGGTAGGCTATAGCAAAAACGCACAATGAAACAAACACCAAAGTTAGAGCATTCATTTTCCCAAATTCTCCTTCAGTAATTATGATAATAGAAAAAAGTTAACTACGACTGCACATGCTGTCAAACTTGATCCCTGAGCATATGCAACAGTCCGCGGCATACTCACTCGACTATCTAAATTTTTTCATGGCATTAATCGATGATTTTGATACGAACTGAACGTGGGTGGAATTTTTGCATAAAGGATACTCTTATGTCAAGTAGATTAAACATCATGCATCAGTGCAGATTCATTGAGAAGTTAGCGGGATTCGACAAATTTTAGGAAGATGAAGTGATGGGCTAAGGCAGTTCAGTCGCAAGTCGTCTATTCATGAGCAAAAAAGATGGAGTTGATTTTTCAGTACTGATTCTTCATAATGCTCATGGCAAGGCGATGGAGAGACAGGTAATCAAATATTAAGGAAAAAGTATTGAGGAGGTGAACAAATGAAGCGGATATCAGTGACAGTGGTTGTCGGTATTTTCTTGCTCGGCCTTGTCGGCAATGCTCATTCAGCTCAAAATGGGACACCGGCTGAGGCGCAAGCGATGGTGAAGAAAGCAATCGCTTACATAAAGGCCGTAGGGCCGGAAAAAGCATTTGCCGAGATCAGCAATCTCAAGGGGAAGTTTGTTGACAGAGATTTGTACGTCGTAGTTTATGATTTAAACGGGAAGTGTTTAGCCCATGGACAGAATCCGAAATTTTTGGTCGGGAAAGATTTGATCGAAATGAGGGATCCCGATGGCAAATATTACGTAAAAGAAAGAGTGGAACTGGCAAAGACAAAATCGCAGTTTTGGCAAGACTACAAGTTTAGCAATCCATTAACCAAAAAAATCGAGCCAAAATCCATGTATATGGAAAAGATGGGCAATTTTCTTGTCGGGTGCGGCGTTTATAAAAAATAGCTGTTGTGAAGAAATGGCTGCACCACTAAACTAAATATGTTAGCCATCCTGAACACGAACATCCACTTAAATGATTGCTCGGGGCGCAACAGCGAGGCTGTATTAGATGCGGAAGTTATGATGCCTTGGTTCTTTCTTTGATTATTACGGAGATGAAATTCACCATTTCTAAAAATACTCTTTCCCTCGCCTGTGCGTGAGGGATGTGTCCGCAGTTCTCGATTATCGAACCTCTCGCCGGTCCCATGACCTTGCCGACAATGGATTCAACCTGGGCTGGCGTGCCGTATTCGTCATCTTTTCCCTGAATGGCGAGAAGAGGGCAGGTGATATACGGGAGGTAACTTTCTATATTCCAATCCCGGAACTCCGGCGAAAGCCAGATGTCAGCCCAGCCCCGGAACATCAAATCGGTATTACTGTCATGAAATCTGGCCAGGCGCGTTTTTAAATCCGTGCTCTCATAGACCTCGACAGCACGCTTGATGCCCTCCACGGTGACGTCCTCGACAAAGACATGCGCCGCCTCCGTTATTATACCAGTGACCTTTTGCGGATATGTTCCCGTATATATTATGGCAATGGAACCGCCGTCGCTATGGCCTATAAAAACTGGTTTGTCGATGGCGCATTGTTCCAGAACTTCGGGCAAGCTGAGCAGGGCCTCGTTATGGAGATAGCCGGGTCTTCTGGGTTCCGTCAGAGGATCGGAACCGCCATAACCCCAGCGGTCATAGACCAGAGCCGGGCAGCCGGTTCTCGCGCATATTTTATCAGGGAAGTCGCGCCACTGACCGATACTGCCCAGTCCTTCGTGGAGAAATACAAGCACAGGCCGACTGTCCGTATGGGCCTGTGGCCTGATAAATTCAGCAGAGAGGCGGTGTTTCGCCGCCTGGATGCTGAACTTCTCTCTTGTAATTTCAACGTCTGCAGTCAATCCTGATCCTTCTCGCAGAGCCAACTGTAAAGAAAGGGGGACTCTATTCTCAGAGCCATCCCATATTCTCCGCCTGTGCCTTGATCTTCTTGTTGTACTCACCCCTTCTTAAGAAGAAACCTTCCGGATCGAGCTCTCTAGTAATTCTTAGTTGTTCTTCTGTCGGCGGTTCGGTTTCTCGGACAATCGGTGACACCTTCAGGTCCCAGTTCACATTCTCTTTTATGGAATCCACGGTAACACCCGGATGATGGGTCTCCAGGTACATCTCTTTCGTTTCTGGACTGAACCTGAACACGCCTCTCGTTGATATAACGACAGCGGGCCCTGTTCCTTCGGGCAGCCCTTCCTCGTATCTGCTGTTTCCGCCCTTTAAATAACCTGGAGTTGTGACGTAATCGCATTTCTCGACAAACCGGCGCTTCTCGTGAATCATGACGATTAGGCTTCTCCTGGCGAAGGCGCCAAAATCGTGGGCGCCGCCGCTCCCCGGAAACCGGACATCCGGTTTAAAATAATCCCCGAAGCAGGTTGAATTTAGATTGCCGTATTTGTCAACCTGTGCGCCGCCGACAAAACCAACGTCTATGAAACCTCTCTGCAGGAAGAGAGACATGATATCCGTCAATTGTCCTGCGAAGATGGCTCTTGGGACCAGGTCCGGATCCACGACGCTAAATGGCGTCCTCGACGGTGAAGAATCGAATGACCCTGTTTCATATGCCATTTTGCTGTTGGGGGCATGAGTTCTCTTAGCCAGCATGGCGCCGAGAAGGGGCAAACCGACTCCTATTAAAACTCTTTCACCATCTTTTATTTCTCTCGCGCAGGCAGTAATCATTAACTCGGGCAGCGTATAATCTTTGGCGTATTTCTGGTCGCTCATATCTCCACCTCCTATATGTCCATGTGCATTGTGTCGAAGGGATAGGTGCCGTAATTTATCGGATCGCTGTAAAACGGTTTTGGCTTCAGCCTCATCAGTCTCTTATATCCATACTTTTTGATATAGTTGGTGATATATCCGGCCCTGTCTTCTACGCCATATACCCATTCATCCAGGAACTTTTTGAATTTGAGGTCATCGTCAGCAACAAAATTCGCATACATGTATCTGAACCAGCGGTCATCGTCATGATATCCAAATAGGTGTCCCGGATGGGCGCCCCATGGTTCATGGACGACTGCTGCCACTCTGAAGCCGGGAGCAAGTGTCAATTCCGGGTTCCGCCTGATGGTATCCGTATCGACAATATCCTCGACGCTCGCGATGATCATCTTACCGGCCAGCGTCCCCCATTTTGCGGAAAAGATTGAGCCCCATGTCTGAATGTTTCCCTCCAGGTCTGCACGTTGACAATGGACGATGGATACGTCTGGGTTTGTGCCCGAGATAAGTGTTACTTTTTGGCCTGTAAAAGGGCAATCTATATGTTTAAGTTTGTTCTCTCCAAGGAAGGCTTTAATTTCGTTAATTGAAGACCCCTTCTGAGAAAGTATCGGCATAAACGGAATACCCATGGCTCCTGCCATTAACTTCGTCGTGAGTCCGAAGTTTGAGTAGTCCTCCACTTCGATCAAGCCTTTTTCGACAGCTCTGCGAAAACGGTATCCAGTTCCAAAAGCCTCATTGGCTGACCACGATATGATGAGTCTCTTGACACATCCCGCACCAATCATTTGATCAAAAATCTCACCGGGCGAGCTTTCAATCAGGGTGAGATCTTTTTTACCCTGCCTGATGATCTCATGGGCGGCTGCAGCCGCATGATTGGCCCAGACGGCGCTTATGTACAGCGTCATTCCGTCCTTAACGAATTTCGAAATCGCTTCCTTCATCGTCATGACTTTCGATTCTTCAGCCATTCTCGTCCCCCCCTTTTATTCTTTCCTTCGTGGTTAATGTCTGTGACGCTTGCTGCAAAATCCCCGGGACAATGGTCGTTTTTCACCCCCTCTCTTTAAGTTAGTTGTCTTGCGAAAACTCGCTTGTTGCAGATCTTGTCACGGATATGGATTGGTGCAGTGCTTATCCATGCGAGCTGAAGAGTAATCATGCACTGCACAGAGATGGACCGCACCGACACTATCATATTATATTCTACATTAGCGATGCAGTGTAACAATATAATTATTAAGATAAAACGATTACATATAATCTGGTGCAAAGATCATTTGATGAAACATGAAAAACGCTCATCACATTTAAGCGGCAGAAATTCGATGAACTGATATTCCGCGGCTCCGTTGATGTAAAAGGGGTCGTTTTTCATGATCTGGCGGGCTTCATCGACGGTTCCTACGTTTGCCACGATCACACCGCCCACCCTCGGGTTTTGCGGACCGGAACAAATGAACTTTGAATTCTTATAGTACTTATCCAGAAACTTTCGATGCTCCGCGAGAAGGGAATCGATTACTTCCAGAGGCTTCGTGTATTTGCCTAAGATAATGACCATGGAATCCTCCCTTTGTTATCAGTCTATAAGTATTCCCTCGATTTTCAGTCTTCTCCTCGGAGGAGGCGATTCAGCCGGATATCCGACCGGCAGCAGTGCGACTACATGAATATTCCGGCCCCATCCGAAGAGTGTCTTAATTGCCTTTTCATCGAACAGCCTTATCCAGCAACTTCCGAGACCGAAATCCAAAGCTCGCAGCAAGATGTGTTCCACAGCAATGGCGAGGTTAAGAGCTATCCTGGGGGTGAGTTCTTCTATGTCAACAGGTGTATAGCGCTCCGTCCTATCGGATATAATCTTGGCTATCCTGCCTTCGATGGCCCCAATCCTGCCTAGGTCCTGTACGCCTGAAACAGTTCCGTCTATGAAACTCTTCAAATCGATACAGCAGACGAAGACAATGGGTGCTTCGGCGATGAACGACTGTTTGTAAGATGCCTGAGCCAGTTGCAGTCTTGTTTCCCCGTCACGGACGACTTTAAAGCGCCAGGGCTGTGAATTCGAGCCGGACGGCGCGAGCCTCGCAGAATCCAAAAGTGCCATTATGTGCTCTTCAGGAACGGGATCCGCTTTAAACTTTCTTATGCTCCGCCTTTTTTCTATGGCTTCTTTAGTTGTTAACATTCTTCCTCCTCGATATGCATGGAAGACCACCCCTCATGAAATGGTGGGCAAGATTTCTCGCTTTACTTGAAACAAAAGAGTATGCATGGATGTAAATTCCTACACAGCCGTAGCCCGCTCGATTATTTCCCCGACAAGCTTCGCAGTTTTGCCCGTCAATTTCCTGCAGTCCTCATGTTTTTGGCCTTCCCGATATTCTTTGACCTGATTCTGGTCCATCCAGTTTACGTTGACTATATCCCTGCAGAGGATGGTGCCATTTGCAATTTCCCCTTTGAACCGCTTCATGAGTTCATGCGCGTATTTCCACATCCGAAAATCGGCCAATTTCTCCCCTGAGCTTCTGCCGAACACCGAGCCAATTACGGCAAGACCTCCGATGAGGGCGCCGCATGTCTCGCCGTGAGCCCCCAACCCTCCACCGAAGGCATCCATTGCTTTCAGCATATCCTCGCTCACATCTTTACCGAGCTTCTCTTGCCCGACCGCAAGAACGGCCTGGCTTCAGTGGAAAAGCCTGTCAAACAACGCCCCTGCCTTTTCTTCCATTTCAGACGGATTCATAGAACCTCCTTTTTATTGTTAGTGTCAGTGCATGATACAAGCGCTAACGAAAACCACATCCTTCTTTGCACCAAATCTATTTATGCAATACAATACCGAAAAATATCTATCAAATCAACAAGGAGTGCGAATTTCTATTGCAGCCGAGTCTTACATAAGTCTATAATTGACGAATCTCGGGTAATATGCAAAACTGTAAAAATAGATTTGAATTGAAACGACTACGAAAATGAAGACTCGGCAAGAGATATAAATATGAGAGCGCTGGTAATGGCCATAATCGGATTGCTGTTGTTTGGAGCGGTCTGGTATTATTTCTGGGAAGAGACGAAGATAATAGGCGATTATAAAGTTTATTACTATGCAACGCGATGCAATGCCGATGAGCTTTCCTCAAGCTTTTCTCAGCTTACACTAATGCCTTGCGTAAACAAAATCATCTGGATGGAAGAGATCGGCCCGAAGCTTTATAAACGTATGAGCTGGACCCCGGAAAATGGGACGAAGGAAGGCACACTCGTGCGAAAGTGACTTTCCGTCCACGAACACTCCTATTGAAGAATGTGGGGAGGTATTATCTAACAAATCCCCCATACCCTTTTGACCCCAGCCCCTAATCCGCACTGCCTGTCAATTGAAATGAAGCCCAATAATACGGATGGGGATATTTCTTCTGGGCGCTCAACTGTGCCTGCCGCAAAGCGTCCCGTTTACCTGTTTTTTTAAGCGCGTTATAAAACCCCGCCATGAGTTCTCCCGTGGCCTGGTCGTCAACCTTCCAGAGGCTCGACACAATGGAATTGCTTCCCGCATAGAGGAAGCCGCGCGTCAGACCTACCACGTCGTCACCGTTTGCCACCTTTCCCAGCCCCGTTTCGCAGGCGCTCAATGTCACCAGATCCGCATCGATGTTCATGGAATAAAGCTTGTCTACCGTTAGCCTGCCGTCGCTCCAATCATCACCGGCAAGGAGTAATGCCGACTTGAGAGGCATGTCGGAGTCAAACTGCCCATGAGTGGCAAAGTGGATGTAACTGAAGCTTCGGCCATATTTCCTGAACGCCGACTCCGTTGCCTCCTTACGCAGAAGAACGCGGGACTGAGGGCGCGTGCGGGCAACCGTCTGTGCTTCTTCCTGGGCATAGACGAGGTCATAACGGGAATCGCCGAGGTCGGGATTGCCGAATGCAAGGATGTCCGCCGGTTTGGATGTCTTCCTGGCGTGGAGGTATTTGATAACGCTCGCGCTCGGGAGAATACGAATGCTGTACTGCTCAATCAGGTAACCTTTGTCATTCTGCAGGGCGTTGAACGGGAGGTAGTGCAGTGCGCCGTGCGGGACGATTGCAAGGATCCGCTTGTCCAGCATCTTTTCGAAAGGCTCAAAGAGCCGCTTATAAAGACTTCGGGAGAGCGTCAGGTAATCGGAGGAACCGGGTTTCTCAAGAAGACTCCGGAATTGCCGGATATCCTCTACAAGCTTATCGCCGTTGAAACGTATGGACTTTAAGCCCTCTCTCGTCAGGACAAAAGCGAACATCTCACCCTCGCTGTAATAGTACTCAATTAGCGCTTCGCCAGGCGGCATGAGTGCCCGTATGTCAGAGGCGGAAAGTGACGTGACGCTCACGAGGGATGCGAGTTCCGGGGATTTATCGCGCAGCTCCTGCTTCACGGTGACAATGACACTGCGGGCCTTGGACCTTCCGGGTGAAAGATCCTGTGCTGTGACCTCCGCCTCGGCCTTTCTGTCTGTGGCCAAAAGATTGCGCACGTCCCGTTCGTCGCCCGTCTTCACGGCGAAGTCCTGCTTCGATGCCAGGAGATCGACGAGAGCCCGCGACTTCGACCGCTCCACATAATCAAAAGCGGCACCGTACTGGCCGTTCGCATAAAGCGAGGAGATGAGGCGGCTGTAAACATTCTGCTTGTCGCCCACAAAACCGATCTTGCTTGCCTCCGTGTTGATGGTCGAGCGCTGCTGCTCAACAAGGTCAACCGCGCGTCTGTAAAAATCTATTGCCTCTTTACGATTGCCTTCGGCATCGGCAATCTTTCCCCGGTCAAAGAGGATCATCCAGTATATGTCCGTATTGTCCCGTGTCCGCGGCTCTTTCAGGAGTGCATCGTATCCTGCTTTCGCCTCCGTCAGGCTGCCCGTCTCATACAGGCTCTTATTCAGGATGAATGCCTTAGGCAATTGACTGTAGGCAAAGATGTTGTCGCCTACGGGCATCGCGCCAGTCAGTATGACGGCGGCAGATGCCAGGGAGCGCGACCAGGAAATGCTCTCGTCCTCCCTGATGTAAGCCAGGCTCTTCTTAAAATCTCCCAGGGCCATGTATATCCGTGAAAGCCCGTTCAGCTTATCGGTCTTGAGGAACGTAAAGGGATAATGGGTGCCGATGTCTTCCAGAAGTCTTGCGCATTCCATCGCCTTCTCACGATTGCCGGAGAGTGCCTGCGCGAGGCCGAGAATGCTGAGGGCCTGAATCCTCATGTAGCGGTGGAGGTCTTTCTTTATTACCATGTCGTAGGCCTTTTGGGCCTCAATGACGGCTTTTCCATAGTCTCCGAATTCTATATAGGCCTCTGCCCGAAGCTGCGCGGGCATGATAGACATATCGAACATGTTTACGGTGATATCGCCCTTATTGATATTGGCGTCGAACTGATCGAGGCAGGGAAAGAGTTTGTTATATTTTTTGAGCCTTGAATAGGAGTAACAGAGGTACATCAACTGTCGCGTCGGAGCGGAATGGAGGTCCTTAACCTGACTTTCCATGTAAGTCTCCAGTTCAGCGAAACGCGCGGCAGGCATCAACTGATCTTCCTTCGTTACGAGCATGCCCGCACATCCCCAGGCGCCTGCGGCCAGCATGAACAGGATCGATATAACGATTGTTTTGATAATGGATTCTCTTGGCATGGCTGCCTCCCTTATGTAGGTTTCCGAGAGAGTCTCTTTTCTTTTAAAAGGCCTTCGCATATGCAAGTGATCGAAGTCATCGTTATCGTGAACGATGACAAATGCGCGATTGGTAAATCGCGGGAAGGAAAGCATCGAAGCCGGCAATCAAAGAGTTTAGAAGATGCAATCATGTTTTGTCAGGAGATGTGATAAAGTAGAATTTAGCTTCTTTGGTTCCTACGGTGCCATTTCTGATTAATCGCTCCAAGTGCTTTATTATCATTCCCCGTTCTGCGAACTCGAAAAAATACCGCGGTTGAAGCTCTCTTCTGAAAATGATCCAGCGTTCGACAATTTCATCTGCGGTTCTCGGCCTTTCCAGGAATTCCAATATTCTTTCTTCCCTCTGCGTAATAACATTAAGATAAGTTTCGACCATCTCCGTAATATCGCCCCTAATTATACCAGTTTCGTGCGAGGTGATATAAATGTCTGCGGGGATTTCCAATAATCTGCGCATGGATTGTATGGTCTGATCAATGTCGGAAACCCTGTCGCCGTACCAGGGACCAAAGCGGGAGAGGTCGAGATCCCCCATGAATAATATTCCCTGATCGGGAAAATGAAAACTGCAATGTCCGGCGGTGTGGCCGGGGGTATAGATAATCCGCATTTTCGTATCGCCGAAGATTAAAAGATCCCCGTCCTCAAACTCGAGAGAGGGTGTGCGCTCTTTGAAATGAAATCTATTAAGAAAGAGGTCGTCCCATTCCGTCCTGTATTTGGAATCGAGCAATCCGCAGTAGTCGAGAAATGAGCTGTAGGACTTGAAGCAGGAGCCTATGGCCTCGTGCACATAAAGCTCGGCTTCAGGAAAGAGGTAATTAAAGGCAATATGATCCTCGTGGTAATGGGAATTAATTATTATATCGACCCGTTTTTCCCCGGCAAGCTTCCTGAGAAATGTTTCGTCCGAAGCCGGATCGATGATTACCTTTTTCTCGTCATCGATATATAAAGAATTGCAAAAGGGGTATCTTCCGCAACCCAGGCCCGGAACAAAAACCAAATTGCCGAACCTTGTCTCTTCCATCTATTTACTCTGCCGCATGATTCTGGATTTCATTCAATTTCCGATATAATGTGCTTCTCGCTATGCCCAGTTTCTTTGCAATCTCTCTCTTGGGGATATTCGATTTGATCATCTTCATTATTAATTCACGCTCTATTTTGTTTACGGGCTCAATTTTGTAATTGTCGTCACTGGGCTTTGGGTCCGTAATTTCTGACGGCAAGAGGTCAGCCGTAAGTACGTTCGTATGTGCAATATTGATCATTCTTTCCAGGACGTTTTGCAATTCTCTCACATTTCCCGGCCAGTTGTAATTCATGAATCTCTCGAAGACCTCATCTTCGATTTTCTCGATTTTCTTCCCCATCGTCTTGCCGATATTACTGACAAAACACTCGACCAAAAGGGGAATGTCGCCCTTTCTTTCCCTGAGCGGTATGAGACGAATCGTGAATACGTTTGACCGATAATATAGGTCCTCGCGGAATTTGCCTTTTCGAACTTCTTCCTTTAGGTTCTTATTGGTTGCCGCGATGATCCTGACGTCTATCGTTGTTACCCTGGTTCCACCGATCCTGATTATAGATTTATCTTCAATGACGCGCAAGAGGGCTGTCTGGAGCTCCAAGGGCGTTTCCCCCACCTCGTCCAAAAAGATTGTGCCGCCATCTGCGAGTTCAAATTTACCCGGACTGCCGCCTTTCCTTGACCCGGTAAATGCCCCTTCGGAATAGCCGAAAAGCTCGCTGGTTATCAGATCCCGGGGAATCGTCGTGCAGTTAATGGCGACGTATGGGCCATCGCTGCGTCCGCTGGTATTGTGAATGGCCTGAGCGAAAATATCTTTTCCCGTACCGCTTTCTCCCAGGAGCAGGACGTTGGATTTGATCTGGGATGCTATCTTTGCCTGCCTGATTGTTTCCAGAAAGTTCGCATCCTGACCGATGATTTCCTCAAAGCGAAATTTCGCCTTCGCTCCCATCATTTTCGTTGCCAACGTCCGGGCCCTTTTAATCTCATCCAGTATGATGACCTTGCCGATGACATCGTCCATGGACATTATAGGGTAACAGGATAAAGTGTAATCACCCTGGACGCTCTTACAGGCGATTCTCACCTCCATGTCCGTGAGAGTATTGTTATTCTTTATCAGATTGAGCAGGTTCTTGTTATATTTGCTCCAGACTTCGGCCATATTTTTCCCGAGGAACCTGTCTGCATCCTCTCCAAAGGCTTTTCTCGCGTTCTTGTTCATCATCGAAATGCACCCGTCATTATCCACGGTCATTATGATTTCGGGAATGGAGGAAATAACCGTCTTTTGAAAGCTGTGCGCAATTCTGTATTCTGTCAATGCCTTTCTCAGCCGAATTTCGTTCTCTATTGCATGTGCTGCGGCAGCAACCATCCCCAGCGTATGGGGATTGGCTTTTTGATATGGTCCCGTCATATCAATGACGCCGATCAATCTGCCGTTTAAATCATGAATCGGAGCCCCTGAACACGTCCACTTATGGGAGTTGATGCAATAATGTTCGCTGGCATAGACCTGAAAAGGCTTCCCTAATTTTATTACCGTCCCTGCGCCATTGGTCCCTGCGACTTCTTCAGACCAGCAACTGCCCACAATAAAATTTCCGCGTCTCACCCTCTCCATCACATCATTATCCCCGACCAGCTTCAACATGTATCCATCGGCATCAAAGAGGGCAACTAAAAAGCCGGACCCTACGACAAGGCCGTAGAGGTTCTTCATGAAGGGGAGGCTGATGTCTATGAGCTCTTCATTTTTTTTCAAGATCTCTGCAAGTTCATGATCATCAAGGACCACGGGAACCCTGGTCAGATGAGGGTTGACATTTTTTTCCCTGCACCTGTCCCACGAATCCAGAATAGTCGAGGATATTATAAATTCGCTGACGGGAGTTCCGCTTATATATTTTTTCCATTCCGCATAAAGTACATCAAATTTTTCTACAAAGTCCATATCTCGCTCCGTACCATTCCTTCTTGGAGTTCTTTCTTGATGAGATCAGTTGCGTCCAGCAAATACTCTTCGGTGGGAACAGAAATCTGAATGTCTCATTATGTCTCATTGTGTCCCGGAATGTCCGATGTGACCTAAATTGGGACAATGAACTCAAAGCATGATTTCCCGACAATTGCAAGCTCATTTTCAGAATACATCGTGTTTTCAGACAATTGGTGTATTATTTGATGATCTATATCGACATGGCACAACGTCTGCTTCATCGTGTTTAGCATTTGCAACAGCGATGAAGACCATGAGCTTTCAATTCAAATAAAAGGAGGCGGACAGTGCTGCGGACTAAAGATCAATATCATGAAGATCTCTTTAAAATGAAAAGGAATGTATTCATAGGTGGAGAAAAAGTTGGCAGAGAAGACCATCGCCTCCGGCCAGGCATCAACGTTCTCGACGTTACTTTCGATCTGGCACAGGATTCTAAATGGAAAGGATTAATAACCGCCAAATCCTCCATCTCCGGCGAGGAGATTAACAGATGGTCCCATTTGCCTCAGAACCCTTACGATCTCTTGCAGAAACAAAAAATGATCCGCTGTGTTGCACGGAGGGTCGGGGGCTGCATACAAAGATGCATGGGGCACGATGCTATCAGCGCATTGGCGGTCTGTACTAAGGAAATAGATGAGGCCAAAGGTACAGATTATCACAAGAGGTTTATGGAATATCTCCGGCTGTACCAGATGAAGGATTGCGATGGCTGCTGTGCGCAGACGGACAGCAAGGGAGATCGCACGAAAAGGCCGAGCGAGCAGCCAAACCCTGATGCATACGTCCACATCGTGGAAGAGCGCAAAGACGGGATCGTGGTGAGCGGCGTCAAGATGTCCATCACCCAGGTGGCGTATGCTGATGAGATATTCGTTCTGCCCACCAGGGCCCTGATGGAAGACGACCGTGACTTTGCCGTGGCCTTTGCACTCCCCGCAGATTGGGATGGGATCACATTGATCACACGACCCGTGTGGCTGCGAGAGAAGGATGACGCCGGCGCTGCGCCCTTCTGCAAATATGGGGTATCGGATTCAGTTGTCGTTTTCGACAATGTATTCGTTCCGAAAGAAAGAGTTTTTATGTGCCGAGAATGGGAATTTGGGCGTCGGCTTGCCCTCCTGTTTGCGGACTCTCACCGCCACAGCTACAGCGGCTGTAAGCCCGGCATGTCGGATGTGCTTTGCGGCGCCGCTATGCTTGCTGCAGAGGCAAACAATATTCAAAAAATATCCCACATTCGCGAGAAGCTTTCAAATTATGCCGGAGCCGCCGAGCTTGCTTATGCGGCAGGCGTGGCTTCGGCGATTTATGGAGAGATAACCACGAGCGGGGTTTTCTTCCCAAACAAGATTTACGCCAATGTCGGCCGGAGGCTTACAGGAGAGCTGATCTATCACGAATATAACCTGCTTACGGAAATCGCCGGAGGGATTGCAGTGACGCTTCCTTTTGAAGAGGATTTCCACGCGGAAAGTACGAAAAAGTATCTGGATAAATTTATTGTCAGGAATCCGAAACTGTCTCCGGAAACCTCTCTTAAAATCTGGAAATTTGTTGAGAATATCGGCGCTTCACCCATGTCGTCGTGGTATGAAATTGCGGGCGTGCATGGCGGAGGATCTCCCATCATGGAAACCATCGCCCTTAATCTTGATTATGATTTCGACGAGAAAAGGCGCCTCGGGAGATACCTGTCCGGCATTGATGAGACATTCGATGATACGAAAGCCTTGGGGTTGGAGCCAACCTTCGGGACGGGCTTGGCGACTAATGATCGGCAAGATCTGAAGAAATGAGAACGCTAACTTTTCAAAGCAGAATAAAATAAAGAGGGAGTATCACTAATGAAAGCAGAGGATACGAAAAAATCATTGGACAAGCGGATGACTCTCAAGGAGGCGATTTCCAAATATGTATTTGACGGATATTCAATCGCCTTCAGCGGTATGGGAGGGGAGCAGGTTGTTGCCCCAACGTATGAGATCGTGAGGCAGGGACAGAAGAATTTAACGCTGATGGGGGACAGTCCCTGCGAGGTTGGGGATTATCTTGTCGGCACCGGTCAGATAAAGAGAATCGAGGTCGCTTGGCTCGCCTTTGCAGTAGCCGGTGTCAGCCCGAGTTACAGGCGTGCTGTGGAAGAGGGTCTCCCCCATAAAATAGAGGTGCGCGAATTCTCGAACTATACCATGGGCCTGAGATTCTTGGCAGGCGCTATGGGTCTTCCGTTCATGGTGACAAGATCTCTCGCGGGAACCTCAGTGGAAAACTACAACGACATGATCAAGGTCATAGATGACCCATACGGGGGCAAGAAGGTGGCGCTGGTGCCCGCCGCAACACCCGATGTAGCCATCATCCATGCCAACAGGGCCGACATATTGGGTAATACTCAATTCATCGGCTTTTCATCAAATGCGGAAAACATCGCCAGGGCCGCGACGAGGACGATCGTAACCTGCGAGAAGATAGTCTCAACCGATGAGATCAAGAAGGTTCCCACATTTACCACCGTGCCCCAGTATGTAGTGGACGCCGTCGTTGAGGTCCCATTCTGCAGCCATCCGTGGAACATGCCCTATGCATACGCGTACGATATACCCTTTCATATGAAGATGATGGCCGAGATAGATACTGCAGATGGCTTCAAAAGGTGGCTGGATGAGTGGGCATTCGGTTGTAAGGACCATGACGAGTATTGCGAAAAGGTGGGTTGGGCCCGGTTGAAGAAACTGGCGCAGATTGAACGTAAGTTCTGCAAGAGCATAGTGTAAGCGCAGATCCAATAGACGAATAGAACCGAAGAGGGGAAGGGAACAATTTATGAGCACAAATGAAAAAAAATATGCTGAGGATTATACGCTTCAGGAGTTGCTGGTTGCTGCAGCCGGGAGAGAGATCAGGGACAGAGAGGTTGTCTTCGTTGGCGTCGGCATACCGTGCCTTGGAGCGCTTGTCGCCAAACTGACACATGCGCCGAATGTCATCCTGGCAGTGGAGTCCGGATGTATCGGCCCAACACCTTACCGCCTCATGCTTGGTATAGGAGATAATGCGTGCGGGGAAAACGCCATCTGCATAAGTTCCCTGTGGAGGGCATTCTCGGACCAGCAGCGTGGATATTTCGATATGGGCATGCTGGGGGGAGCCCAGGTTGACAAATACGGGAACTTAAACAGTACCGCGATATTTGGCGCCGGAAGTTACGAAAAGCCCAAGACGCGGCTTCCCGGAAGCGGCGGCGCCAATGATATTGCCATATCAGCAAAAAGAACGTTGATCATGATGAACCAGCAGAAACGCCGGTTCCTGGAGAAGGTGGATTTTATTACCTCGCCGGGATACCTGGACGGTCCCGGTTGCCGGGAGAAATACGGATATCCGGGAGGCGGTCCCGCAGTCATCATTTCGAACATGGCGATCTTCAGATTTGATGAAAAAACGAAGGAGGCTTACCTTGATTCCGTGCATCCGGGAGTAACTGCTGAGGCTGTCAGGAAGGAAGTTTCATGGGATTTGAAGGTGTCTCCCGATTTGAAAACAACCCCACCGCCGACAAAGGAGGAGGCAGATATAATCCGGACACTGGACTCTTTGAAGATTTACACCGGGGGTGGCTTGAAAAGTCTTACATTCGAAAACTACATCAAGATGCTGAATTCTTCGCATGCGCGGATTAAAGGGATGTTCGGGTGATATTGCCGGTGGAGTGGCGCGAACAGAAGTGTTTGTGGCGATAAGGAGCACGGGAGACAATATGACGAAAGATCTGGTTGAAAAACTTTTTTCCATACACGGGAAGACTGCCGTCATCACCGGCGGTTACAGGGGGATAGGCCTGGCTATCGCGGAAACTTATGCCGAAGCGGGGGCAAATATTGTATTAGTTGCACGAAACTTATCCGCATGCCAGGAGACAGCGGAGAAAATAAAAAAGAGTTTCGGCGTCAAGACAGCCGGTAAAGCCATGGACGTCCGCGACTCCAAATCGGTTGACCGGGTGATACAGGAAATTTTCGACGAATTCGGCCGGATTGATATCCTTGTAAACAGCGCCGGGATTCCGGGAAGCGAAAAGCCTGTTTTGAGAATGACCGATGAGGATCTGGACGAGGTCATGGGCGTGGATTTTCGGGGCACGTTCCTGGTATCGAGGGCTGTCGGACAAATAATGGTCAAGCAAAAGAGCGGCAGGATCATCAACGTCGCTTCCATTCTGGGGAAGATTTCCGCCCGCAACATGGCGGGATATTGTGCGAGCAAGGCTGCAGTGATCCAGCTAACCCGGGTGATGGCCCTGGAGTTAATGCGCGATAACGTGCAGGTTAATGCCCTCTGTCCCGGATATATCCTCACCGACTTTAATCGCGATTTCTTCGATTCGGAAGTGGGAAAAGGGCTGATAAAGAAGATGATACCTTTGAACAGGGTAGGGCGGTTGGATGAATTGCAGTCAACGGCGCTCTACATGGCCACATGCCCTGCTTTTATGACGGGGGCGGAGATTTACATCGATGGCGGCCATACGATTGTTTGAAATTTAACTCATAAATTACCAGAGGAGCAAAATAAATATGAAGGAAGTTGTGATGGTAAGCGCCTGCCGGACGGCGATCGGCGATTTTCTGGGAGCGTTGAAGGATGTACCGGCGAGGCATTTGGCGATGACAGCAGGCAAAGCTGCGATAGAAAGGGCG
>JBEKXK010000049.1:0-25444 GCA_049512055.1 Syntrophales bacterium | reverse complement strand
AGAAAACGGAAGTTATATAATGGATGAAAAAGTTGACGACATGATACCAGAAAACATTCAACCCATCGAAATAGTAGTTCATGGCAAAGGTGAAATACGAAACAGGCCTCTGCCACTTGACGCCACCAGCTATACCGTAAACGCTCTTCCCTATCTCCTCCCAGGATATAGTCTTTATCTGAATGCCGGGGTTCTTAACAATATTAATATAGTCATCAAAATGCCATGAACAATTAAAACTGTTCGCGTATGCAACCAGCAGCAAAATAAACAGAGAAACAAAAGAAAAGACATAGCGCCTTATCTCCCACGCTTTCCATGTTATGCCGAAGGGAAAATCGTTATCGTGACTCTTAATGCGCATCGATTTCAAATGACAAAAAAGGGGTGAGGCATAAACCCCCACCCCTCGACATGTCACGTTACATTATTAACCCCTTGTAAACGCGCCGGTCGCATCAACAGTAAAGTTTGAACCACCAGCACTGTGTGTAGCGTTAATTGTAAAGGTATTAAGCGTTGCACCAGCAGATATTGTCAATGTGATCTGGGGGTCAGCCTTATAACCATAGGCGGAAAGGGCCGTTAAATCGAGCGTTCCGCTCGGTGAATCACTCCAAAAGGCCTCTGCTGCTGTGTACGCATTCCTCGCCGCCGATTGCGCTGACGCGGTGAAACCTCTTGCCCTGTAAGCCACGAACTGCGGGATGGCAATGGCTGCCAGGATACCTATTATCGCAATAACGATCATTAATTCGATCAGTGTAAAACCTTTCTGTCCTCTTTTCTTGTGAAATGCACGTATCATCTTCATCTCTCCTTTCAATTTGTGCTTAGCATAAATATTTTAATGAGTCAATTTCGGTTTTTCAGATATAATCTGTTGCTATAAACTTATCTGCACTACCACCTCCTTTATCAGAAAAATTATGTTTGCCCAAAAAGCAATATGCGAATAAGGTTAATGAACTACCCGCAATTACCATACCAAATTATTTCGTATGACAAATTTTAAAAAAATATCTTTTTTATCTTTCATTATCACCTATTAGACATCGATATGCATGAGTTAAACTATTTTATATTTGAGGAGCCTTGAATGAAAATCAGTAATTTTCACCAATTGTTTGTCAATTTCGCCTTTCCAGGATTAAATAATGATTTAAGATAATTGAATTTCTCATAGTGCTTACAATGAAATTAGCTATTTCTAACTATTTCTAACTAATATTTCTTACCTTGACACCCACCCCTCATCTTCACTATATTGCAAACCATACTTTGGATGGGAGGCCCAATGTACGAGGTTACAATAAAGCAGTCATTTTCTGCCGCTCACAAGTTGAATGAAATAGGCGGTGCCTGCGAGAAACTCCATGGTCATAATTTTGCCGTTGAGATCTCAATATGTTCCAGTATGCTGTCCGGGGAAGGTATTCTCATTGACTTCAGAATATTAAAACAGTGGACGAATGAAATACTAAAAGAATTTGATCATAAATGTCTCAATGACATAAGTTGTTTCAAAGATACAAGCCCGTCATCAGAAAATGTTGCCAGGTACATTTATGACAAAATATCGGAAAAAGTGAAAAAAGGCGACCTTGACGTATCCCGAGTTACCGTTTGGGAGTCAGAAGACGCGAGAGCTTCTTATTACGGAAATGATTATGATCGACATCCAAAATCAAAAAGATGACAGGAATATAGATATACAAAAAGTGGGCGTTAAGGGAATTAAGTACCCCATTGTGGTTCTGGATCGCTCGAACGGCACACAACATGTCAATGCGACCATTAACATCTACGTCGATCTGCCGCACCGCTTCAAGGGGACGCACATGAGCCGTTTTGTGGAAATATTGAATGAATTCAGGGGACAGATAAACATAAAGACCTTTCATAAAATTCTTCAAGAGGTCAAGGATAAACTTCATGCGGAATCGGCGCACATGGAAATTGAGTTTCCCTACTTTGTTGAAAAAACAGCTCCTGTATCGGGGGCTAAAAGTCTCATGGAATACATGTGCTCATTCAGCGGACAAAACAGCATCAGCAGGAAAGATTTTCTCGTGGGAGTAGTCGTACCGGTCACTACGGTATGCCCCTGCTCAAAGGAAATCAGCAATCTTGGCGCCCACAACCAGAGAAGCATGGTAACTGCAAAGGTGAGGTTCAAGAAATTTTTTTGGATCGAGGACCTTATCCGGCTGGTTGAAGACTCGGCGAGCGGCGAAGTGTATTCCCTGTTGAAAAGGGTTGATGAAAAATTTGTTACCGAAAAGGCACATGAGAACCCGATGTTCGTCGAAGATGTGGTAAGAAATGTGGCGCAGGAGCTAAACAGAGATGATAATTTCACATGGTACAGCGTGGGAGCTGAAAATTTCGAAAGTATCCACAATCACAGTGCTTACGCCTACGTTGAAAAGACTATCTGACAGTCCCAATGCTGCATAATGTGTCATTTTTCTTTGACAAAACCTTACTAATCATTTACAAAATTCATGAGACATAAACAAAGTGTCGATTTCAAACATATACTCTGAGATATCCGGCTGATTGCAAATAAGTAAAACGGGGAGTTGCTGTACACCATGGAATCGAGCGAAGAACGCCAATATTTTAATTTATACAATCATGGATTCGCCAGGGTCGCCGTCTGCGTACCGGAGTTGAAGGTAGCTGATGTCCCATTCAATGTAGCCAGTACAATCAAACTGGTCAAGCAGGCGTCAGCAAATAATGCCATCCTTGCGCTCTTCCCTGAACTCGGCATATCGGCATACTCGAACGAGGATCTATTTCACCAGGATGCCCTTCTCACAAGCGTAAGGGACGGACTCAAAAAAATTCTCCATGCCACGAGAGAACTTAATACAATCTTAGTCATTGGCGCCCCGCTGCGGGTTGATTACCGACTCTTTAACTGCGGCATTGTTCTGTATCGAGGCCGCATCCTGGGCATTGCAGTAAAGTCCTATCTGCCCAACTATCGCGAGTTTTATGAGGGCCGCCAATTCAGTCCCGCCGAAGGAGCCCGGTCAAAGGTTATCGACATTTGCGGTCAGGAAAATGTTCCTTTCGGAGCTGACGTACTTTTTGATGTCAAAAATATAAATAATTTCACTTTTTTTATAGAAATCTGTGAAGACGTCTGGGTACCCATTCCACCTTCCAGCTATGCGGCCATGGCGGGGGCGACCGTTATCGGAAACCTCTCCGCATCCAACATTACCGTAGGGAAATCGGACTATCGCCAATCTCTGGCCGCAAATCAGTCTGCGCGCTGTATATCTGCATACCTCTATGCGGCCGCAGGTCCCGGAGAATCCACCACTGATCTCGCATGGGACGGACATGCCATGATCTATGAAAACGGCAATCCACTGGCGGAATCGGAACGTTTCTCATGGCAGTCCCAATTGATTTACGGAGATGTGGATCTCGACAGATTAGCCCAAGATAGGATGCGTATGAACAGCTTCGGACAGAATGCCAGCACGCACAGAGAGAAGCTGGAAAAATTCCGCAAAGTATCCTTCACTGTCACCCCCATTGAAAAACGCATACTGCTGGACAGGGAATATCCAAGATTTCCATATATACCTGCGGATCCGGAAAAGCGTGATCAGCGCTGCTATGAAGCATACAACATACAGGTGCATGGGCTTGCCCAACGTTTAAAATCATCGGAGATCGAGAACGTGGTGATCGGCATCTCCGGCGGCCTGGACTCAACCCATGCCCTGATTGTCGCGGCAAGGACTATGGATCTCTTGGGTCTGCCTAGGTCCAACGTTAAAGCCTACACCATGCCCGGATTTGCAACATCAGAAAAAACATACACGAATGCGCTTAGGTTGATGAAGGCCATAGGCGTGGAGGCCAATGAGATTGATATTAAGCCAAGCTGCATGCAGATGCTAAGAGATGTAGGTCACCCATTTGCAGAAGGAAAAAAGCTGTATGACATTACTTTCGAAAACATTCAGGCCGGGGACCGTACCTCCCATCTGTTTCGCATAGCCAACATGAAGAAAGCCCTGGTTATCGGTACCGGGGATCTAAGTGAACTGGCGTTAGGCTGGTGCACTTACGGCGTGGGTGATCACATGTCCCATTACAGCGTGAATGCCAGTGTACCGAAGACCTTTATCCAGCATCTGATACGTTGGGTCGCACATTCCTCACTGTTTGAGCAGGAAACCTCGGAGGTCTTGCTCGACATCCTTGAAACAGAAATCAGCCCTGAATTAATTCCGGGAATAGACAGCGACCAGCCGGCGCAGAAGACTGAGTCTGTAATAGGACCCTACGATTTGCAGGACTTTAACAATTTTTTTATTACGAGATTTGGCTATCTTCCCACCAAAGTTGCATTCATGGCCTACTGCACCTGGAGAGACAAGACCAGAGGCCAGTGGCCGGACGTCCCGAAAAAAAAGAGAAACCAATACACGATCCACGAAATAAAACAATGGCTGACGATCTACCTGCATCGCTTCTTCAAGTTAAGCCAGTATAAGCGCTCATGTATACCTAATGGTCCGAAAGTAGGGTCTGGAGGATCTCTGTCTCCCAGGGGAGATTATCGGGCGCCAAGCGACAGCGAAGCCACTGTCTGGCTGGAAAATGCAAAAGAAATACCCGAAAGGGATGACAGAACAGAATGAGGCGAGAAACTTATAAGGACTTTGATGCCACAGAGCTCCTCTGCCCTAAATGTGAGAGGGCGGTCCCGGTGAGAAAGAGACTCCTCTTAATTCTTTCTGAAGGCGAAAAGTATGACTATATGTGTGTATACTGCGGAACTTCGGTGGGAGATAAGATAGTCAAACAGAAAGATAATCTCGGGATTATTAAATGACAGGCACTAACTGCTCACCTTCTTCTCCAATGCCTTCTTCAATTTATCGGCCAGAGACCCCAGCTTGACTGGAGTGGTATCTTTCACGCTCAGATCCTCATAAGCAGGAATGCTGTCCGATTGACTTGAGGGCCCTGCGAGATATTCTCCCAGAATTCCCCGGCTATGAACATCCTCATGACAATAGACACAGAGGTTTTCCCAGTTGCTCCCATCTAGCGGGTTGTTGTCATGATTGCCGTCCTTGTGATGAACAGTGAGAAGATGCCGTGTCGATTCATCGAACTCCCTTCCGCACCGAGCACATATAAGGCCATAAAGAGCCAGTGATTTCTCGCGGTAATCTTCGCCCGGCAGTTTCTGTTGTTCTCTTTTCAGATCCCGGACTACGTCTTCGGCGGACCTCATATCTTGAGATTTATCCTTAACGATTACCGTACGGATACGCCCCCCTTTTTTCCCATAGGTGACACGGGGCATAATACATACCTCCACGATTCCGAACAGAATATAGATAGTTTAGTTTGATACGATGGCTATTCGCATCTGCGTGATGACAGAAATACCTTCAGAAATACTTTCACCCCTGTCAGAACTGCGATGGCATTTCTGACTGTTTTGATAAAAGGGAGACGAGTTCTGGCTTGCAAGACATTACCTATGTCCAGTACCATACCCAGCAGCCCCCGAACCCGATGGGCAACGAGCGAGAGTCCCTCAATCTGTTCATTTACTGTATGCGCTGCTTTGTTGATGTTCGTGGTAATTTCTTCCAGGTTCTTGAGGATGCCGGGCAAGCTTTCGTTAAGCATTTGCAGTGTAGTGGCCATGCTTTTTGCGGTCCGCCAAATCTGCAAATGAAAAGGAACCGATAACACCGCGATGAGGAGAAACACAAAGCTCAAAATTACGACACTGATTTCGAGAAACATAGAGATCACCCACTTCTTGAGCCAAGGCTCTTACGATTATGCCTTCTCTTTTTCTTCCTTGAAGGCTTCGACTCCCGCATCTATCGCTTTCTTCAGGCGACCCTTGGTCTCTTGAAACGTTTCCTTTCCACGATCAGCCAGCTCTTCAACTTTCCCCTCAATCTCTCCAACTTTTTCCTTTGCGGAAGACTCCAGCTGTTTAAATCGGCTAACAGCAGCTTCATAAGCCCTTTTACTTTTTTCCAGTGTCACCTCATATTCTTGCTTGGCCTTCTCTACCAACTCTTCAGCTTTTTTGCTGAGGTCCTCTCGTGTCTCTTTACCGCTCTTAGGCGCATAGAGAATTCCGATTGCCGCGCCGATCAAGCCTCCCACAAGCAACCCTTTAATGAAATCATCGACCCTGCTTGACATACCCAAACCTCCTTATCCTGAACATCCATTAAGTCCAGCCAGGTTATTACATTTCCAATGACATATACCCTCGACATAGCAACAAACAATAAATGATGTTTCTTCCCAGTATTTTATACAGACTAACAGCGGAACATGCAACAACAAAATAAGAATTTAAGACAAATTGCGAAAAAAATTAACTTTCCGGAAAGAAGATTCCCCTCCCCGACCTTTCAAGATAAGCTTATTATTTCAGCAGTATCTTCACGACTCTGTCCAATTGGTCATCCTTGAAAAGATTTCTGTGATTGTAACACCATCCTAAAGATGTTAATAATACACATAGGTTGAATATTTACAGTGAGGAAAATGAAAGAGACATGCTGCGAAACTGAAGCCTGTTTTAGGAGGCTTCTCCAGACGATTCAAAAGCTGCGATCCAAAGACGGGTGCCTCTGGGATAGAAAACAGAAAAAAGAGGATATCGCAAAATATATACGGGAAGAGACCTACGAACTCATTGATGCTATAGAAGATGGTTCACCGGCGGCGATTAAAGAGGAAATGGGTGATCTTCTATTTCAGATATTGTTTTTGGCCCATATTTCAGAGGAGGCGGGCGACTTTAGTCTTCCAGATATTATGAATGATGTGAATGAAAAGATGATAAGAAGGCATCCCCATGTCTTTGGCAATACAAAAGTCGAGAATATTGAGGAGATCAAGAACAATTGGGAAGATATCAAAAGGAACACGGAAAAGAGGAATGAGAATCGCCGCGGACTTTTTGATAACATTCCGCGCTCCATACCGACTCTCGAGAGGGCACAAAAAGTAACCGCGGCGGCCTCCAGGGTCGGTTTTGACTGGACGAGAACGGAAGAAGTCCTGGCCAAAATTGAAGAGGAACTCAATGAGTTCAAGTCGTCCCTGGCAGCCAATGACACCAAATGTATCAGGGAAGAAATCGGCGATCTTCTGTTTTCCCTGGTAAATATATCAAGGTTTGTAAATGTAAATGCCGAGGAATCGCTCAGGGCATCCCTTGCGAAATTTATCTACAGATTCTCCTACATCCAGGAAAAACTCGCAGAACAGGGCAAGGAGCCTGCTGGCGCATCACTGCAAGAAATGGATGATCTGTGGAATGAATCGAAGCTGAAGGAATAATCATAATAATGGAATTTTTCTTGTGCGTCTTGGGAATGGTTTTCATCATCGAAGGGCTCCCTTATTTCGCTTTCCCGGAGAAGGTTAAATCTTACATTATGAAACTGCAGGAAATGCCCGACTCCCTCCTGAGGATCTTGGGACTCTCCGCAATTATAACAGGGTTGATTCTCATATATTTCGGAAGAAGTTGAAGGATGAAATTAGAGCATTTCGGCTACCATCTGCCCGAGGAACTTATCGCTCAAACCCCATGTGATCTGAGAGACGAATCTAGGATGATGGTTGTGAAGAGAAGGACAGGCGATGTCGAATGCAGGACATTTCGTGACTTGCCGGAATTCGCAGAAAAGGGCAATGTACTGGTCATTAATGACACAAAGGTAATTCCGGCAAGACTAATTGGAAAGAAGTCAACAGGGGGAATGATCGAGATACTCCTTCTGTCCAGAACGTCCGCAGATCCAAATTCACCGGAAGCTTGGCAGGTACTATTAAAACCTGCTAAAAGAGTCCGTGTGAGAGCCAGAATATTATTCGATACCGAATGTGAGGCGCAAGTCATTGACCGCGTATCGGAGAAGAAATGGATCGTTACATTTGCAACAGACTTGGCATTCGGTGATTTCCTAAAAAAATACGGGAGAACGCCCCTGCCCCCGTATATTAAACGGCGCAATAATTCTCTCCATTCTCTTGCGGATATAGACAGGTATCAGACAATCTATGCCAGGTTTCCCGGTTCAGTCGCGGCACCGACGGCGGGTTTGCATTTCTCTCAAAATATTCTCGACACCTTAAAAAAAAATGGTGTATACGTCGTGCCAGTTACATTGCATGTAGGTTACGGGACATTTCTCCCCATAGAAGCAGATGACGTCGAAGACCATGTGATGGAAGAGGAGTTTTTTGAAATAACTCCTGAAGCGGCAGATGTAATAAACAGCGCCGAAAAGGTTATTGCTGTGGGAACAACATGCACAAGGGTTCTTGAATCGGCTGCGGACGAGGCAGGAAAGATTAAGCCCTCCTCTGCTTATACAAGACTTTTTATCTATCCTGGGTACAGCTTCAAGAGGGTCGATACACTAATGACTAATTTTCATCTTCCCAGATCCTCCCTTTACTTACTCGTGTGCGCTTTTGCCGGCAAATATCTGACAGAACGGGCCTATAAAGAGGCTGTAAGAAACAGATTCCGCTTTTACAGTTATGGGGATTGCATGCTGATTCTATAGTTGGGAACAAAGAGATGAGTGCCAAGCCGGTCATTTCATGAATTCAAAATCATCTTGAGGCCAAGATGCCGCGGCTGCTGCAGGGAGAAATATTTTGAATATGCCTAGTAGACCACTATTCTCTGCTTCACGACAAAGTGCAGCAATATTTCAGTATATGTACACCGAATTCGCCATGTATGATGTATCAATTTAAGCTGCTCAGGAAAGACCCATCATCCGGGGCCCGTCTGGGAAGAATCTACACAGGCCGCGGCGAGGTCGATACACCTGTTTTCATGCCGGTAGCCACTCAAGGTACCGTCAAGTCTCTCATTCCCGAAACTGTGCAGAACCTTGGCGCGGATATGATCCTCGCAAACACCTATCATCTTTATCTGAGGCCAGGGCATGAAATTATTAAGAGGCTAGGCGGTCTCCACAAATTTATGAACTGGGGCTCTCCTATTCTGACTGATAGCGGCGGTTTCCAGGTATACAGCCTGGGCGCCCTCAGAAAGATAACTAATGACGGAGTAACCTTTAAATCCCACATTGACGGCTCTATGCATTTCATTAGTCCGGAATTCGCGATTGAGATTCAGGAGGCGCTTGGTTCGGATATCATGATGTGCCTCGATGAATGTACCGCTTATCCGGCCACTTTCCAAGAGGCAGAAAAATCTTTGGCACTAACTCTAAATTGGGCGAGGAGATCCAAAACCGCCAAGAAAAATGATGAGCGGGCCCTATTCGGCATCGTCCAGGGTGGTATCTATCCGGACCTCAGGCTGCGGGCTGTAGAAGACATATCGAAGAATATTGGCTTCGATGGCTACGCCATAGGTGGGTTAAGCGTGGGGGAGCCGAAGGAAGAGATGCTTAATATCACCTCATTGACTACTCCCCTCCTTCCCGATGATAGGCCGAGATATCTGATGGGTGCGGGAACGCCCGAGGATATTGTGACATGCGTGGATTATGGCATTGATATGTTCGACTGCGTAATACCTACCCGTTGCGCCAGACACGGATTACTATTTACAAATCATGAAAAGGTTGTTATAAAACACGCCCAATACCGGGATGACGATTCGCCTTTGGACGGCACATGCGACTGTTATACTTGCAGAAACTACTCACGGGCGTACTTGAGACATCTGTATATGGCCAAAGAAATTTTGGCAATGGTTCTAAATACTATTCACAATGTCAGGTACTTCATGCGCCTGATGGACCGCATCAGGACAGCGATAAGAGACGGTAAATATAGAGAATTCAAAGATTCTTTTTTAACCGATCCAAATACGGCAATCAGTCAACGGACTTCCATTGAATAGTTCTTGGACCTGATAGCTGACAGTCAAACTGCAAAGAGGAGGACTTGAAATTGACAGACATTGCTTATGCTATGGGTGGTTTTGGCGGAGGAGGCGGTGCCGGAGGAGGAGGCGATATTAGTTTCATAATAATGATGGCTGTTGTGTTTGCCATCTTCTACTTTCTCATGATACGACCTCAGCAACAGAAGCAAAAAGAAATTAAGAAAATGCGTGAAAGCCTCACACACGGAGATATGGTCGTAACCGTGGGAGGAATTCACGGAAAAGTGACGGCTTTGACAGATACTATCGTTACGCTTGAGGTTGCTGAAAAAGTGAGGATAAAGGTCTCACGAGAATATATAGGCACTGTTTCTCAAAAATCTACTTAAGAACGACATCGAACGTGCAATAAGTCCCAGACTGTCTCACGGGATAGATTCGTGAAAGAAATAAGTCGCGAAGCGGAAATCGAGTGTTGCCTGAAATGCATCATCGCCCGGGGAGAATGATATAATGGTATATTCCTGTTTTTGCGTCTCATATGCGCGGGGTTGAAGGAAAGCCCGCATTCCCCGGACCTAAACTATTCGGGACGCAAATCATGATGGCGTGCAGTAGAAGGTAACTCCGGCTTTCGCACTTTACAAATTTGTCAGTTAGGTTGAAAGGGGTAAAACATGCTCAAGGGTATCAAAATAAGGGCTGCAATGGCATTGATTGTTTGCCTTTTGGGATTATTTTATCTTGCACCTTCCCTGACGCCGGACCTTCCGGACGTTTGGAAAAAACACTTGCCCATGGATAAGATCCACTTGGGTCTGGATCTTCAGGGAGGAACCCATCTGGTGCTGGAAGTTGACACAGAGAAGGCGCTCGAAAACACGACTGAACGCCTGTCCAATGAAGTGAAAGAGACCCTCATGAACAACAAAGTCCGCTTCATGTATCTTGAGGGAGCGAGGAAGACAGGCGCCATATCTTTTGAACTGCCCGATAGTGCATCGAAGGGTGCATTTGAAAAAACCATCAAAGACAACTATCCGGATCTGGAAACAGTCTCATCAGAAATTCGAGATGGCAGAGAAGTTGTTACCCTTAAGATCAAGAACAAACGAGCTGAAGAGATCAAGAAAATGGTCATCGAACAGAGTCTTGAGACCATCCGTAACAGGGTCGATCAATTCGGTATTACGGAACCGGAAATCATTCCCGAACGAAATGACCGCATAGTGATACAGCTTCCCGGCATCAAGGATACAGAACGCGCCAAGAATCTTATTGGAAAGACGGCTCTTCTGGAATTCAAGCTTGTTGATGAAGAACAGAGCTTAGATAACGCATTGAAGGGCAATGTGCCCCAGGGCGATTACCTTGCCTACGAAACCCGACTGGATCGACAAACGGGACGGAGAACAAATATCCCGATCCTGCTCAAGAGCAGAACCCTCCTCACTGGCGGCGACCTCGAAAGTGCACAGGTAAAAATAAGCGACAGGTTCGGTGAGGCGTACGTGGCCATAAAGTTCAACATCCAGGGTGCGAAGGTTTTTGACAGGATAACAGGAGAAAATGTGAAAAAGCGCCTCGCAATTATTCTTGATGGCTCCGTTTACTCGGCCCCGGTGATTCAGGAGAGAATTTCAGGTGGTGAGGCCCAGATCACCGGATCGTTTACTATGGATGAAGCCAAAGACCTGGCAATTGTCCTGCGGGCCGGGGCTCTTCCTGCACCGGTGAATATCCTGGAGGAAAGGACCGTGGGACCTTCCTTAGGCCAAGATTCCATCGATAAGGGAATATGGTCCGCCATTCTGGGAGGCATTATGGTAGGCGTGTTCATGATTGTCTATTACAGGTTCTCTGGGATTGTTGCGAACATTGCCCTCATTATGAATATATTCATCATCCTCGGCGCCTTGGCGGCTTTCAAGGCGACACTGACCCTTCCCGGTATAGCGGGCATCGTCCTGATTATCGGTATGTCAGTAGATGCCAACGTGCTTATATTTGAAAGAATTCGTGAAGAGATTCGTGCAGGCAAGACTCCGAGGGCATCCATCGAAACGGGATATGCCAAAGCATTCATGACTATTTTTGACACCAATGTTAACGCCTTGATTGCTTCTCTGTTCCTCTTTGGTTTCGGTACAGGACCCGTTAAGGGTTTCGCCGTCACCCTGAGCATAGGCATAATCTCGAGCCTATTCACTGCCGTCTTTGTGACGAGAATCATTTTTGACTACTTCGTCTGGTATAGAAAGATTGAATCCGTCAGTGTTTGACACAATCATTCAGAACCCGCTTTGGAGTTTGATATAACTTTTGACCCATAGGAGATATAAATGGAACTTGTAAAACCGGGAATCAATATCAATTTTGTCGGTAGGTTAAAATACGCAGTTATCTTCTCGGTAGTGCTAACCATTATCTGCATAATTTCTATCGCATGGAGGGGACTAAACTACGGGATCGATTTCGCCGGCGGCACGCTCGTCCAGATCAAATTTCATAAAGCAGTGTCAGCCGACGACATCAGAAAGGTTCTGATTCAGATCGGCATCGATGACAGCGTTATCCAAACGTCTGGCGCTGATGAGGTAATAATCAGAACGGCAAAGTCATCGTCTGAGATCAAGGGTCTTTCCGCTAAGATAGAGGAATCATTGAATGCTACATACGGGAAAGATGCTTTCCAGGTGCAGAGGGTCGAAGTGGTGGGCCCAAAGGTTGGTAAGGATTTAACGCAAAAAGCGATCCTGGCTGTAATTTTTTCCTGGGTCGGTATGCTCATCTATATAGCCATACGGTTCGAATTCCGTCATGCCGTGGGCGGCATTGTAGGTGTAATTCATGATGTTACTATAGTAGTAGGAATTTTTTCCATCTTCGCCATAGAATTTACGCTTACCATTGTTGCTGCCCTCTTGACCATTATCGGTTACTCCATTCATGATACAATTGTGGTTTTTGACCGGGTCAGAGAAAACGTAAGAAAAAATACGAGGAAAGACCTTCCCACGGTCATGAACGAGAGCATTAATCAGACGTTGAGCCGGACCATTCTGACTTCCTTTACGGTGGCTCTCGTTGTTGCCGTTCTATATATATTTGGCGGTGCTGTTATTCATGATTTCGCCTTTGCGCTTCTTGTAGGTGTTATCTTCGGCACATACTCATCTGTCTTTATCGCGGCTCCTGTTGTTCTTGAATGGGAGAGATATAGCCCTTCGACGCTGAAAAAGAGAAAATAAGTAGTGACTCCTCTGGAAATTGCAGGATTGACCGTCTTTATCCTCGTGCTCTTTATGGGAATTTTTTCCATAGTATTCGGCATTCCCGGAACCGCCGTTATACTAATTGATGTCATCCTATATGCCTTGATCACCGGTTTCGAAAGAGTCAGTATCAAGATTGTCCTGATTCTGCTGGTCATCTCTATAGTCGCAGAGGCTATCGATTTTTCATTTGGAATGGCTGGGGCAGCGAGATTTGGAATTTCCAGGAGAGCAATTTGGATATCCGCGATCAGCGGTTTCATCGGTGCGGTGGCAATGACCCCTCTCTTTCTCGGCTTAGGCACCGTCGCAGGAATTTTTCTCGGCGGATTTGCGGGTGTGCTGGCGATCGAGTTGATCCACCAAGCCAAGTTGAAGCCTGCGTTGAGGGCAGGCTACGGTGCTATCCTGGGGAGGGTTGCGGGAACTCTCATAAAAGGATTTTGTGCTCTCGTAATGATAGTTATCACAATGTCAAATATATATTCATGAACGGATGAATTCTTCATATGAATCGCAAGCTCTATTGGAGAATGACTCATGCGGGAACTGCTGCTTGTGAGCCTTGCCCCAGGCGGACAGGAAGACTTTCTGCGAAGGTTCCGAAAGGTTGAATCATGACCAAGAACAAATCCAAAATACAGGAATACGCTGAAGCGATTGTCATTGCCATTCTTATAGCGCTTTTTATTCGGACATTCGTCATTCAGGCTTTTAAAATCCCTTCGGGTTCCATGAAGCCGACATTTGAAATCGGAGATCATATACTGGTAAATAAATTCATCTACGGCATAAAGATACCTTTTATCAGAAATACGCTGATTCCCATCAGCGAACCAAGGCGGGGAGACATTGTGGTATTTATATACCCTGAAGACCGATCCAAGGATTTCATCAAACGTGTCATCGGGATCAGCGGCGATACGATAGAAATCAAGAACAAGAAAATTTACTTAAACGGCCTCCCATACAACGATTCCTATGGGATTTATACTGATGATTTCATAATACCCGGCTCTATACAGCCTCGCGACAACTTTGGGCCAATGACGGTTCGTCCTGATTCCATTTTTGTAATGGGTGATAACAGAGACCAGAGTTATGACAGCAGATTCTGGGGTTTTGTTGACCTGAAAGATGTCATGGGGAAGGCCTTTATCATATACTGGTCAATTGCGCCTTATGATGAAAAAGACAGTTCTTTGTGGAGCAGCTTTTCGAGTGTGATAAGCAGAATCAGGTGGAAGAGAATCGCTCAATTGCCCCGTTAGCGCCGCATCTAAAACGAAGGCACGGATGGATTGCCCAGAGGATCATTGAGGGTATAAAAAAGCTTTTTTTCTCTCCATGGATATGATATGAAGTAGTCGATTGCTCGGCAAGGCGATGATCCAGACTTAGATGTTGCACACTGAGGCAGCCTTTTAATTTAATCCGGAGAGATTGAAAAAGGACATGAAAAAAAACAATCATCAGCTTTGTGGCCAGCCTTCTCATCATCATGGGAAGGCTTTTTTTTAGCTATTTTCAGAGGTGAAACACGGCAATGGAACAGAAAAAAGTCGTCATGGATGCAGATGGCATAGACAGGTCTCTCACAAGAATAGCCTACGAAATTCTGGAAAAGAATAAAGGTACTGAAGAATTATGCCTTGTAGGCATCAGGACAGGAGGCGTTTTCCTTGCAGAAAGACTGAAAAAAAAATTAACCAAGATTGAAGGGGTTGATTTACCAATAGGCATTCTGGACATTACACTTTATCGCGATGACCTACGTCTGACAGACAAGAAGCCCATGTTGGGCAAAACAGACATACCGTTTTCCCTGGACAATAGGAAAGTCGTCTTAGTTGATGACGTCCTCTTCACAGGCAGGACGATAAGGGCAGCCATGGATGCCCTTATTGATTTCGGCAGACCCAAGCTCATAGAACTTGCGGTTCTCATTGACAGGGGACACCGCGAGCTTCCGATCCGTGCGGATTTTGTAGGCAAGAATCTGCCGTCGTCGTTATGGGAATCGGTGGTCGTGAAGCTCATGGAGAAGAACGGGGTGGACGAAGTTGTCATCCAGGACGACAACCAATGAAAAGAGAAGACTTAAGAGACTAGACCAAAATCGAGGCAATCACTTGTTTGAGGTTCAACCATGAAGTTAGCGAAAAAAGATATCCTCGGCATTAAAGAGCTGTCCGTTGATGAGATAAATCTAATTCTCGATACGGCAGAATCATTTATCGAAGTCTCTACAAGGGAAATTAAAAAGGTGCCAACCCTGAGGGGCAAGACAGTCGTAAATTTTTTTTTCGAAGCCAGTACAAGGACAAGAACCTCCTTTGAAATCGCAGGAAAAAGACTCAGCGCCGATACCATCAATATTTCTGCAACGACAAGCAGTGTCGTAAAAGGCGAGACCCTTCTCGATACTGCCCGTAACTTGGAGGCCATGAATCCGGATGCCATTGTTATCAGACACAGTGCGGCCGGCGCACCCCATATGCTGGCAAGAATGGTAAAACAATCCATAATTAATGCCGGTGATGGAGCCCATGAGCACCCAACCCAGGCATTGTTGGACATGATGACCATAAAGGAAAAGAAAGGGACGCTTTCTGGTCTCAAGGTGGCGATCGTGGGCGATATTGCACACAGCCGGGTAGCCCGTTCCAACATCTATGGCCTCACTAAGATGGGGTCCCATGTAATTGTGGCTGGACCGGCAATGATGATCCCCAGGGATGTCGGGCGCATGGGGGTGACTGTTTATAATAATCTGGCAGAAGCGATTAAAGATGTTGATATAATCATGATGCTTAGAATTCAGCTGGAGAGACAGCAGCAGAAAATTTTTCCATCGCTCAGGGAGTATTCCAACTTCTTCTGTCTGAACAGACAGAATATCAAGCTGGCTAAAGAAGACGTCTTGGTTATGCACCCCGGACCAATCAACAGGGGGATAGAAATTTCGTCTGATATTGCCGATGGCCCTTATTCCATAATACTTGACCAGGTGACAAATGGCGTGGCCGTTCGCATGGCACTGCTCTATCTGCTCATAGGAGGCCAACGATGAAATTACTGCTCGCGGGCGGAAGGATAATTGACCCCTCACAGGGTCTGGATGCAAACCTGGACATCCTGATAGAAAATGGAAAGATCGCCGAGATCGGGAAAAGTGCACACAAACCCAAGACTGATTCCCGGAAATCAGCGTCCCGAGAAATCAATATAGTCGATATCAACGGTATGGTTGCAGTGCCTGGATTAATCGATATGCATACCCATCTGCGCGAACCGGGATTTGAATACAAAGAAACTATTCAGACGGGAAGCGAAGCCGGCGCTGCCGGCGGATTCACGTCCGTTGCCTGCATGCCCAACACCAGCCCGGTCAATGACACCCGCTCCGTAACGGAGTATATTAAGAGAAAAGCGGCTTCCTGCAACCTCGTTAACATATACCCCATTGCATCTATCAGCATGGGATCAGAGGGAGCCTCCCTCACGGAATTCATGGACCTGAGGGATGCCGGTGCCGTTGCATTCTCAGACGACGGGAAACCGGTGACAAACAGCGCTCTGATGAGAAGGGCTCTTGAATATGCATCTTCCCTCGGCATGTCAATCATCTCACACTGCGAAGACACCTGCCTATCTCACGGGGGATCTATGAATGAAGGGTTTGTATCCACCGAACTCGGTCTTCAGGGAATTCCCAATATAGCGGAAGACGCAATCGTTGCCAGAGATATAATTATAGCCGAATACACAGGGGCGCTTCTTCATATCGCCCATGTGAGTACTGCGGGCGCCGTGAGACTGATCAGAGATGCCAAAGCGAGGGGCCTTAGGGTAACGGCGGAAACCGCTCCCCACTATTTCACTCTTACCGACGAGGAATTGAGAGAGTTCGATACATGTGCGAAGGTCAATCCTCCATTGCGTACAATCGAAGACGTCGCAGCGGTAAGAGAGGGACTCAGGGATGGGACCATCGACGTCATTGCAAGTGACCACGCTCCACACGCGTCAACGGACAAAGAGGTGGAATTCGAATATGCCTCATTCGGTATCACAGGGTTGGAAACCTCCCTTGCTCTCAGTCTGAGGCTTGTCGAAGACGGCATTCTCACGCTCGGCCAGCTGATACTCAGTATGAGTACAAATCCCGCGCGGATCCTCAACATTCCCAAGGGAAACCTGAAGACAGGCGGAGATGCCGATATCACTGTAATTGATCCCAGTAGAAACTGGACGGTTGACCGCAACAGGCTGCGATCAAAAGGGAAGAACACACCCTTTCATGGACAGGCGATGAAAGGAAGGACCATAATGACAATTATGGGTGGGGAAATAAAATATCGGGACCTGCCATGAACACAAGGGTCGTGCATAAGACTTCAGCAATCGTCATACATTCCCTCGACTATGGAGAATCGGACCGTATTGTAACCTTCTACTCGAGCGATTTCGGCAAGATCAAGGGAATCGCAAAGGGCGCCCGGCGCAGCAAAAAAAGATTCTCCAATGCCCTTGAACCCTCATCGTACTGCAACATCATTTTTTCCAAGAAGGGACGGGGGACACTCGCTCTCATTGAAGGCTGCGACGTCATAGACCACCATGCAAATATCAGGGAAGACCTTCATCGGACGCTGCTCTCCTCATATCTTACGGAGCTAATCGACAAATTCACGCTGGAAGGCAAAAAAAATATTGACCTATTTAAATTATTGCTGAATTTCCTCGGTCTAATTGACGCTGGAGCCTGCTCGGAAGCGCTGATACGTTTTTTTGAAATACGCCTTCTAAGAATTGCAGGATATGAACCGGTCTTAGACAGATGCATGACTTGCAAGAAGCCGGTCGGCGAAGAGTTCATCTACCATTTTGTCATAAGCGATGGCGGCCTGAGATGCAATGAGTGCCACCGGGACAGCCCCGGTTGTCTTTATGTTTCTTTGGGAACCATAAGAACGCTTCTCTTGGGAAAGGAGATAGATACCGCAAGAATCAACATAATTACCTTCTCGGAGCAGACGGCAAAAGAAAGCAGGGACGTCCTTGTCGGCTTCATTCACCACATCCTCGGGAAAGAAATTAAATCATTCATGGTTCTTAATGATATCCAAAAGATGGGAATCTTATCTTCGCAGTAGCCTGCCTCCAGTTTTTCATGTTGACACGCATCTATACCCATGTTAACTAAATTTGTTTAAATGCCTACAGAATCAAAGCAGAAGCCACTAAGAAACCGAGGAGGGTCAGGTGAACTTTCAGGAATTGATATTCGCCCTTGATAAATACTGGGCAGACTACGGATGCGTCATTCAACAGCCTTATGACCTTGAGGTGGGAGCCGGGACATTCAATCCCGCGACGTTTCTCAGGGCTCTGGGACCGGAACCCTGGAATGTGGCATACGTCGAGCCGTCGCGAAGGCCCACTGACGGCAGATATGGAGACAATCCAAACAGGTTGCAGCACTATTACCAGTATCAGGTGATACTGAAGCCCTCGCCACTTGACATCCAGAGTCTTTACCTTGACTCACTGAAGAATTTTGGCATAGATCCCCTCGATCACGATATCAGGTTTGTTGAAGATGACTGGGAATCGCCTACACTCGGCGCTTGGGGACTGGGATGGGAAGTCTGGCTCGATGGCATGGAGATAACGCAGTTTACCTACTTCCAGCAGTGCGGAGGCATCGACCTCAATCCCATATGCGGCGAACTCACCTACGGGATCGAGCGCATTGCCATGTATATACAGGAGATAGACAATGTGTACGACCTTAAATGGAATGACCGGGTCACCTATGGAGATGTGCACCATAAAGGTGAGGTGGAATGGTCATTCTATAATTTCGAATATGCGGATGTCGGGATGCTGAGGAAATTTTTCGATATGTGTGAAGCTGAATCCATCAGGATGTCTGAGAAGGAGTTGATCCTTCCCACTTACGACTACTGCCTTAAGTGCTCCCACATATTCAACCTGCTGAACGCCCGTGGCGCAATAAGCGTAGCGGAACGCACCAGCTACATCGGCAGGGTGAGGAATCTGGCCAGAATAAGCGCCGAAGGTTATCTCAAGCAAAGAGAAAAGATGGGGTTTCCCCTCCTAAAGAAAAGTGAAGAAAATAGAAACCAGCGACTGAACAATATCGATACCTGAATATCCGAACACTCTTGAATTTTGATAGTCAAACCTAGAATTCTTAGACTGGAGATGATGAATGGCCAAGGAACTTCTACTTGAGATAGGAACAGAGGAAATACCCGCGGCTTTCCTGCCGAAAGCTATCAGAGACATGGAGGAGATTATAAGGAAAGAGCTTTCCAACAAACGCATCCAGCACGACGAGATCAAGGCAATGGCAACGCCCCGGAGGCTTTGTGTCTGCGTCGTTAACGTAGCAAGCAGGCAGGAGGATCAGATTATCGAAAAGGTCGGCCCCGCCAAGAGAGTTGCTTTTGATGAGAATGGAAATCCAACCAAGGCAGCCATGGGCTTTGCAACAGGTCAGGGAATAGACGTTTCGGAACTTGAAGTAGTTACGACGGAAAAGGGCGAGTATATCTGTGCACGAAAAAAGATTACCGGAGAAGATACGATAGCTCTGCTGCCTGAGATCATGACAAGATTCATAGCATCCATCCCCTTCAGGAAGTCCATGCGCTGGTCTGACCTGCAAATTCGCTTCGCAAGGCCAATTCACTGGATACTCGCTATATACGGCGGCGAAACGATACCGTTTGTCATCGGAAATATAGAGAGCGGAGACAGGAGTTACGGCCATCGCTTCATGAGCACAAAATCATTTAAAGTAAAAAAAATGAAAGAATATGTGACAAATTGCAAGAAGCACTTTGTCATTGTTGATCCGGAAGAAAGGAAGAGGATTATACTTGCGGAGGCTGAAAAAGCCGCTGGCACTGTGGGCGGCAAGATATATTACACAGAAGCTCTTCTTGAAACGGTTACCTATCTTGTTGAATACCCGACGGCCGTGTGCGGAAGTTTTGATATTGACTATCTGAAGCTGCCCAAAGAGGTTCTTACGACCTCTATGATTTCACATCAAAAATATTTTCCTGTAGTTGACGATAAAGGGAAATTGCTGCCATATTTTATAACTATAAACAACACTTTTGCCCGGGATCCGCAAGTCGTAGCGAGAGGCAACGAAAAGGTAATTCGGGCAAGGTTGGCAGATGCAAAATTTTTCTTCGAAGAGGACCAGAAAACCTCCCTCGATCAGCACTTTGAGAAGTTAAGGCAGGTCGTATTTCACTCGCAGCTGGGAACTTCCTACGAAAAGGTCATGCAAATGAGAGAGCTTGCCCTGTACATAACGGATCACATAAATCCTTCCCTTAGAGACACTGTTGATCGAACTGCCATTCTCGCCAAGGCCGATTTGGAAACACAGATGGTCTGCGAGTTCACCGAACTTCAGGGTATTATGGGAAAGGAATATGCATTGATAGCCGGTGAAAATCCTGTCGTTGCAAAAGCAATCTATGAACACTACCTCCCCACAGCCGCAGGGGGCGGCCTTCCGGAAACGGATGAAGGCGCCATAGTCAGCATCGCGGACAAGCTCGATACCATCGTGGGATTCTTCGGTGTCAATATGATTCCCACGGGCACGGCAGACCCGTATGCGCTCAGGCGACAGGCCATCGGGATTATCAACATAATCATAAGCAAGCGCTATCCCCTGAACCTGAAGGCCATGATCGATAAGAGCATTACGATTTTAAATGGCAAGCTCAAAAGAGCCCCCGAGGAGATAACGGCCAATGTGCTGGAGTTCTTCAAGGGAAGATTTGAAAATCTGCTCACCTCCCAGGGACACCCCTATGATGTAGTTGACGCCGTACTTGAAACGGGCGGCGCGGATATTGTCCGGGCTTTTCAGAAAATCGAGGCAATGGAAGCATTCAAGTCCCACGCGGATTTCGAACCGCTGGCGATCGCTTTTAAGCGTGTGGGCAACATTATTAAGGACTTTAGGAACGGTTCCGTTGACCCCTCGAAGTTCGAAGCTGAAGAAGAAAGAGCTTTACACAGTGCTTTCTTGCGCACAAAGGAGAAAGCTATTAAACATATCGAGAGGGATGACTATCTATCCGCCCTGGTCGAGCTGGCCTCTTTAAGAAAACCTGTCGATAATTTTTTTAATAATGTCCTTGTCATGGCGAAAGACGATGCAGTACGGTTTAACCGTCTTTCCCTCCTGGAGGAAATTTCCGGCGTATTCCATATGATCGCCGACTTCTCGAAAATTGTTACAGGATCCTGATTATTTTCGCTAATTAGTCCATATTTTCTATTCCCTTTGTGACATTTGTCACTCCTCCAGAAATAAGTTTGTGTTGTAATTTTTTTTATTCTGATTTAAAATCCAGAGAAAATTGATTCCATTTGCAAACATTTAAATGTAGAGTAATAATTATTATATGGCAATGAAAATGGACGTTCTGCAAGCAGGAAAGAAAATGATGGATGGCAATCTGACGATTAATCAGCAAGCCGATCTCGAGGAGCAACTGCGCCTTCGTAAGGCATTGCAGGATATTACAAACCGCATTCACTCTGCACACAATACTCGGCAGATCCTTGTGGATCTGAAGGACGGCATCCTAAAGCTCTTCGATGCCCATTCAATCACAATCTACATGGTGGACAAACTGAAAAATGAAATATTTTCCATGTTTCTCGTCGGCTCTCAGCTTAAAGAAATCAGGGTACCCGTCAATAACAAAAGCATCGCCGGTTACGTGGCAAATACGGGTAAACCGATTAACATAGCTGACGTTTATAATATTGAGGAACTCAAGAACATTGATAAAGACCTGGCCTCTGATTACAGATGGGATAAGAAATCAGGCTTCAGAACCAAGCAAGTTCTGGCAGCCCCTATTTTTTATGAAAAGACCCTCAAGGGCGTTATCCAGATATTAAACAGAAGAGGTGAGGGTAAATTTACAGAAGATGAACAAGGGTTCTTGCTGGAGATTGCCGATGTCTTAGGAATCGCAATCAACAATCAGGAGATATACGGAAGGAGGAGGAAGACAAGATTCGATTACCTCGTCACTCGCGGATTTCTGAAAGAATACGAACTGGATAGCGCCTGGGATAGAGCGAGGGAAGAAAAGGAATCGATGGAAACCTTCCTGATGAGTAAGTACAAGATCTCGAGGAGTGATATCTCCAAGTCTTATGAAGAATACTTCCACTGCAAGGTCATTCCGTTCAAAGAGAAATTCCCCATCCCGGGAGACCTGCTGAAGAATTTGAAGATGGAATTTCTCCGCCGCGAGATGTGGGTTCCCCTTCAGAAAGTGGAGGGTAGCATCCATGTCATCATGGACGACCCCTACAACATCCTCAAGCGCGATACGATCGAAAGTATCTTAAAAACAAAGGCCGTGAAATATGATGTAGCGCTCCCGGACGACATCATTAAGTACATCAATCTGTTTTACTCAACGAGTGAAGACGACCAGTCGATATCGGAGATTCTGGGACGACTCGTTTCAGACGACGAGGCAGAAGAGGATGAAGGCGAAGTCATCACAGAGTCCGACAGCGTCATCATGCAGATCGTGAATAAGATAATCAACGACGCATATGCAAGACGCTCATCTGACATTCACGTCGAGCCAAATGTTGCGAAGAAAAATGTAGAAATCCGTTACAGAGTTGACGGGGAATGCATGCTTTATCAGACCCTTCCTTACAATTACCGGGCCGCTATCGTTTCGAGAATAAAGATCATGTCCAATCTGGACATAACAGTTAAGAGACTCCCTCAGGACGGAAAGATAAAGTTTAGGCGTGCCGGCGGCGAAGAAATCGAGCTTCGCGTGGCTACACTTCCTACGCAGGGCGGCGTGGAGGACGTGGTCATGAGAATACTCGCAAAGGGTACGACCATGCCCCTCGAAGAAATGGGGTTATTGGACAGGAATTACAAAGGACTCATCAGCATTAGCGAAAAACCCTACGGCCTGATCCTGTGCGTCGGCCCCACCGGCTCCGGAAAGACCACTACCCTGCATGCGGCGTTGCATCATATCAATACACCGGACAAGAAGATATGGACGGCGGAGGACCCTGTTGAAATTACCCAGTATGGGCTGCGCCAGGTGCAGGTTCACCCCAAGATCGGATTGGATTTTGCCGCTGTTACGCGCGCGTTCCTCCGTGCTGATCCGGATGTTATCATGGTCGGCGAAATGAGAGATTTTGAAACGGCGAGAACCGGCATCGAGGCGTCACTGACAGGGCACCTGGTGTTCAGCACTCTGCACACAAACAGCGCCCCTGAGACGGTCGTCAGGCTTCTCGATATGGGGATAGACCCCCTGAACTTTGCGGACTCCCTCTTGGGAATCCTTGCACAGCGTCTGGTGAGGACCCTCTGCACGGTCTGCAAAGAGGCATATAATCCGTCAATCGACGAATATAACGAGTTGGTGGAAGGTTACGGCCATGATCTTTTTGAGAAACTGAACCTGCCCTACTCAGACGACCTGATCTTCTATCGTCCAAAGGGATGTGAGGCTTGCGTCAAGACAGGATACAAGGGAAGAATGGGTATCCATGAACTCCTCCTCAATACAGATACGATTAAGAGATTGATTCAGAAGCACGCATCTGTCGAGGAGATTCGTGAAGCGGCAACCGCTGAAGGCATGACTACCCTGCTTCAGGACGGACTGCAGAAAGCCCTCCGGGGCGTAACGGACGCGAAGCAGGTGCGCAGAGTCTGTATCAAATAATAGGAAGATAATCGAAAGATTCGCCCGGGTGACTGAATTCTCATAAGAGTTTGTCCTTCCAGGAGCTGAGCTTTTGCAGGGCCTCGAGGGGCGTCATATTGGTAATATCCAGCAATCTGAGCTCGCCTGCGATCACGTCCTCCCCGTCCATAAAAAGGCTTAACTGGGCCTTGTCCTTCCGAGCAGATTTCCTGCCCCGGGCGATCTTGGGCATGCCGACCTCGTCAAATTCACCCTTTTCCAAGTTGTTCAGAATCTCCCTAGCCCTGACAATTACTTCATCGGGCACTCCGGCTATTCTCGCCACCTGAATGCCATAGCTCCGGTTTGTTCCGCCCTCCACAATTTTTCTGAGAAAGATGATCCTGTCTCCCCACTCCTTGACGGCAATATTGAAATTCTTTATCCCTTCCTTCGTCAAAGCCAGGTCTGTCAACTGGTGATAATGAGTGGCAAAGAGGGTGCGTGCCCCTATGAGCTTCACATCGTGAATGTATTCCGCCGCTGCCCAGGCAATACTGAGCCCGTCAAATGTGCTGGTGCCCCTTCCTACCTCATCGAGGATGATCAGGCTTCTTCTCGTGGCATTCTTCAAGATATTAGCAACTTCATTCATCTCTATCATGAAGGTACTCTGGCCCTTCGCCAGGCTGTCCGCCGCCCCGATACGCGTAAATACACGGTCGACAACACCAATACGTGCTTCCAGAGCCGGCACAAAGCTTCCCATCTGGGCAAGAATCACTATGAGGGCGATCTGCCTGATGTATGTAGATTTTCCCGCCATATTGGGGCCGGTGATGATTAGGAGCCGGTTCTCTTGCAGATCAAGAAAGACGTCATTGGGAACAAACCCATCCGGCAGCGGCGTCCTTTCCACGACAGGATGCCTGCCGTCTTTTATTTCAATCCTGTCTTCACAATCGACAATCGGGCAACAGTAGTTGTAGCGCTCCGCGGCCTCCGCCAGAGATGCAAGGCCATCGAGATCGGCAATATGCGAAGCCGTGGTCTGAATCCGTATTATTTCCTTCGATATCTCTCCCCTGATTCGGACGAAGAGATCATATTCCCGCTCTTTCCGGCGGTCTTCTGCGGTAAGTACGGTATGCTCGTAGCCTTTCAGCTCCTCATTAATATACCGCTCTGCATTTATGAGGGTCTGTTTCCGGATATAATCTTGAGGCACGAGATCTGTATTCGCCTTGGTGACTTCAATATAATATCCGAAGATACTGTTAAATCCCACTTTCAGAGAATTGATCCCCGTTCGTTTTCTCTCCCTCTGTTCAAGGGCGGCGATCCACTTTTTTCCGTCCCTGCTCACGGATATCAGCTCGTCGAGGTCGTGATCATAACTCTCCTTGATGACTCCACCTTCCCTAATTGTCATCGGAGGGTCTTCGACAATGGCTCGCTCAATGGCGTCACAGATGTCCGGCATCTCGTCAATCCCG
>JBEKXK010000048.1:0-26000 GCA_049512055.1 Syntrophales bacterium | reverse complement strand
AAATTAACTACAGGCAACCGTTCCAGTTCTCTCACCTGCAGGGCAAGTTCATAAGGCATGCCGTTTGCCTTCGCATAACCGGTAACCTCTTCGACGGGCATGCCGACCAGCTGCCTTATTTCACGATTTACAGTACGAATGTGGCGCACCGCCTCGACGACATTTCCTGTTCCTGCTTCGCCTTTGGTGCGAATCATGGCGGCTCCTTCGGCAATGCGGCGCAACGCTTCTCCCAGGTTACGGCAGCCACAGACGAACGGTATGGAAAACTTCGTCTTATCAATGTGACATTCTTCGTCGGCGGGGGTTAACACCTCACTCTCATCGATATAGTCGATTTTCAGAGACTCCAGGATCTGGGCTTCAACAAAATGACCAATCCTTGCCTTCGCCATGACGGGTATTGACACGGCCTTTTTAATCTCGAGGATCATGGCAGGGTCAGACATCCGGGCGACACCCCCTTGTTTGCGGATATCCGCCGGCACTCGTTCCAGGGCCATTACCGCAACGGCACCAGCTTCTTCGGCTATCGTAGCCTGTTCCACATTAGTGACGTCCATTATAACGCCGCCTTTTAACATCTGGGCCAACTGAACATTCAGTTCGTATCTTTTCTTGTCCACCTTATTTCGCCTCCCTGGGCTGAATCAAAACTGTCTCCTTTAATATAATATTATCGAGAGAAATAATCAAGGACGATGAATCAAATTCGGATATCACCAGGTCGTCCTCGTCTTTACGCCGCTCTCTTGCAAATATCTTTTGATCTCTGAGATCGTGTAGTGCCGATAATGAACCATTGATGCAATCAGTGCTGCATCGGCTTTGCCGCGGGTAAGGACATCTTTGAGGTGTTCCGGCGTGCCGGCTCCTCCTGAGGCGATGACTGGTATATTGACGTTCGTGGATATGAGATGCGTAAGCTTGATTTCATAACCTTCCTGCGTTCCGTCGGCATCAATAGAATTCAGGCAAATCTCACCTGCCCCGAGGTTTTCTGCCTCTTTGGCCCACCATAACGCGTCGACGCCGGTAAATACCCGCCCCCCATGGATAACCATTTCATAGCCTGAAGGTATTTTTGAATTCGCTTCCACCTTCTTGACATCCATGCCCAGCACTACACACTGGCTGCCAAAGGCCTTGGCGCCTTCGGATATCAGAGGTGGATTTTTCACTGCTTCAGAGTTAATACTAATTTTTTCGGCTCCCGCAAGAATGACACGTCGCATGTCTTCAACCGTACGGATGCCGCCACCAACCGAGAAAGGAATAAAAATTGTTTCCGCAACTCGTTTGACAACGTCTATCATGATGTCTCGCTCGTCAGATGACGCAGTGATGTCATAAAAGACAATTTCATCGGCGCCCTGTTCATAATATTCACGCGCAGCTTCGACGGGATCCCCGATATCGATATTCCCCTTGAACTTGATGCCTTTTGTGAGCTTCCCGTCACGCACGTCCAGGCAGGGTATGACCCGTTTGCTAAGCATCCTCGCCTCCCCAACGGCAGAAATTGGCCAGTATCTGAAGCCCGGGCCTTCCACTCTTTTCCGGATGAAATTGAACGGCCACTAAATTTCTACGGGCCAAAGCAGCGCAGAAGAGTTGTCCATAATCGGTCCAGCCGATAACCAACCGGTCATCAGCGGGAGCCGGATAATAGGAGTGGACGAAATAGAATTGGGCTTCATCGGTAATATCCCGAAAAACGGGGTGATCCTTTTGAAAGGCGACATGGTTCCATCCCATGTGGGGAATCTTCAGAGGCATACAGTCTTCCTGGAGATTATTTGGGAATCGCTTGACGGCACCTCGGATAATTCCGAGGCATTTCGTATCATTCTCTTCGCTGTACTCGAAAATAACCTGCGTTCCGAGACAAATACCCAGCACGAGCTTTCCTTCGTCTATCCACTCAGGTATCCAGCGATTCAGATGCTTCTGTCGCAGATTCACCATCGCTTCACCTGCGGCACCCACGCCGGGAAAGATTATACGGCTGGCCTGCTTCAGTACTTTGGGATCATCACTGATCCGGCAGGGCTCCCCTAAATAACGAAGCGCCCGCGCTACACTGGTCAGATTCCCGGCCTGATAATCGATAATTCCTATCATGATACTCCACCCAAGCGGGCCTTACCTCAATTATAATGTTGAAAAGTTCCTTGCGCTGTCAACATATACTAAATCAAATTTTCTCTAAATACGCAATACATATGCCGGAACATGTAGAGCTGCCTGCTCATTGTCTGTAGCCTCGGCAGATCAGATATTCTTTACACAATCGACCCCCTGATATGTATTCCTTCTATCAAGTTCCCTGTCTATGGCATTCAAGACTTCCATCTTGTTGACAGACCACTTGGGCCCAAGAAATATATCCCGGTAACCGTCTGCCGTCAGCCGCTGAATGACCATCTCCGGCGGCAGAATTTCCAGAATGTCGCTTACTGTTCTTACATAATCGTCCCTGCTAAACATGATGATTTCTCGTTTTTCATAAAGATCACCAACAACGGTCCCTCTGAGGGCCAGGAGTGCGTGTATCTTGATCCCATGAATCGGGAGGGTCGCAATCGCCCTTGCAGTCTCCAGGATATCTTCCCGCGTTTCACCCGGCAAGCCGACAATGATATGCGTGCAAATGTGTATGTCGCTTCCGGATAGCCTGTGCACCGCGTCAAGGAAGGCAGCAGCAGGGTGTCCCCTGTTGATGAGCCGGAGGGTCCTATCATGTATCGATTGAAGACCCAATTCGAGCCATACGTGTTTCTTTCTTGCATAGTCTTGAAAAAGGTCGATTATGCCACTGGGTATGCAATCCGGACGGGTACCGACAGAAAGACCGATGACGTCCTCTTCTGCCAGCGCTTCGTCATAAAGTTCTTTCAGTTTTTCAACTGGTGCATATGTATTGGTGAATGTCTGGAAATAAGCGATAAACTTTCCTGCATTTCTGTTTTTTTTATAATACTCCTTGCCCCGGCGGATCTGCTCTGCGACCGAAGGAAGCGGACCAATCTGCCGCAGTCGTGAACCCCGACCGTCGCAGTATGTGCATCCTCCTCTGGACACCGTACCATCGCGATTGGGACAGGTGAATCCCGCATCGATTTGGAGCTTGTAAACCCTGCACCCGAAACGGTTCAGCCAGAAACTTTTCAGATCGTAATATCTTTTTGTGTTGTTCCAGAGCGAGGGCTTTGACAAGAAGGCCTCTTTTTTTGTTGTAATTTTTAAATTGACATTATTAAATTATATGTAAAACTGCAACATTTCAATTGCGCCTCTAAACCATGTAGCTGATCATCGGTGGGTTTCGAGTCTCTCAAAATAGTGTTTCGGGCTAAGGAATGAAAGATAGATCGAGAAATTACGATGTGATAGTCGTCGGCGCGGGTCATGCCGGCTGCGAAGCAGCGTTAGCATCAGCCAGGATGGGCTGCTCCACGATCATGTTCAATATCAATCTGGATTCTATTGCCCTCATGTCCTGTAACCCCGCCGTCGGAGGCCTCGCCAAGGGACAGTTGGTCAAGGAGGTCGATGCTCTGGGCGGGGAGATGGGGAAGATCGCCGATAAGACAGCAGTACATTTCCGGCTGCTCAACGCCTCGAAAGGGCCGGCAGTTCAATCCTCCCGGTTCCAATGCGATAAACAACTCTACAGGCTCGCCATGAAAGCTGTAGTGGAGAAGGAAAAAAACCTTCATCTCAGGCAGACTCTCATTGACCGCATCGTTGTCGAAGATGGCAGGGCTATAGGTGTGGAAGATCATATCGGCGTCTTTTATCGCGGCAGGGCCGTTATCATAACAACAGGGACATTTCTTAACGGTTTGATACATATTGGAACGGTGCACTATGAGGCGGGGAGGGCAGGAGAAACATCATCCGTTCGCCTGGCGGAATCCCTCAGGTCTCTGGGTTTGGAAATGGGACGTATGAAGACAGGCACTCCTCCGAGATTGCGTGCGTCATCTATCGATTTTTCGCAACTGGAAAGACAGGATAGCGACCCCGAACCGGAGCCATTTTCCTTCACCACGGAAAAGCTCCGCGAAGAACGTCTTCCTTCGTATTTTTCATATACGACAAGAAAAACCCACAGCCTCATCAGGGAAAACATCATGTCGTCTCCGCTCTATTCCGGGACCATAAAGGGGATCAGCGCGCGCTACTGTCCCTCTCTCGAAGACAAGGTAATGCGTTTCTCCGATAAGGAAAGGCATCCGGTCGTTCTGGAATTCGAAGGTCTGGAGACGGAAGAAATCTATGCCAAAGGCCTAGGAAACAGTATGCCTCAGGATCTTCAGGAGCGGATTATCCATAGCGTCCCCGGTCTTGAAGATGCGGAAGTTATGCGCCCCGCATACGCCATAGAGTATGATTTCGTGCAACCGACGCAACTTCGGCAGACCCTGGAAACGAAGCCAATCGCGGGGCTTTACTTAGCAGGCCAGATCAACGGCACATCCGGTTACGAAGAGGCGGCTGCGCAAGGGTTATGGGCCGGCATAAACGCGGCGCTTGCCGTGCAGAGGAGAGCCCCTTTCATCCTTGATCGCTCGAAGGCCTATATGGGGGTCATGATCGATGACCTTGTCACAAGGGGTGTTGATGAACCGTACAGGATGTTTACATCCCGGGCAGAATACCGTCTGATCCTTCGCGAGGATAATGCTGCGATCCGTCTCCTGGCGAAGGGATACGACCTGGGCCTCATCCCGCGCAATCACTACAATCACCTGCAGGAAAGGGTTCACGAAATAAACGATCGAATATACCGACTCTCCGCCGTAAGGATCTTTCCTAATGAGAAGGTTAATACGATCCTTCAGACGATGGGAACTCCTCCGATCAAGAATCCTGTCACACTCTATCAGCTTCTGAAGAGAAGCGAAATATCCTACGATGATCTGAAGGTATTTGAGGGATGGGAGCCTATAGCGGACAGTTTTGTTAGAAAGCAAATCTGTATAGAGTCCAAATATGAAGGATACATTAAGCGGCAGCAGGAGGCCGTGGAAAGGATGAAACAGCTTGAGGGGAAGAAGATTCCCAAGGGCATGAATTACGACTGCATACCCGGACTTTCCACCGAATTGAAAATGAAGCTGATGAAGATTGAACCTTCAACTATCGGGCAAGCGGAAAGGATACCGGGAATGACACAGGCAGCCATCACGGCCATTTTGATCATGATGAAAAAGATGGAGATTGAAGCCGTTGCCCAACGAGAAAGAAAATCTCCGTCACCCTGATTATGAGCGCAGCTCATGGGCACTGCTTTTTGTTAATATCTTTTTTGCCGGTAAATCTGCAGTCCTACGTCCTTCCTCTTCTCTGCGAACATCAGAATTGTGGATAGATTCAAGTGTGGCAGGCTGCACTTTTCAGGCACGGCAAATACATTTCTGCATCTGTCATGATATCAGGACAGAGTGAAACAGAAGCTCGTCGCGATTTCTTCATGGTCTGAGGTTCTCTAAAGCCCACCGGCTCTTCGCAGAGGGGCTTCAGATTTCAGGCTGACAAAAAATTGAGTTATGAGGATAGAATTTTTTCCGCCTCTTTCCTGTAAGCATCCATTACGTAAGGTATTCCCGATATCCTGGCAGCTTCCTCTGTCAACGACATCAGATCTTTTTGTGATACGAGAGAGAGTTTGAAGTTTCTGCTCCCTGCCATAAGCTGCTGCAAACCTGCCTTGAACTTCTGGCTGAAGGTGTACAGCCCTATAGCGCCATACGGGATATTTTTCAATTCCTTCCCATATTTCTTCTTCAGTTCCTCGTAACCTACGAAGATCTCTTCCGCGGTATTGCCGTACTTGGAAACCGTCTTGGGAAGGTCTTTGGCCTTCAACCATTCTCCGATGTTTTTGCCCACCATACCGGGAATCATCAGACCTCTACCCATACACACGGCTTTCACATACGGGTTGCCCATGGCTATGGCCTTAAACACACCGTCTTCTGAAGAGAAGCCACCGGCAACGGCGATGTCAGGAACCCTGATTTTCCTCTTAGCTAATTTATCGCAGAACTGGTGGGTAAGACTGTGGAAATAGAAGCTGGGAATTCCCCATTCAGTCATCATGGGCCAGGGACTCATGCCCGTGCCGCCCGGCGCCCCGTCTACCGTCAAGAGATCGATCTCTGCCTCGGCACAGTAGCGCAGGGCCATGGCAAGTTCAACAGCCGAATAGGCTCCCGTCTTCAAGGTGATTCTCTTGAAACCTACTCTTCGGAGCCTTTCCACTTCATCGAGAAATCCGTCTTCGGTCACAAAGCCAAGCCGCGAGTGTCTCTCAAATTCCTTGATCGCCCCATCTTTGAATGCCGCCTGATTTTCAGACAACGTCGGGTCGGGCAGGACTATATACCCTCTCTTCTTCAACTCTATTGCCCTTTCCAGAGAATTAACCTTGATTTCCCCACCGATACATTTGGCACCCTGTCCCCATTTCAGTTCAATCGTATCCAACTTATGTTTATTGAGTACGTATTCGGCGACGCCAAACCTCGTATCCTCAACGTTCATCTGCACAAGGATCTCCCCATATCCCTCGTGATAGCGTTTATATGTTTCAATACGTCGATCCATTTCCGGCGATTTCTTGACCTTTCCCCTATTATCCAGCTCAAGTGCAGGGTCAATACCGCAAACATTCTCACCACAGACAATGGTGATTCCGGAAATAGCAGCGCCTACAGCAAAATGTTCCCAGTTCTTGCGGGCAATCTCTGTAGAACCAAGTGCGCCCGTAAAAATCGGGAGTCGCATTTTCACCTTTTTCTTCCATCCGTACTCGGTTTCTGTGTCCACATCCGGAAATAATGCCGTATCGGGACCGGCCTTGACGCCCTTCGGCAAGCCCTTTGCCCCTACAGCATAACCCTGAATGCTCAGATGAGAATAATCGATGGGATAATTCTTATCAGCTCCGGCAGTCATTTCACCAAAGGTTATGGGATACAGGACTTCACGACCTCTGAATGTTGATAGCCATATCTCGCAACCTCCTCTGCAGCCATCGACACATCTCGTACAGATTCCCGACATGGGTACTACATCTCTCGAACGGTTAAATGTCCCTGTCGCTTCATTCGAATTTGGCCTTCTAAGATTCATGTTTTGCTTCTCCTTCCTCTGGTATTATTTGGTATACTTCTATGAGTACTGAACGAACTATTTGCCGTATTTGCCCTTGCAAATTTCTGAAAATCTGCGCAGGCCATGATAATCCATTACTGTAGCCATGCCGCGGTTCTCCGTCTGGATTCCCGCTTCCTGTGCACAGGCAATCGGGTTGAGTCCCCCCGTAAGAATGAGTCCCACTTTATTTAAATCCACATGCACCTGACATACCGGTTCGCTTACAGCGCCTATCAACAGAACACCGCCGATTCTCGCTTTATTAAGTTTGGATACAAGCTCCTCGACGAGGTTCTTGCACGGCGCGGGAACCTCCCTGAAGTTAGCAAGAATTTTCCCTTCTCCCGTTCCGAGAACGCTTCGCACAGAAGTCATTCTTGCCATAATGAATGTTTCCGAAGGATCGAGTGAGGATCCGGAATAATAAATAAGCTCAACAAACCGCAGAGGTTTCCTGTCTTTTAGCTGCAGAATTCCTGCAAATTTTGAGTCCATGGGAATGCCGGCTTTAAGCAAGACACCGTTAATTACTATGCTGCAGACAGTGGCGAGACCTATCTTACCCGCCGGTACGGTAAAATTACCAAGCTGCCCGTGCTCTTCCGCTACAGCCACGAGATCACTGACAGTCACCCCCGTTTCAAAGGCCGGCCTCATTACTTTCAGGGCATTCTTGAACTGTTCTTCGGGGAAAAGTGAGATATTAACAGGAAGGAACCCTCGTTCACTTACAGGATCAAATGTTGTTTTGTAAGCGAGTATCTCGATGCGCGAGATGGCAAGCCCGATTTTGTCCTGCACCATCGCGTTATTGACTTCGTCGACACCTTTATCCGTTACAACTCTTCCTTCCCGTCTGCCCGCGAGACGAGTAAGCCCCTTTTCATCCATGAGTTTCAGGTGATAACGCACAGCTCTTTCGCTTAGTATTATTCCCAAATCCTGCATCCGCCTGGAGATAAGCCGAGCACCGACTGGCTGCCCGCTTTCTTTAAGAAGACGAAGAATAAGGACTATTTTTCTCTCAATTACTTCGGAATCAAAAAATTTCTTCATAAGGCAAACGGCGATGGTTTGCCGTTGTCAGTAGCAATATTAGGCTCACTTGTCAACAATAATGTTCGATAATTTATATATTTGTATGCAAAAATGTGATGTTTACTGTCCAAATTTTGGATAAATTATCCTTTCTTTCGCCACCTATTTTTTGATATAGTGTACCTAATATTTAATAATTCTTATTGATTTCGCTTATTGCATTTGCGCCGCAGAGAAAAAAATTATTTATAAGAATGGCATAATTAAACAATCCAGAAAATAATCAGAGGAAGGACGGTCTTATGGTCAAGACAAATCCATTCAGCATCGCCAGGAGACAATTGGATCAGTGCTCAAGAATTTTAAATCTGGAACCTGGTATTCATGAGGTGCTTCGGTCACCCATGCGTGAACTTCATGTTTCACTGCCAGTCCGCATGGATAATGGTACCACGAGGGTATTTCAGGGATTTAGAGTTCAGTACAATGATGCCAAAGGTCCCACTAAGGGCGGGATACGGTTCCACCCGGAAGAAACGATAGATAATGTTCGCGCCCATGCAGCATGGATGACATGGAAGTGCTCCCTTCTTGATCTGCCTCTCGGTGGCGGAAAAGGGGGTGTAATCTGCAATCCCAAGGAGATGTCACAAGGAGAACTTGAACGTTTAAGCCGCGCATATGTGGACAGCGTGTGGCAAATCATCGGTCCTGATAAAGATGTACCTGCTCCAGATGTATACACAAACCCGCAGATCATGGCGTGGATGGTGGATGAATACTCAAAACTTCGCGGGAAGAATCAGTTTGGCGCCATCACTGGAAAGCCAATATCTCTGGGTGGTTCTGAAGGCCGCAGCGATGCCACGGCACTGGGTGGCCTCTATACGGTTCGTGAGGCAGCTCAAGAATGCGGGGTTGATCTTTCGCAGGCTACAGTGGCAATTCAGGGGTACGGCAATGCAGGCTATCACGCAGCCTGCCTTGCCGCGTCCCTCTTGGGCTGTAGGGTATTGGCTGTCAGCGATTCCAAAGGCGGTATTTACAATAAGGAAGGGCTCGATCCGGAAGCAGTCGGTATCCATAAGGCAAAGACATCTTCAGTCATTCATTTCCCCGGTGCAGTACCTATATCTAATGAAGAGATCCTTGAACTCGATGTAGATATTCTCATACCCGCTGCCATGGAAAACGTAATAACGGAGAGAAACGCCCCGCGAATCAAAGCGAGGATTATTGCTGAGCTAGCGAGCGGACCGACCAGCATGGAAGCTGACGATATCCTCCATAGGAATGGCATTCACGTGATACCGGACTTCTTGTGTAATGCGGGAAGTGTTACCGTGTCTTACTTTGAAATGGTCCAAAATGCCTACATGTACTACTGGGAGCTGGAAGACGTACACAAACGGCTTGATAAGAAAATGACGACAGCATACCATTCGGTTATCAATACTGCCAGGAAGTACAATACCAATATGCGCCAGGCGGCATACGTAGTTGCAGTGGAGCGTGTCGTTGAAGCGATGAAGCTTCGCGGCTGGGTGTAAATCCGTTCCGCTCCAGCAGTGACAGGATGGCGCTGTCAATCGATACCTTGCGCTTGCTTAGAAAAAAGAATGTTATCTGTTTCTTGCTTTCCAGAGGTTGCGCACAATCCCATATCAGAAGCCTGCTCACTCAATGTAGCAAGTAGCCTTCTGTCTCTGTGGATCAGCGATCACCTTGGCGTATTTCCCTCCGGTCACGGCCGGCACATCTATGACCTGCAAAACATCGCTGAATTTAACTGCATCCGGCAAGAGATCCATGAGGATGTTGGGTGAATTTTCGAAAAAATCATGATTAAAATCAGCTTCAGCGTCATTCGGATAAACCGGCATATAAATAATTCCTGCTTCGACCAAGTCCAAAAAAAAGTGTGTGCCGTAGGAAAATTCAGGCAGGTGGCCCGCTTCCTCGCGGGCAATTTCCACAAGTACAGAAGTATTATTTATATCGGCGTAACTCACATTGACACCAAGATCGATGTTGCTGCTTCCCCATCTGCCAGGTCCCATCATCATAATCTTACCCTTCGCAATCACCGGGTGCTCATTGATTGATCCGACTACCCGGCCCAGGGATTTCTTCACATCAATGGACTCAACCTGGACATAGCGCTTAGGATCGATATAGAGAATGTAGCGGATGTCTGAAATCGTCCCGCCGCTGATAGTACGATTGGCCTTGAACAATATGCGGTTCTTCGGCAGTTCATCAGGAAAGGTTACGGGGCCGATTGATCCCGGCACGGTCATCGGCCGGCATTGCAGCAGATTGATCCGTATGTGACTGCTGGCATCGACAGAAGCGGTAAATTCCGTGTCCAGTGGATGTCCATATGCCTTTTCGAGTCTGGTCAGCATGGCATCCATAATCTTTATGAAATCAGTGCGGCCGATCAGGTTGTTAAATGTAATTATAAGCTTCTGTGTTGAATTGTCCAACCGTCCTGTGAATGGATCAATCAGGTAGCCATCCGCCAGCAACGATATGAGAAGGTGAAGATTAGGATAATCCCTATCAGCCAATATCTCTGCTACGGACATAGTTGCAAATTCATTTTTTTCCAAGTCAAGGACATCTGCCTCCCACTGTGAATACTTCGCAATACGGACGCCATACTCCGGTCTGAGTTCTGGATAGCTGATGGCAATCATCCTTGGATAGTCATTGCCAACCCGGTTCACCGCACGTGTCCCCAGTCCGAATACAAGGCGGATCAATCCCTTCGTCGCGTCTATTCGATCTGTCCATGCATAAAGATTCCTAGAGCAGGCAACGCCTGCAAGAGACGGGAAGAAGTATTTCTTATATGGCATCCCTGAAACACGCTGCACGAGGATCGCCATCTGCTCATCTCTGTTTTCAAGTCCCATGGCTCGCCGGTAAGATAAAGCGTCCGGATTTACGGCACTGGCATAGACGAGCTTCACGGCCCTCAGGAACGCTTCCAGACGCTCTTCGGAGCCGCCTTGATTTGCACAAAACTCGCTGCGGTATTTGCCAGCAAAGGCGTTGCGAAAACTATCCTCCAAGAGGCTGCTGGACCTGACAATAATTGGTGCTTGGCCGTAGTAATCTAACATGTTGCCAAACTGTTCAATAATCTCCGGGGGAAATTTACCTTCCAGAAAACGCCTTTCTACCTCTCCAAATTCATCATCGGATATGTGGAAACTGCGAGTCAATTGCAGACGCAGGCGGAAGAGATCATTATTTACCAAAAAGGTAAAGAAGACATCTGAGCCGATATAGAAGGAATCGTGAGCCTCCAGGGTCTGCGAAAAGTCCTCATTGCCGTCTTCCGTGAGTATGCGTCTCGCCAGAAGCATTCCCGCCGCCTTTCCGCCAATCTGACCGGAACCGATCAAGCGGTCCCTGATGCCAAGCAGATCGCTTATTCTGAAATAGGAGTCTGCCAGTCTATTGAATTCTGGATGGCTCCCTACCATCATCTGCAAGAGTTCCCGTTTCAGGGCTGAGACCTCAGGCGTGGTTTCCGATAAATCTTTTTTCGCTTCCTGGTATTGCAAGAGTCTTCTGAATACGCTCTCCCACGGGGCTATCGATTTTGCCATGATGTGGAGCGGCTTTTTGCTGGCACTTACCGATACAGCAGCGGCCTCCCCGCTTTGAAAGACTGGAACCCAGCCTGTGCCGGACATCGCGTGCGGAAGGAACATCTTTGGAGAGTATCTATCCCACACCTTCAAGGGATGAAGGTACATAATATCTTGTACCTGATAGACATCGATCAGCAGTTGCGTCGTGTCACGAATCCTCGCTACCGCACTGTGAGAATGCTGGCCCCGTGTAAGCGCAAAATATGCTACCGTTTCAAGCTCAAAAAGATAGGGACAGGTAACCTGGAAGAAGTTTGCAAGCAGCTCATCTGTTGCCCAGCGAACGACGAGAAAAGACAGATTATCGAATATATAAAATATTTCTCTGCCAAACGACTCGATAATCTTATTGACCTCCCTGCTGAAGGTGTCAAAGCCTACCTCTGGATCCAACTCGATAATTGTTAAGCCGGGCCGTGCCTTAAGAATTTCTATGTGGGGCGCAAATCGGAGATAGATGCACTTCCGTCCATCTGCTATAGCCTGACTCGCAAACGGTTCAGCGAAATATTTATACTCTTCCAGATGGTCGACCTGCCATACGACATTGTCGCCATATCGAAGCCCCTGAACAACTTCATCCAGTGATGCGAGACCGCTTTTTACAGTTTCTGTCTTCATCAGTCCTTTAAATGATTATTTTCTATTTGTCTTTCCAGGGACAATTCCGTCATTCCCACAACCTAATAGGGCAAGGTGGTGTCGAGTCGGTTTCCAATATTCATCCGCATTCCACACACTCGCCTCATAACTATTAATCAGTGTAGCACAAATAGTGCGACATTTCTCCGATTTTAGTTCGTTTCATCGATACTCCGAAGAATGATCTCTATAAATGTGAGACATAGTCACATACGAGGGGCGCAAATTCTCTTGGATCCCTGAAGAAACAAATAAGACCAGTGAATCTGATTTAATCTTGCTGACCAATGCATCTGCAAGGTGACAAAAACGATGCCATTCAAAGATATCGGTTGATCGAGGCAAGCTCCATTTGATTCCTCATGCTGTACAGATCAAACTATAAGAAATTGATCGTCCATGCATACATTAAAGTATCATATACCTAAAGAACCATACAAAGAACAATTTTGTCATATATGAATTATCGTAAATGACTTATTTCTTGTTTCTTAAGACACATTGTCGTCTCATAATAAAAATAAAAGTTGCAATTTTGTATTAAATGAGTTATAAATAGTCTAACGATTAGATAGAAGAGAGACCAGTATTTTTATTTGCAAGTGGATTGAAAGGAACAATTTCGCTATGGGCGTTCTCGTAAAGCGACAATTCTTGGTACTTTCTGTTCTTTAACGCTGATTATATTAAAGGCGACCATTACGTAATAGTCTGTTTCTCTATCTGAATAAGGAAAATGTACCAAGTAGTTGGAAATTAAGAAGGCAAGAATTTTAATAATAACGATTAATTTTTTCTAAGCGCAATCAAAAAAGGAGGGAAATATGTCTATAAATTGGGGACCATTTTTCATTGTGCCGTCTGCCTCGCAGAGAACTCTATCGGGAAGGGTTGTCTTAAGAGAAAGTTTCGATGAAGAATTACTGAAAAAGGATTTGGAGCAGCTTGGATATTCTCACGCCGCGATTAAGGCGACAAATCCTTGGTATTATCGCAAAAAAAATACCGAGTCCTGGATCAAGATCGATGAATCTTCCGACAAGCAAAATAACTTTGCCGTTCCATGGGAGACGACGAAGTTGAAAAATGGTGAATATCAGGTCCTGGGCGTCATGCATGTGTCTATCAAGAAAGGCGATGACGAACAGATAATAGCCAGGCAAAACATAATGGATGTCACGATAAAGAATTAGATCCTGGCATTAACGTCTTTGGTGAGCAAACAGTGAGCAACAACATTTCATGATTGTGTGACGCTTACTGTGCAAGGGAAGAGGGAGGAGTCTTGTTACTTCTATGACCAAGCAAATATGGAGTCCGTCACAGATTGGCAGGGCAGGCGCTAAGGACTTAAGCGTTCATAATTACGAAGAGCTTGCTGCTCTTCACGCTATTGCCAAGATACTTGCACAGCCTCAAGAATTGCGCGATCACCTGGAGCAGGTCTTAAAAGAGATGAGCCTGCGGCTGGGAATGGAGCGTGGTATGATATCGCTACTCGACCGGGAGACAGGGGAAGCGTGGCTCGACGTGGCGCACGATGTTAACATTCAGGGGCTTGAGGTCATGTATAAACCTGGTGAGGGTATTACCGGGAGGGTGGCACAGACCGGACGTCCCATGGCAGTGGCCAATCTCGGGAACGAGGCTCATTTTCTTGACCGCACGGGTGCAAGGCGTTCGCTGAACAGGTCCGAACTCTCTTTCCTCTGCGTGCCAATCATATATGACGCCAGGGTCGTTGGCGTGATATCGGCAGATAAAGTGGCGCGTATTGTCGAGAATCTCGATCGTGAGCTTGCTATGCTTTCAGCAGTTGCTGAGCTCATTGCCAGAGCAGTCCACACCCGTGCCCTCGAAGAGGAAAACCGCCGTTTGAGGATGATCGTCGGCCGTTCTAAAGCGCCATCGGTTGATATCATCGGCAGTTCCAGGGCCATGCAAGAAATTTACGGACTTATCGCACAGGTAGCAGGTACAAACACGACGGTATTGATTAACGGAGAAACAGGAACCGGTAAGGAGTTGGTTGCGCAGGCAATCCATCTGAACAGCTCGCGAAAAGATAGTCCTTTAATTTATGTGAATTGCGCTGCCATGCCGGATACACTGATAGAAAGCGAACTTTTCGGACATGAAAAGGGTGCATTCACGGGAGCGGTACACAATAGGAAGGGCAGATTTGAAGAAGCACACGGTGGAACAGTCGTTCTTGATGAAGTGGGCGAATTGTCAGCGGCGGCTCAGGCAAAGCTATTGCGGGTCCTACAGGATAAACAGATACAACCCTTAGGTTCGTCAAGGGTGGTTAATGTCAATGTGCGCGTGATAGCCTCTACCAATCGAGACCTTGAACAGGATATTACGTCAGGACGGTTTCGCAGCGATCTGTACTACCGCCTTAATGTGTTCCCGATCTACCTCCCCCCCCTGCGAGAGCGAGGCAGCGACATAATAATGCTGGCAGACCATTTCGTACTGAAATATGCGAAAGAGCTTAGCAAGCCGGTGAACAGGATTTCCACCCCGGTACTGGAAACATTCTTGGCATATCAATGGCCGGGTAATGTAAGAGAACTGGAAAACTGCATGGAAAGAGCTGTCTTAGTGGCAACAGGAGATACTATTGAAAGCCTTCATCTCCCCCCTTCTCTTCAGCTTAAAATCAGAGATAGCGAGAAAAAAGAGCAGGGAAAATTGAAAAATGTAGTTGAAAGTCAGGAGAGGTCCTTAATTATCGATGCCCTGAAGGAAACGCGGGGAAATCAGAGCAAGGCGGCGAAGTTGCTCGGTACCACGAAACGAATCACCCAGTATAAGATTCAGAAATTTGGTATTGACCCCTGGCAATTTCGTCCTAAAAGGAACCGCTCCATGACAAATTCAACAGAAGAGGAAGTGGAAAGTAGTTTATAGAAATTTATCGATGATGACCAAGAAAGTACCGTTTTGTTTTTTATTCAACCTTTCATATATGTTGTGTTAGCGGATGTGACATGCGATCTTATTTCTGATATCTTCTCGTGTCTCTGCTCCCAAAATATAAAAGTTATTATTTTAAATAATATTAAACGCTTATGGTGAAGCGAAGATGGTCATCAGGCATATGGTTCATTTTTGTATACTGTATATTTGACTTTTATGAAAAATATGTGTAGTTGAGGCCTTATTTTTTTCCAGATATTATAGAGAAGTTTTTACCGGTCTTAAATGGCTCCGCATTCATTAAGACCCTGCGGAGTAAATAAAGAGTGAGGAAAATGTATGTGTCGTTTATTTGCTGTTACAAGTTCAGACCCGCTTTCCCCGATGGTAGCGTTGCGTGCCATTGACGTTATGAAGGAAGGGCATGACGGGTCGGGTACGGGAATGTTCATGACTGATCTGGCTGGCGATTTTGAAAAACTCAAGACAGAGCCGATCCTGTCCGGAACTTTTACCAATGAAGGCGTCAAATCACTGGACCGATTCATGACAGAATGCGACTTTTTGGTCAAGCACGAGCTATCCATTCGCCCCAAAAAACAGCCGCCCCCAGGTACGCCCAAACGGGACTACTATCTGATTCGTGTATACGAGTATCCGCCAGCATGGAAGGAGCTCAGCGCGGCGGAGATTCAATTTCGAATGATGATGATCCGCCTACAGTTGCGGCGGATGGGAGAAGAAGATGGCTCCATGATGATTTTCAGCTTCTGGCCTGATGTCATTATGATTAAAGAAGTAGGCGATCCCATGGCAATCGCTGATTATCTGGGGCTTGATCGAAAAGAGCTACAGGCACGAGCCATGCTTGTCCAGGGACGGCAAAATACAAACTATGCGATAAATATCTATGCGTGCCATCCCTTCTTCATCCAGGGTATGGCTACCATGACCAACGGGGAGAACACGGCCTTCGTTCCCATCAGGGAATTTCTCACGTCGCGGGGTTTCCCTGGTTACATCGGTTATCAATCGGATTCGGAGACGTTTACCCATATACTGCATTACACAGTCAATCATCTGGCTCTTGGGCTTCCGATGTATAAGCATGTGATTACACCATTAATGGACGGGGAACTGGCAAGGCACCCTGATGGTCGATGGCTACGCGGGCTAAAACAAGCTTGTCGTCCGTTGATCATTGACGGGCCCAACTGCGTTATGGGCTGTCTGCCGGACAAGACCCTTTTTATGGTTCAGGACAGTAAGAAATTACGGCCGGGTGTCGTCGGAGGACATCCCGGGATGTATGTCTTTTCTTCTGAAATGTGTGGACTGGATGCTACGATACCAGCCCGTGATAAGAACCGCGATTTTCAACCAATGAAATATGACACGGTAATCGTCGGCCCGGAACGACGGGAGGTAGAGATATGGAATCAGTGGGATGCCTTGCACCATTAACACTAAGTGTAAAAGATCTTCCTTGGATTATCCTGTGGGATAAAGAAAAATGCACCCTCTGTGGCAGGTGTACAGCCGTCTGTCCTGTTCGTGCAATTGAGCTGGGTGTACACAGGAAGCGGGCCATCAACATCTCCATAGGGCTGGAGGAAAAACCTAGCAACCTGTTTACTGTTTATCACGGTATCGACCAGCGTACTGACCCAGTCCATGCCTGCGTGGGCTGCGGAATGTGCAATCTTGTATGCCCCAACAATTGCATTATACCCGCTCACAATGAAGAAATTGACAAATTGCGCTTTCATAATAATATGGGAGGTGTTCCCAGGCGCCGTGGCGGACGTCGCAACGTTCCCGGAGTCATTTTAGATCAAATAAAGTTCATACGTATTTCCATGCTGACCGACCCCGCTCTGGACGCAGGTCGCCACGAATTTGAATTGAGGACTCTTCTCGGGCGAATTCTGCCGCCCGAGGAGATGGTCCGGGTAACGCGGGAAAACGGCTGGACACCTCCGGTTCGCGAGATTTACCCTCTCATCATCGGCAGCATGTCATTCGGCGCCTTATCCCCAAACATGTGGGAAGGGCTGCAAATGGGTGTGGCCTACCTGAATGAAGAATTGGGGATGCCTGTACGGATGTGCACAGGTGAAGGCGGATGTCCACCGCGTTTGCTCAGGTCTCGATTCCTAAAATATGTAATTCTCCAGATTGCCAGCGGCTATTTTGGCTGGGATGAGATTATCCATGCCCTGCCTGAGATGAAGGAAGATCCGTGCGCCGTAGAGATAAAGTACGGTCAGGGAGCTAAACCGGGTGATGGCGGCCTCCTCATGTGGTACAAGGTTAACAAACTAATCGCCGCAATTCGCGGCGTGCCGCCCGGCGTCAGTCTGCCAAGTCCGCCGACCCATCAGACAAAATATTCCATCGAGGAATCGGTCGCCAAAATGATCCAGTCCATGTACATGGGGTGGGGTTTCCGTGTACCGGTATATCCCAAAATCTCTGGAACAAGCACGGCGCTCGCGGTACTCAATAACCTGACGAGAAATCAATACGCGGGTGCCTTGGCTATTGATGGCGAAGACGGCGGCACCGGTGCGGCATATAATGTATCAATGGATCATATGGGGCATCCCATCGCGAGTAACCTCCGGGATGCCTACCTTAACCTCGTCAAACTCGGCAAACAGAACGAGATCCCTCTTTTCGCTGCAGGCGGCATCGGCAAGAGCGGCAACCTTGCAGCCAATGCAGCCGCCCTGATCATGCTGGGGGCAAGCGGCGTTCAGTCAGGAAAGTACATGATGCAGGCAGCAGCCGGCTGTCTTGGCTCTGAAAGCGATCGCTGCAACATCTGCAACATCGGTATCTGCCCGAAGGGCATCACCTCCCAGGACCCCAGAGTGGATCGACGACTCGATCCCGAAAAGGTCGCCGAACGGGTCGTGGAGGTATTTTTGAGTTTTGACACGGAATTGAAAAAAATCGTCGCTCCTCTGGGTCGCTCCACTTCACTTCCCATTGGTATGTCCGATGCTATTGGCATTGCAGATCATCATGCCGCCGAGCGGCTCAGTATCAGATATGTAGTGTAGGGATAAGGAGTGTTCATGACAAAAAAGGTGAAAATCGTTCTTGCCGGTATGGAAAAAGGCGTTCGGGTCGATTCAAGGATCCTGGAGGAACGCATCCAGAAAGCCGTCACTGACGGTTATCGGTCTATAGAAATCATCGCGCATGGCCAGCATGGGATTGGTGGCCGCCTTTGGAAGGCAGGAGAAAAACTCGTCCTTATCAAGGTATTGGGAACAGCCGGACAACGAGTCGGCTCAATGGGATTCCCTAACACCTTTATTGACGTAATAGGGCCTGCGTCCGATGATGTGGGATGGCTTAACGCCGGAGCACACATAGTCGTTCGCGGTAACGCAACCAATGGTACAGGAAATGCCATGGCTCAGGGCAAGATTTATATTACCGGCGATACCGGGGCGCGGGGCATGACCATGACAAAACATAACCCCCGCTTCGATCCTCCGGAGCTGTGGGTATTGGGAAGCGTGGGCGATTCCTTTGCCGAGTTTATGGCAGGCGGCATTGCCGTTATCTGCGGGCATGAGACGCCCCGCGTTGATAATGTCCTGGGCTACCGCCCATGCGTCGGTATGGTGGGCGGGAAGATATTTTTCCGGGGACCCCACAAGGGCTACAGCTCGCAGGATGCCAAGTTGACGAAGCCCGACGATGAAGAATGGCAGTGGCTGATCTTAAATATGAAGGTGTTTCTCGAAACCATCGGCCGTTCGGAATTGTATCCGCTCCTGACCGGTGACCGCAACACTTGGCAGCTCCTTGTGGCCCTCAAGCCCCATGAAAAATACGGCGGCCCATCAAAAAGTATGGGCCAATTCCGCAAAGAAGTGTGGGACCGGGAACTGGGTGCCGGTGGATTGATTGGCGATCTCTCCGATTTGGATAGAAGTCCTATCGATGTCATCACGACCGGTATACTGCGTCGATTTGTCCCCGTATGGGAAAATGACAAATACTTGCCGCCCTGCCAGGCGGGATGTCCCACTGGAATTCCTGTGCAAAAACGTTGGGCGCTGATCCGTGAAGGATTGATGGAGAAGGCCGTGGATCTGGCACTGTCATATACTCCATTTCCGGCAACCGTTTGCGGGTATCTATGCCCCAATCTCTGTATGGAAAACTGCACACGGCAAAAAGAAAAACTCCCAGCGGTCGACATTACCCTGCTCGGTAAGGCCAGTTTGAAGGCCAATCCGCCGGAGCCCGCCCCCAAGACGGGCAAGAAGATCGCTGTCATCGGCGGTGGGGCATCAGGGTTATCCGTTGCCTGGCAGCTTTGGATGAAGGGACATGAACCTGTCATTTACGAAATGCGCGCTCGTCTGGGTGGAAAAATTACCGATATGATTCCCAGCAGCAGAATCCCTGACGAGGTAGTGGAACATGAATTGAGCCGGGTAAGTAAACAGGTCACACACATCAATTTAAAGCACCCTTTGACAAAGAAGGAATTTTCGGAAGTCAAAGAAAGGCACGATTTTACGGTAATTGCGGTAGGTGCGCAGAAACCGCGGATGATTCCTGTCCCGGGCAACGAAAGGGCAATCCCGGCGCTTGAGTTTCTCAGGCAAAGCAAGACGGGCAAAGCCAGCGTCGGTGAAAGAGTGGTTGTCATCGGGGCCGGCAATGTTGGCTGTGACGCTGCAGCAGAGGCCGCGCGCCTGGGAGCCAAAGATGTAACCTTAATCGACATCCAGGAACCGGCATCGTATGGGAAGGAAAGGAAAGCCGCCGAAGCTGCAGGGGCAAAATTCTTATGGCCCCGATTTACGAAAGCCATTACGGAAAGAGACGTTGAACTGACGGATGGGCAGATACTGCCGGCAGATACAGTCATCGTATCCATAGGCGATCAGCCTGATCTCTCTTTCTTGCCGGAAGATATTGCGACGCAAAGAGGATTTATCGTTGTCGACGATCACTTCCAGACCAGCGATCCCCAGGTCTTCGCGATCGGCGACGCGGTGAAACTTGGACTCTTGACAGATGCCATCGGCGCGGGACGGCTTGCTGCAACGGCCATCGACAATGTGCTGAAAGGTTGGTACGAAACATTTGATAAGCTGCCTCCCATCGATCCGGGGCGTGTTAAGCTCGAATATTACGACCCCCGCATTCTTGCTTTTGATGATCCCGCGTATTGTGCATCACAGTGCGCCTCATGCGGCGCATGCCGTGATTGCGGTCTCTGCGAGACGATCTGTCCCGTAAATGCGATATCACGCCGACAGGGTGATGGTGATCAATATGAGTACAGTGTCAACGATGACAGATGCATAGGCTGCGGCTTCTGTGCCGGGGCTTGTCCCACAGGAATCTGGCTGCTCGTGGAAAACGAACCGCTGGAATAACTGGAAAAGAGAAAGACAGAAACGCTTTGTTAAGTATGGTTATTTCAAATCAAAAAATTCTGAAGAAAGGGGTGTGTTATGTTTTCATGTAAGACGAACAAAGATGTTCTGAAAGCGGTTAAGGACCACAATGTAAGTTTCATCCAGTTCTGGTTTACCGATGTGCTCGGGATGCAGAAGATCTTCAGCATTACACCTTCTGAACTCGAAGAGGGTCTGGAGGAAGGGATGGGTTTTGACGGGTCTTCGATTCAGGGGTTCGCAAGGATCGAGGAGAGCGACATGATCGCGATGGCAGATCCGACAACCTTTCAGTTGATACCTTGGCGTCCTTCCGACCGGCCCGTGGCGAGGGTCATCTGCGACATCCTGAACCCTGATGGCACGCCTTATGAGGGCGATCCCCGTTACGTTCTCAAACGAGCTCTCAAAAAAATCGCCGACCAGGGCTACACCATGTATGTCGGTCCGGAGTTGGAATATTTCTATTTCGCCAATGACAAGACGACGGACATCCTGGATCAGGGCGGCTACTTCGACGGCCTTCCCATAGACAGTGCCACTGACCTGCGGCGTCAGACCATATTTGCCATGCAGGATATGGGGATCCGTGTGGAATATTCTCACCATGAAGTGGCACCCAGCCAGCATGAGATTGATCTCCGCTATGACGATGCCCTGGCGATGGCCGATAAGGTCATGACCTATCGAACTGCGATCAAGGTGATTGCCAGACAGAACGGTGTTTACGCCACTTTCATGCCCAAGCCCATCTTCGGCCAAAACGGCAGCGGCATGCACACCCACCAGTCCCTTTTCAAGGGCAGCAAGAATGCCTTCTTTGACGGGAAGGACAAGTATAATTTGTCTGCGGTGGCCAAGAGCTATATAGCCGGTTTAATGACGCACGCTCCGGAGATCACCGCTATCTGCAACCAGTGGGTTAATTCTTACAAGCGCCTGGTGCCGGGTTACGAGGCACCTGTGTATGTCTCCTGGGCGCGCCGCAACCGCTCCACCATGATTCGCGTTCCCATGTATAAACCAGGAAAAGAAAAGGCAACGCGCATCGAATACCGTTCACCCGATCCGGCATGCAACCCCTATCTCGCATTTGCAGTGATGTTAGCGGCAGGCATGAAAGGTGTCGAGAAAAAATACGTCCTCCCTGAACCTGTTGAAGAAGATATTTTTGAAATGGATGAGAAGGCCAGGGAAAAGGCGGGGATAACGTCACTACCCGGAAGTTTGTATGAAGCTCTGGCACTGGTTTCAAAGAGCAAGCTCGTTCAGGAAACGCTCGGTGACCATATCTTCCAAAAGTTCATGGAAAATAAGAAGGTGGAATGGGATCGCTTCCGGACTCATGTGAGTCAATTCGAATTAGACAGATATCTGCCCATGCTTTAAAGATTGGATGCTGCAAAAAGTTCCTGTCTTCGATACACATGTGCACAAGGGTTTTTATGATTCGATATCCATTTTGGTGTCTTGCCATTATTTGAAGAATCGTGTAAGAACCTTACAGTCTATCGTCATTACTGCTGTAGAAGAGAGCTGTGATTCACTCGAAAACACTTGTGCACACGATTCAAATTTCTCATATTGGCATTTCCCATTATCAGAAATTCATGAACATTAAGACATCGAGGATTCTTATTTCCTGAGGTCAATCATGTCGTTGTTGCGAAAGAAACCACCGGCAATACTGGTTCTTGAGGACGGTAGTGTGTACTGTGGATATGCCTTCGCCTCTTCCGGTGAGACCCTCGGAGAAGTTGTCTTCAATACGGGGATGACCGGATATCAAGAGATCATTACAGATCCGTCCTACAAAGGACAGATTGTAACCATGACATATCCCCTCATTGGCAATTACGGAATAAATCCGGAAGATATGGAATCCGCTGCCATCCACCTGGAAGGATTTATTGTCAGGGAGTATCAACCGCATCCAAGCAACTGGCGCAGCCGCATGACGCTGAAGGATTTTCTTGAATCACACGGCAAGCTGGGCATAGAAGGCATTGACACCAGGGCCCTGACACGCCGCATTCGCCTCGAGGGTGCAATGCGGGGGATTATGTCGACAGAGACAACGGATACCGATCTCCTCCTCTCGCGCGTCCGTGATTATCCCGGCCTCGTTGGCAGGGATCTTATAAAAGAGGTGACCTGCAAGAAAGCATACCGCTGGAAGGATGGCAAACCACAGTCGTTTTCATCTCCCGGCTCAGTAGCGCGATCTCGAACCGGACTGCCGTTGCGGGTCGTCGTTCTTGACTGCGGCGTCAAATACAACATACTCCGCAATCTCGAGAATTTGGGATGTGAAGTATTAGTCCTGCCGGCAACAGCAACGGGGAAAGAGATGTTGTCGTACAAACCGGACGGTATCCTGCTCTCCAACGGCCCCGGAGACCCCGCTGCCCTGCCCTACATTGTAAATGCAACCGAATATGTCTTGGGCAAGGTCCCCATCTTTGGTATCTGCCTGGGTCATCAGATTTTAGGACAGGCATTGGGTGGAAGGACAGAAAAGCTGAAATTCGGTCACCATGGGGTAAACCAGCCGGTGAAGAATATGCAAAGCGGCCGGATTGAGATTACATCGCAGAACCATGGCTTCGTCGTAGTGCCGGAATCCCTGCCCGATGATCTTGAAAAAACATACGACAACCTCAATGACCATACTTCAGAGGGAATGTCCTCCGAGTCTGAGCTGGCGTTCAGCGTGCAATACCATCCGGAAGCGGCGCCGGGACCCCACGATGTCAATTATCTCTTTAAGAAATTCATATCTCTAATGGAGGTGAAAAGGAAAAAGACTGATGATTCTGATCATTGATTTCGGCTCTCAATACAACCAGTTGATTGCCAGGCGTGTCCGGGAACACCATGTCTACTGCCAGATTGAGCCCCCGGATATTGATATCGCAAGAATCAAGGCCCTGCAACCGGAGGGCATCATTCTGTCCGGAGGCCCCGCAAGCATTTACGAGAAAGGGAGTCCGAGGGCGGATAAAAAAATCTTCGACCTCGGTATTCCCGTGTTAGGCATATGTTACGGCATGCAATTCATGGTCGATGCCCTTGGTGGAAAAGTAATCGGAGCTGAAAAACGGGAATATGGTTTTGCCGAACTCAAAATCAAAATTTCATCAGGGATTTTCCCCGGCATAAACAAGGAGACGCGATGCTGGATGAGCCATGGAGACACCATTGGCGTCTTGCCGAAAGGCTTCAAAACGACTGCATCCACCCCCAACACGAAGATAGCCGCTGCTGAAAATGCATCCAGGCGATTATACGGTTTACAGTTTCACCCGGAGGTTTTCCATACACCCGAAGGGAAAAAAATGATCGAGAATTTTCTCTTCCGTATCTGCAGCTGCAAGAAAAGCTGGACAATGAAATCCTTCGCCCGGGATGCCGTGGCGGAAATCCGCTCCCAAGTGGGCGGGGGCAAGGTGATTCTGGGGTTGAGCGGCGGCGTGGATTCATCCGTTGCGGCCGTTCTCCTCCATCAGGCCATCGGGCGCAAGCTGCATTGTGTGTTCGTCGATAACGGCGTACTTCGGGAAGGCGAAGCGCAGAAGGTGCAGGATGTTTTCCGTAAGCATTTCCAGATTAACCTGCGATTTGCCCGGGCGAAGAAATTTTTTCTCCGCAGACTGAAAGGTATAGAGGATCCTGAAAAGAAAAGAAAAATTATCGGTCGCACCTTCATCGAGGTCTTCGAAAAGGAAGCCCGGCGGATCAAGGGTGTCAAGTTCTTGGCTCAGGGGACCCTCTATCCCGATGTCATCGAATCCCGCTCGGCCTTTGGCGGGCCAAGCGCAATAATCAAATCACACCACAATGTGGGAGGCCTTCCGAAGAAGATGCATCTGTCCCTGGTGGAGCCCCTCAAACACCTCTTCAAGGACGAAGTCCGGCTGTTGGGCAAGGAACTCGGTATGTCTGATGAGCAGGTCTGGCGACAGCCCTTCCCCGGTCCGGGTTTGGCCATCCGCATAATCGGGGAGGTCACGGAAAAACGCTTGGCTATCCTGCGCAAAGCCGATGTAATTCTCATGGATGAGATACGTGCGGCTAATCTTTACCGCAAGCTGTGGCAGTCTTTTGCCGTTCTTCTGCCGATCAAGAGCGTGGGAATTATGGGAGATCAGCGAACCTATGAAAACATTCTGTCCATTCGGGCAGTAACCAGTGAAGACGCCATGACTGCCGATTGGGCAAGGCTCCCCCATGACCTTCTGGGAAAGATCTCCAACCGCATCATCAATGAAGTGAGGGGTGTGAACCGGGTCGTCTATGACATCAGCTCCAAGCCGCCGAGTACGATTGAGTGGGAATAGGGGAGATGCGGACTCGGCCTCGCCGCTTAGGTCAAGAGACGAATTGGAAAAAATATGCCTAAAAGAAATGACCTGAAAAAAATACTTCTCATCGGTTCCGGGCCGATCATTATCAGCCAGGCATGCGAATTCGATTACTCCGGGACACAGGCCTGTAAGGCCTTGAAGGAAGAAGGATACCAGGTTGTTCTTATCAACAGCAATCCCGCGACCATAATGACTGACCCGGAAATGGCGGACAGGACGTACGTGGAGCCGATTACGCCGGAAGCCATAGCGAAGATCATCGCCAAGGAACGGCCCGATGCCCTGCTCCCTACCATTGGGGGGCAGACGGGACTGAACACGGCTGTAGCCGTTGCAGAAAGCGGCGTGCTCGAGCGCTACGGCGTGGAAATGATCGGTGCATCTCTCGAAGTAATCCAGGAGGCGGAGGATAGAGAAAAATTCCGCCATGCAATGGAGCGCATAGGACTCCGTGTTCCCAGGAGCGGGTTCGCGAGAACTATGGATGAAGTATTTGCCGTGGCGGCAATCATCGGATTTCCTCTCATCATTCGTCCCTCTTTTACCTTAGGGGGCACAGGCAGCGGTGTCGTCTACAACAGGGAAGAGCTGGCGGAACTCGCCAAGGTCGGACTGGACGCCAGTATGATCCATGAAATCATGCTGGAAGAATCCGTTCTCGGCTGGAAAGAATTCGAACTGGAGGTGATGCGGGACAGGGCGGATAATGTCGTGATCATCTGTTCCATAGAAAATTTTGATCCCATGGGAAT
>JBEKXK010000047.1:0-26690 GCA_049512055.1 Syntrophales bacterium | reverse complement strand
TGAAGGTTTAGGGATGGTTGATAATAAAGGTATTCGCACCTTTGTTAATAGGAAATTCTGTGAGATGACCGGATATCCCAAGGAAGAGCTCATCGGTTATCCTGCCGCAAAATTGTATGTAGAAGAGGAGAATCAAAAAATTTTCCAGGAACAACGGATTAAGAGAGAAAAGGGGGAAGATGACCCCTATGAAATTGTTATTACCCACAAAGATGGCAATAAGATTCAAGTCTTAGTTTCGCCAAAGCCGGTATATGACAAGGATGGACAGTATGTAGGTAGCATCGCCATCTTTACTGACATCACCGATCGTAAAAAGGCGGAGGAAAAGCTCAAGGAGAGTGAGCAGAGATTACACAGAGTTATTGAAGGTTCCCCCATTCCAACGTTCGTAATCGGGAAGGACCACAGAGTAATATACTGGAACAGGGCGTTGGAGGAACTCAGTGGCATCAAGGCGGAAGAGATCGTCGGCACAAAAGGGCAATGGAGGGCATTCTATAACGAAGAGAGACCCTGTTTGGCGGATTTGTTGGTGGATCAGGCCCTGGAGTCAATTCCTCAGTGGTATCTTGACAAGTATACGAAGTCCCGGTTGGTAGACGAAGCTTACGAAGCAACAGACTTTTTTCCGGAATTGGGAGAAAGCGGGAAATGGCTTCACTTTACTGCAGCGGTAATCAGGGATACCCATGGAAATCTTGTTGGCGCAATAGAAACACTGGATGATGTTACGGATCGCCGAAGGGCGGAAGAAGAGTTGTCACGAGTTAATAAGCTTGAATCACTCGGGATTTTTGCCAGTGGAATAGCTCATGACTTTAATAACTTAGTATCCGTCATGCTGAGAAATATATTTGCTGCAAAACTGTCTCTTCCGGACGAACAACAAGAGGTGTTGGGAGAGGGGCTCGAGATAGCTGAGAAGGTGGGTCATCAGGCTAAGGAATTGGCCCATCGTTTGATGACCTTTGCTAAAGGAGGCGAGCCCGTAAGAAAAATCGGCTCGATTTCAAAGTTATTGAGGGATTCTGTTGATCTGCCTCTGAGCGGCTCTAATGTAGTATGTGAATTCTCCCTGCCTGATAATCTGTGGCCTGTAGAAATGGATGATGTTCAGATCCGGCAGGTGATTCACAATCTCTTGATTAATGCGCGCGAAGCTATGCATGATGTAGGAATAATAGCAATCCATGCAGAAAATGTGAATATATCAGCAGGTGACGCTCTGCCTCTGAAAGAAGGCAATTATGTAAAGTGGTCCATCAGGGATCATGGTGTGGGTATTTCGAAGGAAAATTTGCCGAAGATATTTGACCCTTATTTCACCACAAAGCCGACAGGAAGCGCAAGGGGCATGGGTCTGGGACTTGCCATATGCTATTCCATCATAAAAAAACACGATGGCTTTATCACCGTCGAATCTGAATCCGGTATGGGGTCAGCCTTTATCGTTTATTTACCCGCGTCTCCCCGGGAGAACTCTTCGACACGGGATGTCATGGAGCAAATAGTTGCCACAAAGGGCAAGATATTAGTAATGGATGATGAGGAGACAGTGCGGAATGCAACAGGCATTGTTCTCAACTATCTGGGCTACGATGTTGAGTATGCTAATAACGGCAATGAAGCTCTTGATCTCTACAGGACAGCGAGAGAAAAAGGCCATCCGTTTTACGCTGTCGTATTGGATTTGAATGTTACGGTCGGGATGGGTGGCAAGGAGGCCTTGCAGGAAATGCTCGCCATGGATCCTCATGTCAACGCTATTATTGCGTGCGGCTATGCAGATGATCCCTCCGTTTTGCAATTAAAGGAGGGTGGATTCTGCTGGTCGGTCGATATTCCATACGACATTGAAAAGATGAAAGAGATTCTGGATAATCTGCCAAAGTGAAGTTCTGTCCCCCCATCTGCTGTCCGACATCCTCGCATTTCACGTTCCATAAATATATGACAGACAAAAAATCTTTGCGTCCTTTTATCATTTACGTTAAAAACACGCTGTGAGTCCAAGAGAGAGGTCCTGCGGCTCTACATGATATTTATTTTGATGTGGCGACGGATAGCGATAAACCAAGGGCAGAACCACTACTACAAGGCTTGAAAAGAAAGGCTTTGATGATGCGCCGGTTACAACCTCTTCTGCCAAGTGTGGAAAGATCTTTCCGTGAATGATTTGATTGATGAGTATTTAAATTTTCTTGCCGTTGAAAAAGGGGTCTCGCGCCTCACTATAGAGGCCTACAGCCACGATTTGAATCGATTCGTCAGCCTCGTGCAAAGTCATGGGATCCAAAATGCCGTAGATGTTACCCCGGATGAAGTCATTTCATATTTGGAACAGGTCAGGAAAGACGGACTCAATGTAAGGTCCGTAAACAGGGGACTGGCGGCTGTAAGAGGGTTCTTTAAGTTTCTCCTCCGTGAAAAGAAAATTAATGCAAACCCTGTAGCAAATATCGGACTGGCGAAGATTTGGGCGCGGCTCCCGGATACGCTTAGCAAGGAGGAAATGAATCTTCTTCTTGCTCAACCGGGTGCGAAGAATCCCGCGGCCATAAGGGACACAGCCATGATGGAACTCATGTACGCAACGGGGATCCGCGTTTCGGAAATAATTACCTTGACCATGAACAGCATCAACTGGCAGGTTGGATATCTGGTCGTCATGGGTAAGGGCAGCAAAGAGCGCATTGTGCCGATCGGAAGATCCGCGTATAATTGTCTTTCTGAATATGTGGATCACGGAAGACCCAAGTTCATGAAGGACCAAAGAACCAACATCCTTTTTCTTAATAGATCGGGTGAAGGGCTGACACGTCAGGGGTTCTGGAAAATTGTAAGACGGTATGTACTTCGCGCGGGTCTCAACAAGAATGTCCATCCCCACACCTTCAGGCATTCCTTTGCATCCCATCTGCTGGAAGGAGGGGCGGATCTCCGCTCTGTGCAAATCATGCTCGGGCATGTGGACATAGCAACGACACAGATCTACACGCATATTAGTCGCGAGAGACTGAAGCACATACACAAGAGATACCACCCGAGAGGTTAGGAAAGAAAGTCAAAGGGCGGAAAATGGAGTCCAGCTTTATCAAAAGAAAATGGGAGAATCTCAAGAGACCCGGCAGATGCCTGCGCATTGCAGGAGTTGCCGGTTCGGCGGCTGCCGTGCTCATTTTTGTCTGGATAATCGCCAACTATGCATTTCCTGAGAGAATGGACAAGTATCCCGTAAGTCTTATGAGACTGAGGAACACTTTTTCCTTTGTTTTTCTGGGAGGGAAACCGGGGTTTTATTGTCTGGATGTGGAAAAGAACGGGAAAGACTACAGGTTGAAGAAGGGTGACGTGTTCGATATTTCTTATCGGGATGAATTTGTTGTGAAAGAAATTGCCACGGACGTATTTTCCGGTCGCGGGGTGACGGTACACGTCGATGGGCTCGGCGGAGAGGACCACTTCCGGGTGATGCTGCGAGGTGTCGATCTGGTCGATAAAGTTGTCATGACCCGCAGTAAGGGCGCGCGTGATGCAGCAGTCGATGCGGGCAGCATAGACGTAAAATACAATGGGGATGTCATCGCCTCTTTGCCCTTGAAAGTAGTAATTATGCCGCAGGATTGGTTGAGGTACGCCAAGAATTCGGAGAATCGCCAGGCTCAGATTGAGTATCTGAGACGGGCCATAGATATGAATAAGAATGACGTCGGCGTTCGCAAGATGCTGGCGGCCATTTATGAGCAGGCGGGCATTGTGGAGAAGGCGATTGTTCAATACAATGACATTCTCGCACTGAAGCCCGATGATGTCATCGCCCTGGGAGGGCTCTTGAAGTGTTATATAAGAACCAGGGATTATGATAAAGCAATCAACACGGGGATGAAGCTGCTTAGAATAAATCCACGTGATGCATCCGCCTTTGCGAACATTGGATATGCTTACGGCAATAAGGGAGCATGGGAAAAGGCCATTGTCAATTATAAGGAGTCGCTGCAGTTGAACCCCGATGATACCCTGGTACGATTCAGGCTCGGCGAGGCATATGAAAAGGCCAATAATTTAAGAGAGGCCGTTGAACAATACAAGCTTATATTGACAAAGGCACGGGAAGCTGAAAACGTAAAGATTGCCTTAGCGGGCGCCTACCTCAGGGCGGGAAGCTATGATGAATCCATAAGATTGTATAAGGAAGTTGTTGCAAAACAACCGCGGAATGCCTCGGCCTACGCAAACCTTGGCCTTGCACATGGCGGCAAGGGACAGTGGAAGGAAGAAATCGAGAATTACAAGAAGGCCATATCTCTCAATCCGAAGGATCCTGTTGTTCGTTATAATCTTGCTTCCGCCTACGAAAGAAGAAATCAAGATCAGGATGCCTCGCGGGAATATCAAACTGTTCTCAAGATGAACCCGGGCGATCTTGAAGCGGCAACGAAACTTGCAGACATCGATTTTAAGAATAAACGTTACGGCGACGCCATCAGGGTTTATGAGAAAATTCTGAAATCATCACCCAGAAAAGCATCGATACATGCTAATCTTGGTTTTGCCTACGGTGAACTTAAGAAATATAAACTGTCAGCCGAGAACTATGAAAAAGCGATCAAATATGGAATGAAAGATACTCAGGTTCATTATAACCTTGCATACACATATGATAAGCTCGGCAGAAAGAAAGAAGCCGTTCGCGAATATGAATACGTAGCCGCGTCCCATCCAAACATGGATGTCTTGGATATTCTCGCGGAATATTACACGGACGAAAAGCAGTATGACAATGCAATCAAAATCTATAAGAAGATGATAGCCATCAACCCCAAAAGGGCGACCGCTTATTCGGGTCTTGGATATGTCTACGGTCTTAAGAACGATATAGACAAGGAGATTGAATACTATAAAACTTCATTGAGGTATGATGCTGAGGATGACGACGTCTATCTCAGTCTGGGGAAGGCATATGAAAGAAAGGGGATGTATCAGGATGCCCTCAAGGCGTACACGCATGCCTATGAGCTCAATCCTGATGCGAATGTGGCGGCTAAGAAGATTCCTGCCTTGAAGATTAAGATATTGCAGCAGAAGCATCGTGAATCATAATTTGCGGCATAGTTGAGATTGAATAACTCGAAATTTTGGCACTTTATTGGGTTTGTCAGCAAGTTAGAGAGGTAGAGTTTGATGAGGCAGATTATCCTGGATGATATGATAATTGGGGGCGGGGCACCCTTCATTCTCATCGCCGGTCCCTGTGTCATAGAGGACGAGGAGACAACAAGAGAGACGGCAATTTTTCTCAAAGACATTACCGGCCGGTTGAAATTGCCTCTCATATTTAAAGCTTCGTATGACAAGGCGAACCGGACTTCCATAGGTTCGTTCAGAGGTCCCGGTATGGCAAGAGGACTGCGGATCTTATCCGACATAAAGAAGGATTTAGGCATTAAAATTCTCTCAGATGTGCATCGTTTTGAGGAAATCGGCCCTGCTTCAGAGATTCTCGATGTGATACAGGTGCCTGCCTTTCTCTGCAGGCAGACAGACTTCGTAATCGAGGTTGCGAAAAAGGCCAAGGTCGTCAATATCAAGAAAGGCCAGTTCTTAGCTCCGTGGGATGTAAAGAATATACTTCTCAAGGCATCTTCAACGGGAAACGAAAAAATAATGGTCACGGAGAGAGGAGCAACTTTCGGATATAATAATCTTGTAGTTGATTATCGTTCACTCCCCCTGATGAGGGAGATGGGTTATCCTGTGATATTCGACGCCACACACAGCGTCCAGCTTCCCGGCGGAATGGGCACTACTTCCGGCGGTCAGAATGATATGGTGCCCCACCTTTCGCGAGCAGCCGTTGCAGTGGGAGTCGACGGGGTCTTCCTGGAAGTGCATCGTGAGCCTGAACATGCCAAATGCGACGGTCCGAATTCAGTGCGCCTCGATTCACTTCATGAGCTCCTTTCTACACTCATAGAGATCGATCGCCTAGTCAAAAAGACGAAAGCCGATAAAGAATAAGAAATGGGGGCAGACGTGGGAAGCGAGTTTCTCGATGAGAGGTTAGCAGCGAAGATCAGGCTCATCCGTCTTCTGGTGCTGGATGTCGACGGGGTCATGACGGATGGGCGAATAATCATGGATTATGAGGGGCGTGAGACAAAGAATTTTGACGTGAAAGACGGACATGGCATCAAGGTCCTGATGAGATACGGCATTGATGTTATACTCGTGACGGGAAGGAAGTCCACCGTAGTTGATCATCGCGCCAGAGACCTCGGCATCGGCGAGGTCCACCAGGGCGTTCATAACAAACTCGAGATCGCCGATACCATACTCCGTAAGCGTTCTCTTAATTATGAACATATGGCTTTTGTGGGAGACGATATAGTTGACATCCCAGTATTGAAAAGGGCCGGATTTTCTGTAGCCGTAGCCGATGCTGTTAAAGATGTGAAGAAATGCGCTGATTATGTTACAATAAATAAAGGCGGCCGCGGTGCTGTAAGAGAGGTGTGTGAACTCATCCTGAAGGCTAAGGGCGAATGGGCCGATGTGGCAAAAAGGTATGAGTTCTCGTGAAGAATGAGCAATTGATGATTGATGATGATCCCCAAAAACGAGTGCAGCGCCGGGGCCGGCTGTTCAGCGCAAACTAAGCTGTCATACTTACATGTCCGGCGCGCGTGTCTGCCTTTGACCTTTACATATATGGAAACGGATGGTATAAGTCAAGCCGGTCTTTGGGAGCTGCTCATGCTCACAGTTTGTAATTTGCAGCAGAAATAGGAATTGTCCTTCCCAAAAAAGACAAAGCGTTATGAAATTTAAGAAAAGCAATGTTGTCATCATGATTCTGATTGTCACAATCGTTACAGCGGCAGCTGTCATCCTGTTCTTTGAGAGCAGTATGTCTTCCAAGAACCAGCTGCTTAAGATAATGTCGGACAAAGTGGATCTCCAGGTCAAGAACGTCCACTATACGGATGTCGGTGCTTCAGGCATGAAATGGGAGATCAATGCGGATAGTGCAAAGTATGTCAAAAACGAGAATCTTGTCCTGTTTGATCGGATCAGGGTAAAGCTTGTAATGTCTGACGGGAGGACTCTTGTTATGACGGGGGATAAAGGCAAGTCAAACACGGAGACGAAGGACATGGAAGTTTCCGGAAATGTGGAAGTCACTTCAGACAAGGGGGATCGGCTGACTACTGATATCCTGAGATATTCAGGCGCGGAGCAGCGGATATATACCGACTCCGCCGTTAAAATGGAAAACTCCCGCATGCAGGTGAAAGGGGTAGGGATGTCCTTTTCCCTGGAAGATAAAGATGTAGCATTGTTATCGAAGGTGAAAGCCAATATAAAGTGATATGGCTGGAAGGGCTCTCTGCATGAACTCTGTCCTTGGGACACGAAATTCCCATAGGCTGCTTTGCATATGATTATGAGAAACAGGATAACAATCTCTTTGATAATGGCCTTTTTTAGCGTGGCATATTTGGGCGCTAAGGATGCCGATACGAAGAAGAAGATCAAATTGGACAAGGATCAACCCATACATATTGTTTCTGACCGGCTGGACGCCTACAACGAAAAAAAACTTGTCGTATTTTCAGGCAACGCAGTCGCAACCCAGGGTGATAAAACTATAAAGGCTGACCGCCTCTTTTTGTATTACAAAAAGGATCCGCAGGTGCCTGAAAAGACCGGCGCTCAGGATCTTGGCAGTGCCGGTGATTTGGAGAAGATTGAGGCGAAGGGTAATGTCACGATAACACAGGGCGAAAGGATTGTAACCGGAAATGACGCAATATACTACCAGGACACGCAAAAGATTATTATGCTGGGCAACGCAGTCATGCGTGAAGGAAGAAACGTCATCAACGGTGACAGGATAGTGGTATTTCTTGATGAAGACAGAGGTGTTGTCGAAAGCGTTGAAAAAAACAGAGTTAAGGCTACAATATATCCCGAGGACAAAGACAAAAAGAAATGAAAACCCAATTGCAGGGTTTTTCGGTGTTTGTTTCATCATAACAAAGGCAATTGTAAATGCGCAAATTTAGATGTATGGATATCATAAATTAATGGAAGCACTATTGGCCAAGGGGCTGGTAAAAATCTATGGAAGCAGGGTTGTTGTAAATAAGATTGATCTGGAAATCGGTCCTGGAGAGGTAGTAGGTCTTTTAGGCCCTAATGGGGCAGGTAAGACCACAACCTTTTATATGATAGTGGGTTTGATATGGCCCGACGAGGGCAGTATCTTTTTAAACGGGGAGGATGTCAGTAAATGCCCCATGTATATCCGGGCGCGAAAAGGATTGAACTACCTGCCCCAGGAGCCTTCCGTATTTAGAAAGCTTACCGTGGCAGAAAACATCATGGCAATTCTCGAGACCATGGATATAGAAAAAGATGAGAGGGACAAGCGGCTGAAGGACCTGCTCGGAGAACTTGATATTTCACACCTGTCGGAAGCCCGCGCATATTCCTTGTCGGGCGGAGAGAGACGGCGCGTTGAAATTACCAGAGCCTTGGTCACGTCTCCTAAGTACATTCTACTCGATGAGCCTTTCGCGGGGATTGATCCTATTGCCGTTCAGGATATACAGAGAATCATATCCAAACTGAAATCTAAAGGAATCGGCGTGGTCGTGTCCGATCATAATGTGAGAGAAACGCTTTCTGTCTGTGACAGGGCCTATATAGTTAATGAAGGGACAATTATGGTGGAAGGGGATCCTGACACCATAGCCAACTGTGAAATTGCGAGAAAGATTTATCTGGGAGAGGATTTTTATCTCTGAACGGCGGATATGAGTTAGTATTGATCAAGCATACGGAAAAATGGCGTTTGAACTAAAACAAAATCTGAAATTGAGCCAACAGCTGGTCATGACGCCTCAGCTGCAGCAGGCGATAAAACTGTTGCAACTGTCGAGGCTGGAGCTCACTGATTTAATCACCCAGGAAATGGAGGAAAACCCGTTACTTGAAGAAATAGCAGCAGAAGAATACCCGGAAGATACGACTGTTCCGGAGTCCGATACAGTTGAAATAGCCGATAGGGAAGAGATTAAAGCTGTTGAGCGTACGGAGGAGATAACCGGCGAGGGGGATGGCAAGGAAGAATTTGACTGGAATAGTTATCTTGAGGACTACGGTCCCACGGGTGTAAGATATGACCGCAAGGATGATGAGGCACCGTCGTGGGATAATATGCTGATGGTGAAGCCGTCCCTGACGGATCATCTGATGTGGCAGCTTAAGCTCTCCCGCATTACCGACGCGGAAATGAAGATTGGGGAACAGATAATCGGCAACCTTGACAACAACGGCTATTTGGTGGCGTCCGTAGAGGAGATTGCCAAACAGGAGGGTGCTGAGGAAAGTTTCGTTGAAGGCGTTTTGAAGAAGGTACAGGAATTTGATCCTCCCGGAATTGCAGCAAGGGACATCAAGGAATGCCTTCTGATCCAGGCCAGGATTCTGGGTATGCTGACGCCCCTCGTTGAGTCTATCATAAATGACCATCTCAAAGACTTGGAAACGAAAAATTATACCAACATATCGAGAAAATTGAAGGTCCCCATGTCTGAAGTTCTGCAGGCCGTCTGTATCATAAGCAGCATGGACCCGAAACCCGGGAGCGTTTACACCGAAGAGAGGATAGATACCATTACGCCCGATGTGTATGTATTCAAGTCAGGGGATGAATATAAGATCATTCTTAATGACGACGGTCTGCCAAAGCTCCGGATCAGCAACTTTTACAAGGAGATTATGGGCGGCCACAATGCTTATCCGGATGCGGAAAACAGCAGGAAGTATATAAGAGAGAGGATGCAATCTGCTACCTGGCTCATCAAGAGCATACAGCAGAGGCAAAGAACAATATACAAAGTAACGGAAAGCATCTTGAAATTGCAGAGGGACTTTTTCAATTACGGCATCAATTACTTAAAGCCGCTGGTGCTGAGAGATATTGCCGATGATGTGGAAATGCACGAGTCAACTATAAGCAGGGTCGTGACGAACAAGTACATGCATACGCCGAGAGGCATATTCGAACTCAAATATTTCTTCAGCAGCAGAATACAAAAAACAAGCGGCGATGCCGTTGCATCGAAGAGCGTCAAAGAAGAGATAAAGAATATCGTGAGCGCGGAAAATCCGAAGAAGCCGTACAGCGACAGTGACATCGTCGATCTCCTGAAGAAGTCAGGCATATCAATTGCGAGAAGAACTGTTGCAAAGTACAGAGAAATGATGGGCGTTCTGCCTTCTTCCAAGAGGAAAAAGTATTTCTGACGCTATTGTAGAAAGTCTTCCCGCTTTTGCGCGGGCAGGCTCCGGCATAAATTGGGCTTCATCCTTCCTTGCGCAGGCCGAGGGCAAGCAATGGCTTGTGTCTGTATACGCCTCATGCCTCAGATTTGTTCATTGCGGGCCTGCGGGTGGTGGCGCTTCGCCTCCGGACTTCTTGTTTCGCCATTTATTTCTCAAGCGATTTTCGACATCCTGCGGGGCAGTGCGTCAGAGCCTAAAAAAACAGGTTGACCTGAGATGATTTAAGGATTAGGATGCCCGCCCTCGCAAGAGATAGAGAGAGGGCGCGGCAAAATGTATGGAGACATAGGAGGGTGTAGTTATGAAGATTTCTGTAACCTTCAGAAACACAGAAGGGGATAACTGGCATAAGGAGTATATCGATCAAAAACTAAAGAAGCTTGAAAAATATCTGGACACCCCGGTGGAGGCCCGCGTTGTTCTTTCCGTTGAAAAGTTTAGAAATGTGGCGGAAGTGAATCTAATGACGAACGGGCAGGTCCTGAACGCCAAAGAAGAAGCCAAGGAAATGAGCCTTGCCATTGATAACGCGATCGACAAGATAGAACGTCAGCTTAAGAAGCGCAAAGAAAGGACGCGGGGTCACAAAACAAATGCGGCGCGGTTGGAAGGGGCCGCACCCCGGGAAGCGTATCCCGATGATGCAGATGAAGCGCAGCAAGTAAGAATAGTGGAAATGAAGAAAGTTGTGTTGAAACCCATGTCTCTCGAAGATGCAATTATGGAGATTGATATATCAAGAAACCGGTTTGTTGTTTACAGAGATTCTTCTACAGAAAACGTCAGCATCATCTATGTACGCGATGACGGAAAGTATGCGCTCATAGAAGCAAGCAGCTGAAGTTTGAGGAAACATCATGAAAATCATGGATATCTTTAGGAAAGAATATATCATTGAAGAACTGAAAGCAAAGACCAAGAGGGATGTTCTTGCTGAATTGTCCGGCGTGATTCGTCGTGAGAATGGGACGCTTAATCACGAATTGACGGTGAACACACTTTTGGACAGGGAAAAGTTGGGCAGTACGGGCATAGGGGATGGTATCGCCATCCCCCACGGCAAGCTGGCGGATCTGGATGAGTTGATAGTCTCATTCGGAAGAAGCAGGGAAGGTGTGGAGTTTGACTCCATGGACGGCAAACCGGCCAATCTTTTTTTCCTGCTCTTAGCCCCGGAGAATACGACGGGCCTGCACCTGAAGGCACTTGCAAAGATATCGAAGATGCTGAAGGACAGCGCGTTCAGGAAGAAGCTCATTGAAGCCAAGTCAAAAGATGAGCTTTACGTAATAATTGCGGATAAGGATGACGCAACTTGATTGTCGGGGTATTTCCATTCCATGGCCTCGCTCCGGATAAAAGATATTCTTCAAGGCAGAGAGGATGAATTAGGACTCGTACAAATGACCGGTGAGACCGGTCTGGCGAGATCAACAAGCAGTCTCCGTATTCAGCGATATGAGAAAGTCGAAGGCTTCCGGGAAGGGATTATTCCCGATGTTGTCCTTGTAATCACACCTCAATACGTTTCCGAACTCACAACAATACCATCAGAATCCCGCAAGAAGATCCTTCAAGTTATCATTTCAAACCGTATTCCCTTAATAGCGGTCTCAGAGACCGATACCGTACCGAGTCTTATGGCGTCTGTCTCAGAAACGTACGGTGTTCCTGTCTTTACGTCGCTCTACGATGAGTTTCTCTTGGAAAGTCGTCTTTCCGGCCTCTTGAGGGAAAAGCTTGAGAATTCCATCTCCGTGCACGGGACGCTTGTAAGTGTCTCAGGCCTCGGCGTGATGTTCACAGGAGACAGCGGCACGGGGAAGACTGAGTGTTCTCTAAAACTGGCGGAAAGAGGACATCGATGGATAGCAGACGACGCCGTAGAGATCGAAAGAAGAGGAGATTTGTTGCATGGCCGGAGTCACGAACTAACCAAAGGTCTTATCAATATCAAGCATAGAGGCATTGTAGAGGCACAAAAACTTCTCGGCGCCAAAGCCATTCTTGACGATTCAGTCATAAACCTCATGGTTGAATTGAAGACAATTGGTCATAACGGAAGGCGCCGAGGCATCTGTGGAGCGGAAAAATTATCTGATATCCTGGGAGTTAAACTGCCCTGTATGGAGCTTCTCGGCTTTCCGCAGACCCGCAATTTATACAGGCATGTTGAGTTTGGGGTGCAAAAATTAATGTGCGACATGTAAAGAGGAGACTCATGAACAACCTGCGTGTAGTAATCATCACGGGACTTTCGGGATCAGGCAAGAGTACCGCCCTACGGGCGCTGGAGGATATCGGCTTCTTCTGTGTCGATAACCTGCCTGTTGTTCTTCTTCCTAGATTCCTCAAGATTCAGTCCGATGCCTCGAAGGACATCACAAGAGTCGCCATGGTTATGGACTTGAGGGAGAGGAGTTTTCTGGAAAAATATACAAAGATTTTTGACCAGCTGAAGAGCGAGGGTTACAGGATAGAAATACTATTTCTCGATTCGAGTGATGACGCCCTCCTGCATCGATTCAGTGAAACGAGAAGGGTGCATCCCACGTCAGTTAAGGGTTCCGTCATGGAAGGCATCAATCTGGAGAGGGAGAAGCTGGCCCCTTTGAAACAGATGGCCGATAAAGTCATCGATACCACCTCATACAATGTGCATCAATTAAAGGACGTCGTCCAAAGGCAGTTTATTTCTTCATCCGTAGATCAAAGGATGATCATTCATGTTACGTCATTCGGGTACCGGTACGGCATACCTGCCGATGCAGACATCGTGCTTGATGTGCGGTTTCTCCCCAATCCATATTTCGTCGAAGAACTGAAATTCTATGATGGTCACCATCCCGAGGTTCAGAATTACGTGCTCGAATCGGAAGAAAGCCGGATATTTATCCAAAAGCTTTTCGAACTGATGGCATTTCTCATCCCGCTTTATGAAAAGGAAGGAAAGGCGAGGCTTAATATAGCCCTGGGATGTACAGGTGGGAGACACAGGTCGGTCGTCATGGCAAATCAACTTGGCTTTTATTTTTCAGACAAGAATTACATCGTGACGATAAACCACAGGGACATCAATAAAAGTTAACCGAATATAACGGGTTGCAAATGTTTAGAAGCAGAAATTTTTATCTGGAATTCGGTAGCGAGCGCATTCCCCGCAGCTTGCTGCGGAGAGCTTCAATTCAGCCGGCCTTGATCATTTCGTGCATAAGAATCTAAAAGGAAACAGCCGTCTTTTTGGTGACGTTATCCGCAATCCAATGGGCGTCCCACCACTCCTGGGGGTTTACGAACTGCCCCCCGACTAGCATGCCAAAATGCAGATGATCACCGCCCGCGAGTCCTGAAGATCCTGTATGGGCGATAACGTCGCCTTTTTTCACTTCCTGTCCCTTCTTGACATCTATAGAATTTAGATGGCCGTAAAGGGTGAAGAATCCGAAGCCGTGATCGATGATCACGAAGTTTCCATAGATCCCGAGGTAGCCGGCGTATGCCACGATGCCATGATTGGCGGCTTCCACCAGGGCATTTGTCGTGGAAGCAAGGTCGACGCCCATGTGGATGCTCTCACCCACTACCTTGCCCTGGTACTGATATTTTCTCTTATCGCCGAACAAGGCCATGGGTGCAGCATTATTCATCCGGAGGAATGTGCCTTCCCAAAGCTGCCTGGGATTAGATGTCTTGCAGATTTCCCGGATTGTGCTGTCATTTTCCTCTCTCATCTTGCTGTTGACATACATGAAAGTTTCGATGGGCGTCTTGCCCTGAAGAACGGGATTATGACTCTGAAATTCGGGCATCTTCTGCTGCAAAAAATTCTCGCTCAGGGTCATCTTGTCGCTGCGGAATTTCTTGTTCCTGATAAGACACGGGAGGGCAATAGAAGCCTCATTCCCTGCCTGATCACGGGCGATGATTTTTACAGCTAATCCGCCATGCCTGGCATCCATAGGGAGAGAAAAATAACTGATTAAACAAGGCTTATCTGAAATCAAGGTCGCATATCCTGGGGAAAAATGATTTTCGACCCTGACGCCGCTTGAGATAACCGGCTTTGATGTCCTGTACAGGATCACGCATGTGCCTCCGGGATTAATATTGTTGGTGGAAGTAAGCAGAAATATCTGCGGCGGTACAAAATCGATATTGACCTGTATGGCAAGGGTTGTCTCGTTTTTCCAAAGCGAGTTGTCCATAGCTGAGATATTGAGTGTGGCCGGTCCTTCATGAAGCTTCATCGCCGGGGGGTCTATAGTTACGCTTACATTACATTCTTTGGTTACCGAGTCCGTATATTTGAGGGAGGAAAGGACTTGTGTCTGATTATCCTGAACTATGGTGACCGTTGAGTTTCGCAGTCCGCTCTTCCGGTCCGTAAATGCTATATTGAACGTCTTCGACCGCCCGATTGCCGTTATGTCCTGATCCAGCTGGACAGCCGGTTTTTCCAATTCGCCCCAGGAATTGAAAAACCAGAAGCCAAAACCGGCAATCATTATTATTAAGGCGACTATTATGTGTGGTCTATAGGTTTTCATAAAATACCTCACGCGGATATTGGGCCGTGTAGGGCTGACTTATAATGATTTTTAGATTGCTTTGCAAGACTAAAAGCACAATATTATGTCAAATGTCTGCATTAATTCTTGAAGTTGTGTATGAGACTTGCTATATGTGAACCCATAAGGGTGGTCTGCTGTTTTTGCGGCATGCATAATGAATTTTAAGGAATAGAGAAGATGCTAAAAGATAAGAAAATCGTTCTTGGCATAACGGGAGGGATTGCTGCCTACAAATCCGCTGAACTGACGAGGGAGTTTGTAAAGAAGGGGGCCATGGTCAGGGTAATCATGACAAAGAATGCAACCGCGTTCATAACCCCTTTGACCCTCCAGACTCTTTCAGGACATCCCGTCTTTACGGATATGTTTGCTCCTATGGCGGACTTCGATATGGCCCATATCTCCCTTGCAGAGTACGCGGATATCATCGTGATTGCGCCGGCTACCGCGAATGTCATCGGGAAGATAGCTGCGGGTCTGGCAGATGATATTCTTACCACCACAGTTATGGCAACGAAAGCGCCGGTGCTCATCTGTCCTGCGATGAATGTGAACATGTATAATAATGCCATCGTGAAAGAGAATATCGGCAGGCTCACAGCACGGGGCCACATGTTCATGGCGCCAGGGTACGGCGAACTGGCCTGCAAGGCTGAGGGCTATGGGAGGCTCCCGGAGATACCGGATATCGTCGAGGAGGTCGAATCCATTCTGACCCCCAAGGATCTTAAGGGAGAGAAGATCCTCGTAACTGCCGGTCCCACCCGTGAGCCCTTCGACCCGGTCAGGTACATCACCAATTATTCCTCGGGGAAAATGGGATACGCATTGGCAATCGCGGCAAAGCGGAGGGGCGCACAGGTGACCCTGATCAGCGGCCCCACGGCGTTGCCCACGCCGCGGGACATAAAGTTCATACCTGTCGCAAGCGCTGTCCATATGAGGGATGCCGTCATGGACCATCTGGATAGTGCGACCGTTGTCATCAAAGCCGCAGCTGTGGCCGATTACCGCCCGTCGCTGCGTTCCGCCGCCAAGATAAAGAAAGGCGACGGGCTTGATTTGCAGCTCGAGCGGAATCCGGACATTATATTGGAAGTCGGCAGAAAGAAGGGCAGTCGCATCCTTGTAGGGTTTGCCGTGGAGACGGAGAACCTTGTCGAAAATGCAAGGAACAAAATGAAGAAAAAAAATATGGATATTATTGTAGCGAACGATGTCACGAAAGAAGGTGCGGGATTTGGTTACGATACAAATATAATCAAGATACTCAATCCTGAGGGTGGAATTGAAAACATCCCCTTGATGAGCAAAATGGAGGTTGCCGACAGGATACTTGACAGGGTTAAGAAGATCATAACGAGCAGAAAGCCCGCTCCCAGGCGTCGCCCTGCTTTTCGGGACAGATAGTTTCACCATGGAAAGTGCAAAAGATAATCCGGCAGATGAACTCCTGGCGCTGGTCCGGCATCTAAAATCTCAAATCCAGTGTGAGATCGATGCGGGGAAAACGCCGGCGTACCTGTGTATGACGGGAGAGATCGCGGTTCCTGAGACATCCTCTGCCGACAGACAGCATGCTCAAAACCGGGCGTCAGCCAGGAAGGCATTGACTCTCGGAGAAGTCAAAAATGAACTCGGTGATTGTCAGAGGTGTCCCCTCGGACGGGTGAGAACCAACATCGTCTTCGGTGAGGGGAACCCTAAGGCCGAGATCGTATTCGTCGGCGAGGCGCCGGGAGGAGATGAAGACATCCAGGGGAGACCCTTTGTCGGCCGCGCCGGGCAGCTTCTGACCAGGATTATCGCGGCCATGGGATTGAAGAGGAGTGATGTCTATATATGCAATATCCTCAAGTGCCGTCCTCCCGGTAACCGGAATCCCAAGCCAGAGGAAATAGCTGCCTGCGAGCCCTTTCTTATCAAGCAGCTTGAGGCGATCAACCCGCGGGTAATCTGTGCCTTGGGAACGTTTGCTGCCCACACCCTGCTTAAGACGGATGTACCCATAACGGTCCTGCGGGGTAAGTTTCACGCATATCACGGGATACAATTGATGCCTACTTATCATCCGGCATATCTTCTGAGAAATCCGGGGGCAAAAAAGCAGGTGTGGGAAGACGTCCAGAAGATAATGAAGACGCTGCCGCCGCAGGTTTCATAACGATTTACTACAGCTCAAAGATTGAGAGGGGCAATCCATGAAAATAAATAAAATCCATATACCAATCCTGATTCTCGCATTGCTTCTCATCGTGCCTGTTTTCGGCCGATTGCTTGCGGAAGAAAAAAAGCCCGTCTTTGATACTATCACTGTCCATGCCACCATCACACCGCCCATTGCCGAATACATCGTGCAAAGCATAGATGCCTCGGCGAAGGCAGGTTCCGACGGCCTGATCATTCTCCTCGATACGCCTGGTGGGTTGGACCTCGCCATGAGGGATATTGCGAAGTCTATATTGAACTCAGCCATTCCTATTGTGGTGTACGTGCATCCTTCCGGAGCACGGGCCGCTTCCGCAGGGGTGATAATCACGATGGCAGCGCATGTCGCTGCCATGACCCCCGGCACGAATATCGGCGCCGCCCATCCGGTAGGACTGGGCATAGGCAGCGCGGACAAGACCATGATGAAGAAGGTGGAAAACGATGCCGTCGCCTACGTCCGGGGTATCGCGGACAAGAGGGGACGAAATGCGGACTGGGTGGAGAAATCCGTTAGAAAGAGCGAATCTGTCACCGCCGAAGAAGCCCTCAAACTCAAGGTCATAGATTTTGTCGCACCCGACCTGAACAGTCTTCTGGAACAGATGGACGGGAAAGAGGTAACAGTATTATCCGGGAAGAGGGTGATTAAGACAAAGGGTGCCATAATCAATGAGAAAAAAATGGGTGCGCGTCAGAGGGTTCTTGCGGCTATAAGTGATCCGAATATTGCGTATATCCTCTTGCTCGTCGGACTTGCAGGTCTTTATTTCGAGCTTGCCCATCCGGGCGTCATTCTTCCCGGAATCATCGGCGGCATCTCGCTTATCTTGGCTTTTTTTGCCCTGCAGACGCTGCCGGTCAATTATGCGGGGATCCTGCTTATTCTCTTCGGCATCATCCTCTTTATCGCAGAGATAAAAGTTATCAGCCACGGCCTGTTGACTGTCGGGGGTATTATCTCTCTTGTCCTGGGCTCACTATTGCTCTTCGAATCGCCCGATCCTGCGCTTAGGGTGTCGTGGAGTGTCATGATCCCTGTGCTGACGATTATCTGCCTCTTTTTTGCGGGCGTAATCGCCCTCGTCCTGAAGGCGCAGATGAGAAAACGGCGAACGGGAAAGGAGGGCATGGCAGGTGAGGAAGGAAAAGCGGTCACCGATATTTATGAAACAGGGAAGGCCCTTATACAGGGCGAGTACTGGAATGCAACAAGTGATAAGCGCGTAGAGGCGGGCAGGGCGATTAAGGTCGTAAAGGTTGAAGGTCTAAAAATCAAGGTCGAAGAAATTGAAAATAAACAGGGAGGGTGATTATGTTTTCTATTCCATTTATTGTATTAGTAGTACTGGTCGTCATGTTTCTGGCGTCAGCCATTAGAATACTCAACGAGTATGAAAGAGGCGTGATCTTCCGCCTCGGGAGGGTAATTGACACCAAAGGCCCGGGTCTTATCATCCTGATACCGGTCGTGGACAGGATGGTCAAGGTGGATATGCGCACCATTACCATGGACGTCCCCCCGCAGGACGTGATCACACGGGACAATATATCAATTAAGGTCAACGCTGTCGTTTATTTCAAGGTCATGGACGCGAACGACGCCGTGATTAACGTGGAGAATTATCTCTATGCCACCTCCCAGCTTGCCCAGACCACCTTACGGAGCGTCTGCGGCCAGGTGGAGCTCGACGAACTTCTCTCGCAGCGCGAGAAGATTAACCTCCAGATCCAGGAGATCCTGGACCGGAGCACCGAACCTTGGGGAATCAAGGTTTCTCACGTCGAGGTCAAGCAGATCGATCTGCCCGAAGAGATGAAACGGGCCATTGCCAAACAAGCCGAAGCGGAGAGAGAGCGCCGGGCAAAGGTCATCAGTGCGGAAGGCGAGTTCCAGGCCGCCCAGAAGCTGATCGAAGCCGCGGCACTTATGGAAACACAGCCCATGTCCTTGCAGCTCAGGTACCTGCAGACCTTGAATCAGATCGCAGCCGAGAACAACTCTACGACTCTCTTTCCCATTCCCATCGATCTGATAAAGCCCTTTCTGAGTCTTGCAGAGAGAGGAAAATGATTTTCTATGAGAAGGAGTTGACGGCAGATGGAGGCAAGGGAAAAAAAACATATTCTGACAGGCGGCATGATCCTGATTACTCTGGGCGTGCTCATCATCCTGGACAACACAGGCATTTACGGGTTTGATAAGAGCTGGCCTATATTCTTGATCGCAATTGCAGCTGGCACGCTGATGCAGCGCGTCAAGGACATCGGAGGATGGTTCATCGGCGCCGCCGGGGTGATTTTCCTCTTGGTGAATAACTGGGGGTATGATCTGCACATAGTTGCAAAATACTTGCTTCCCGTGCTCTTGATCCTTTTCGGTATTAATGTTCTCATAAAGCATTACAGGAAAAAACAGCAGTCATGAATAAAGGCGCAAAGAAACCGCGAATGCTGATCCTGTGTGACTTTGACGGAACCGTCTCCACCGTGGATATGGGGAATGAGATACTGAACCGCTTTACCGATAAGGGCTGGGAAGAGATAGACCGCGCTTACTGTGCAGGTGAGATTGGTTCCCGCGTTGCGTATACGCAGGTGGCCTCGCTCTTTACAGGCAGCAGGGCTCAGATGCTGGAATTTGTCAGCAGCCGGGAAAAGATAGATCCGCATTTTCTCGAGTTCTGCCAGTTCTGCCGCAGCAAGGGAGTTGATATCAAGATCGTATCCGACGGTCTTGATTTCTATATAGACGCGATACTGAAAAAGAACAACCTCCAGGATATCGAATTCTTTTCCAATGTGACGATATTTGAGGACGGTGATAAGCTCTCAATTGAGTTTCCCAGGATGAACGATAAGTGTGAGAAATGCGGTACCTGCAAAAGTGGCGTCCTCAGCGAGTGCCGGTCAAACTATGACATGGTGATCTATATAGGTAATGGATATTCCGATGTGTGCCCTGCAAAAGACGCAGATCTCGTCTTTGCCAAAGAAGTCCTGTATGAGAGGTGCAGGCAGGAGGGCACGGCATGCGTGCATTATGATAATTTCCAGGATATTATGTTTTATTTGGGTCAGACATTTTAAAAGAAATTAAGGAGGAAAAGTTTAAATCCTTTTTGCAAGGCAGCATGGTTTTAAGTGCAAATGATGGTCTTTCCCGGAGATCGATTCCATAGAAAATGATTGTTTAGTTTCTTATCGCTTTCTTCGCACCACCCGCTTTCGCACCACTTTAACCGGCTTTGGACTAAGTCCCTGGCGGTGCCGGCATGTCGCCCGGGGGCACTTCAGGATGATCTCATTGGATGCATCTCTCACTTCTATCAAGAATGGATTTTTGCATCGCTGGCACTCGACATGATGCGGTTTCCCCCAGCTTATGAAGTTGCAGCTGCGGGAGGGACATGTGAAATATTTCTTTCCGGTTTCTGTTGATTGTTCCTTCAGTACATTTGTCTTGCATATCGGGCAGGTTAAGGACAGGTCTTTCTCAAAGGCGGCGATTTTATCGGCAATCGCATGATCGTCGAGAGGGCTATCCTCCTGATCTCTTTCGTCAGCATCCTCACCATCTTTTTCGCCTCCCCGGATCAGCCTGGCTTTCTCATCATTCGGCGAAGTATCGTGCGGGGTCATCGGAGGTGTCAGTGCAATCTCCGAGAGCGCTTCTTCGATGCCGGAGACATCGGGTTTCTCTGCGGTGCTTTTCTTCTCGACCTCATCGCTAATGTCTAGTACATTAACGGAGGGTACGGTTGTATCGGGAACGCTGCCCATGGTTTCGACCGGGGCATCCCTCCCTTCCACTTCCGTGTCGTATAAAATCTCGACGTGATCCTCTTCTTTCAAGAGAATGTCATCTACCTTTAGACCTCTTAAGACACCGCCTCCTGCGATGATCCTGTTCGGGCGGGTATTGGATGAAAGATCGGGCTCAGGCGTCTTTGCACGACTGTATAATTCCGCTAATATCTCTTCACGGACCATGGGATTTTCCTGATATCCCGCCTGCCCTGCTGGCGTCGTACCAATACTCGGATGAGGAGATGTTCCGGAAGATATCTGCGCTGAGAAGGGAACCCCCTGATGTTTCAGGGTCTGGTCAAAGCGGGACGCTGCCGCTTCCAAGTCAGTGCGCCCGGTCATAGCCTCCTCAACGGTCTGCCCGATGTAAGCAAGGAGATTGATACCTTTCATCTTGGGGAAGATCCGGTCCAAGACGCGGGTCATGGCCATCGTAGATTCCTGGGCGATGATTCGGCCTCGCGAATCAACTTCAAGGTATCCTCGCTCAATCATATCCCGAAGCCCCGTTTCCAGGTACTTGTCCCACTCGACGCCTAAATCAGCAGCTTCGTTGAGAAATGTTTCATGTGTATATCTCTCGATGGCATCTGTGGGGGAGTTCTCGATCTCAATTTCCCGCCCGCCGAGAAGTATAAAGCATCCTATGGTGGCTATATTTAACGGAAGCCCCGCGATTCCCTGTCTTGTTCCTATCAAACGCTCAAAATTCCCACCGATTATATCGTCGAATTGAGACCTCAAAATGTCTTTCATATGCTTCACTTAGCGCCAGTATTCAGTGGTTTATTGTAAGTGTTTACAGGCACCCTCTATTTATATCGTCAAATTTTCCGGAAACAAAAATTTTTTTTATCGGTTTTGCGATATTTTTGACCGAATGAACAAAACGGCGCTCTCCGTTAAAGAAAATTGCGGATTCATCGATATATAATTAGAGAATTGAAACAGTTCGGTCTTAAAGGATTTTTGTGGAGAGAGGTCATCTGTGGCCACGATTATAAAACTCAAAGACATTGACGAAGCCATCGCTAACCTTGGCTACAAAAACAAGGATACGTTAAAGTACAAGCTTGTTCACGCCATAAGACAGTATTACGCAGGTGAAATTGCAGCAGAGTCCGTCCGGGCAATCGACACTGAAGAGCTGGTGAAGACGCTGTGGTGCTTGGATGACAACCGCAAGTCAGTCAAGGGCAAGAAAAAGAACTTAAGCAGCGTCAAGTCAGGTATAAATACCGATTTGCGGAGACTGTACCAGGAAGGCAAGAACCCCCACGGGGTCATCATCGGGCAGAGCAATGTCTTCGACATGTCTGATGAGGCAAAGAACAAGGCTCTGGGTGCGATTGAGTATATTCTGAGTAAAGAGAAGAGTGATGCCGTACGCAAAATTGCGGAAATACTAAATGCAATAGACGATATGATGACGGAGTCCGGATCCCACCCAAATTCCGTGGAGGGATCGGCAAAGTTCGACCGGATGAAGGGCCTCATTCTTGAATTGTCCGAGAAAATGGGACCGTCATTGAATGACGGCGCCGGAACAGCCGATGCCGCTGATGGTGCAGGTGCGGCGGATACGGAAGTTGTCTTTGAAGAGGAAGTGGCATATGAGATAGTCGATGAGGCATGTGCGAACGTTTGCGAAGAAGGAGCAGTTGCTACAGCAGTTGACGAATTCGCAGACATTCAAAGAAATCCGGAAGCGAAAGAGAACCTGGAATCAGAAGAAGCGGAAGTTCGAGATGATACTGCCCGTGAATCATCAGACGAGCTAGCGGATGAAATCATAGCAACTGACTATGCCTCAGCTACAGCATTAGAAGAGATAGAGGTCGCTGATATTGCAGAGGTGGAGACTGAGGTTGTACCTGAAGAACGAAAGGAGTTTTACGAGGCCGCAGAGGAAGACCTTCTCGAGAAGGCGGAGATCTTGGCCAAACTTGCAGAGGCGGCGAAGGTCCTTGAGAAGCTGGGGCCGGACTTTAGCGAAAGCGCCTATTCCGAGGAGGAGATCAGAGACAAAGCAAAGCTTCTATCCGAAGAATTCGAGCGCGACCTCAGCATCCGGGAGAGATTTTACAATCAGCATATTTTTATAAAAGGCGGAGACTATATCATCGGAGGGACAGATCCCGGGAAAAACGAGCTTTCCGAAGGAACAGTTCGCCTTCAGGAATTTTACATCGGCAAATTTCCCGTCACGAATGCCCTCTTTGAGACCTTTGTGGAGAAGACCGGCTACAGGACCACGGCCGAGAGAAACGGCTACGGCTTCGTGTACACGCCCCGCGCGCAGAGGGCTAAAGACGGCATGAACGGCAAGGAAACGTTCACTTGGCACAGCCACTTGCTTTATAAAAAGATACAGGGGGCGTGCTGGCATCACCCGAACGGTCCCGGGAGCTCGCTTCACAACAAACGAAGACATCCGGTAGTGCAGGTCAGCCTGGAGGACGCATGCGCGTTTGCGGCATGGACGGGAAAGAGGATTCCCACTGAAAAAGAGTGGGAGGCGGCCGCACGGACAGCCCGCGGAAATATCTACCCATGGGGCAATGATTGGGCAGGCAATTCATGCAATGTGGAGAAAAGTTATATCGGGGATACTACTCCCGTAGACAAGTATCTCGAATTCGCGAATGTTTATGGCGTGGCCGATGCCTTGGGTAATGTGCTGGAATGGACGCTCGATAACTGGGAGGCGCAGAAACCCGGAGAAAAAAATACCAACATCCACGTCGTAAAAGGCGGAAGCTGGATTTCCGACAGTCCCATCTGTCTATCCAACCGTTATTCTATGGACAAAAACACTTCGTCGAATGTGCTCGGTTTAAGATGCGTCGCCATTTGATGTTGTGTGTGGCAGCAAAAAGAACGGTCGGAGAGCCGCGTGTATAGATCACAACAAAAAAGCCTTCCCTTTTTATCCCGGGAAGGCTTTTCCAGTGTTTCATTTCTGTTGCTTTCTACTTCACCAATTTAAGGAGATTTTCTGAGACCTCTTTGACGCCGAGGACAGTATCCACTTGAATGACCGTTACCCTCTCCTTGAAGTAGTTGACGGCGGCGAGTGTGCCCGCATTCGTATCGAAGTAGATGCCATGCCTCTTGTCAATGGCCGCTTCATCCTGATCATCGGCCCTGGTCAACAGTCCCGGGCTCCCGCAGACGCGGCAGAATAGCTTGCCGTCTTTCTCCACGGGCAGGTTTGCCTTGACGTAAATATTGTTTGGATGGTTGTTGTCCTTGGGGCACAGACGTCTTCCCATGATGCGCTTCTTGGCCGTATCCCTGTCGAGGATAAGCTCTACAACGTAATCCAGTTTTATCTTTTCTTTCTGAAGGGCGTCCCAGAAGGCCACAGCCTGGGTCCTATTTCGCGGGAACCCGTCTAACAGCCATCCTTTTGCACAGTCCTTTTCTTTAATACGGCTGAGAATCATGGGAATGGTAATTCCATCGGGAACCAGCTCGCCCTTGTCGATATATCCTTTTGCGTCTTTGCCCAAGGGCGTGCCTTTCGAGATGTTCTCCCTGAAAATTACGCCTGTTTCCACCTGGGGGATTCCAAATTTGTCGCACAGAACTGCGCCGAACGTGCCTTTACCGCTGCCATTTGGTCCAAACATAAGAATATTCATTGTCTTCATCTCTTTCTAAAAAAGTATTTTTTGCAGGTATTCCCTGTGTCATTCCCGCGCAGGCGGGAATCCAGTCTGTCTTTTCGACCCCCTCCTGTCGTCCCGTCCTCCATGTCATTCCCGCCCCCGATAAAAGCATTCGCGGGCAGGCTCCGGCGGGAATCCAGGTTATCTTTTCGTTCCCATCGAGTCGTCCTGTCTCTATGTCATTCCCGCCTCCGATAAAATAAAAACATTCGAAGGCAGGCTCCGGCGGGAATCCAGGTTTGTATTTCGACTGACAGGAGAAATCTTATTAGATGACTTCAGACTTAGTTCTTCAAAGCCCGCCATCTCGGCTGCACGCTTATATTAAATTACGTCTTTTTTTACAACAAAAATTATTGCTTATTTTTTATTGAAGTGGCGACCTGCCACAGTAGATCAGCCTGATCAGGACGGACCGCAGGATGTCCCCGCACAGGACGAGCAGCCTGCTGATGATGTATTGCAGATCTTGCCGCCGAATTTGGACATCAAACGCTCTGCCTTCTTTGATTTACACGCGGGGCAGGCTACGGCGGGTTTGTCGCTTCCGGACAGGAATAAAACCTCAAAGGTATTGTTGCACTTTTTGCATTTGAATTCGTAAATGGGCATGTCTTCCTCTTTTGCAATGGCCTTTCACTATAAGAACTTTAGACATTGAGCGACCAAATGTCAAGAGCATTCAAGAGTCTATCAATCTGCCTTAAACCAAGAAGAAGATCCTGCGGGCGGTTTCAAGTTGCCCTTGAGTTAGTCGGGTATTAGATCCAGCAATCGTTTTCTTAGCGGTTTTCTAAATATTCCCTGGGAAAGACAATTCATTATTTCTATGACTGCTGCTAATCCAATAGATACATTGTTTTGATATGCTACTATATCTATCTCGTCATCGTTCCGTTTTGGATGGACGAGAGAATCCCTCAAATCCTTAAATGCCATCAACCTGGACCAAACGGCATTTCCAAAATCAAAAGAAGGTACGAACATCGTAATCAATAATCTGAGTTTTTCATCCAAGCTGTGAAACTCGATTCTTTCAATCTGTTTTCCTTTATCGAAGGTAAGTCTCTTATCATCTAGGAAAGCTATTTCAATGGGTGATAAGCTACCAGCTTGCGCGAATGAATCTGCAATGTAATTTGTAAACACACGCATCGGGGTCAGGTTGAACCTACCCCAGTTTGACGGACACTTCGAAAAGGAATATACAACGAAGTTGAAAGGAGTGTCCAATGAAAAGGCGGAAGGTATTTACGCGGGAGTTTAAGTTTGAAGCGGTCCGACTTCTTGAGGAAGGTAAAAAGAACCCGGCGGACCTGGCCCGGGAGTTAGGAATCAGAAGGAATCAGCTTTACAAATGGAAAGAGAGAACAGATCAGCGTGGTGGAGCAGCCTTCCCCGGGTCGGGAAACGGATCTAAGAGAGGCTCCGAGGCAGAAGAAATAGCCCGGTTAAAACGCGAGTTGGAGCAAGTCAGGGAGGAGAACGAAATCTTAAAAAAAGCCGCAGCGTTCTTTGCGCGGGAACTGAAGTGAAGTATCGGTTCATCAGATTGCAGGGAACGCGATTTAAAGTGGCGGTCATGTGTCGGGTGTTAGAGGTATCCAAGAGCGGTTACTATGATTGGCTGGATAGACCGGAGAGCAAGCGGGCCAAGCGACACAGATATTTGCTCACGAGAATAAGGCAGGCCCATATTGAAAGCAGGGAGCAGTATGGAGCACCCCGCGTTCATGCCGAGTTGGTGGATCAGGGAGAGCAGGTCGGAAAAAACACCGTAGCCTACCTGATGCACAGAGAGCGCATCCAATCAAAAGTGCATAAGCGATTCGTTGTAACGACAGATTTGCGACATACGAAAAGACCGGCTGAGAAGGTTCTGAGTGGAGATTTTACAGCAGCCAGAGCCAATGAGAAATGGGTCTCGGATGTTAGTGTGCCGCAGCAAGCGGCGTGCAGGCGCGGGTTGCAAACCACCGTAAGCGGCTTGAGTCAAAAGCTCTGGTCGTGAGCGTTACGGAAAAGGCATCATGAAGATGTCAGGTGTGAACCAGAGAAGACGAACAACCGT
>JBEKXK010000046.1:0-26846 GCA_049512055.1 Syntrophales bacterium | reverse complement strand
TGTGCAAGGAAGAAAAAAAAGAGGCAACCTGATTTTCAAAGAACCCAAAAACCCGTCCAAATCCCTGATTCCACAAGGGCCATAATACCCATTTCAGGTTATATTGGACAGCACTGATCATTAATGTTATTTTTTTAGCGATACGATATGAAAGATGGAACTTTGGATCGAACTTTTTTTTGTGACCGGTTTGGTCTGCATGATGGGAGGAAATTCTGTGGAGAGCAACTGGGAAATAACAACTAATCGATACGTCGCTTATTTTGACATTATGGGGTTTAAAGACATGGTATTAAGGTCCTCCCATAATGAGATATATGAAATGATGAAAGGCATTGACGAAAAAATAAAACTTAACGCCAATGTAAATTGGGATGATAAACCCGCCGACCTTATAAAAACTACCACCTATTCTGACAGCATTATTATTTATTCAAAAGATGATAGTTATGATTCAGAGAATTCAATAATCTGTACAGTTTCCGCATTGACCAGTGATTTACTTAGCAGTGCCATTCCACATAAGGGAGCCATAGCATTCGGAACGATGACAGTAGATATGGTTAATTCAATCTTTTTTGGTCAGCCATTAATTGATGCATATCTGTTGCAAGAAGAATTATATTTTTATGGAATTGTCGTGCATGCAACAGCTGAACAGGAAATAGAGAAAAAAACGAAGCATGCGTTTGTTCATAATTATTTATGTAATTTTAAGAATGGTAATTCCATGCATTTAACAATTTTTCCACTGTATGCGGGTCCGAGAACGCCTAATGACGAAGAAGATTATGATGCACTATATTCATCATGTGATAAATTAAGGTTTAAAACGTCAGGTCACCTTCGAAAATATATAGATAATACCGAATCTTATCTTAATCTACTTAAAGAAGAATATGGTTCAGTAGAAGCCAACCATAACGTCGGAAAATGATCGAACATTGTGATAACGAATCGTTCGACCCTTCGTAGCAGGTCAACTCTTTGCTACACTCTTTCAAACCGTTATTCACACCATTAAAACATTTTCAAAATCATTGAATAGTAAGTGTAACAAATACTATCTCTTCTATCTCGTTCTTCCTGAAGTACACAAATCGTTCAATTCAAGAAAATGCGAGACTTCAACTCATAGTCAGCAAGCTGTCTGCGGCAATCTGCACGACGACTTTGCCCGTGTGAAATGCAAAGATTGCGGCCATGAATACCTTTTGTCCTTTTCTTGCAAAGGTTGCCACTTCTGCCCATCCTGCCACCAGAAACGGGTGGTTGAGTCCGAAGAGTGGCGCTGTATGGATGTCTTGAGGAATGTCCCCCTTTTAGAAAAAGGGGAATCTTAACGTCTAAACTCTAAGGATACGCTTTACCTACCCATAAACGTACATTTAATTATCATTGCCTTTTGGCCTTGTGTTACGTATCCTTAGGTAAATACGCCAAGGATATCTAAGGGGTTAAAGACCCAAATAATGTTTTTTACATCTCAGAAGAATAGGAGGAAATTATGAAAAGAATAGTGCTTTCATTGTTGTTGACGGTTGTTTTTGCTGTGCCCGCTTTTTCACAGATGAAGGATATGCCCATGAAGGAGCATAAGGGAGGACACGGACAGATGATGGAAATGGGCAATATGGACAAGATGGGCGATATGATGGGCATGTGCATCGCACATGCAGATATGATGGGTCTTACCGATGACCAGGTCATGAAGATGAAGACTATACATCGTGAAATGCAAAAAAAGCAGGCCCGATTCAAAGCTGACATGAAGATTGCGGAGATCGAACTTATGGAAATCATGGAAGTGAAAGATTTTAACATGGAGAAGGCCAGTTCAGCAGTTAAAAAAATTGCACAGATAAGAACAGCCAATCACTTGGAAATGTTAAAAGCCATGAAAGAAATGCGGGCTATTTTGACGGACGAACAGTTTAAGAATATGAAGAAGATGATGTCCATGAAGCCGTGTGAGAACAAACCTGCAATGGGAATGATGAAGAAACAATAATGATAATCAAAAGAAAAATTTAGAGACACGATGTTGCGGAGTTGATTGCACATCAATCTACGCAGGGAAGTAATCATACATTGTGAGATATCGTCTATGCTTGTGATTTCTGTACTCACGTCCTTGTAAAGGAGAAAGGCGGATGAAAAAATTAATTCTAACGGTTTCAATCTTAGTATTATCCGCTTCCCCGATCTCTGCCCAGATGAGCACCGGTCAAGGTGGTGGCATGATGGGTGGTGGCTGGGCATGGGGAATGGGCTATGGATGGGGTTTTGGGATCATTATCGCGATTCTCGTTGTTGTGGTTGTCGCTTATATGATGAAACGAAGGTAATAATCTGAAGGGGTAAAAATATTTCTTATAAAAGAATTCTTGGTGCATCATATTGATGCAGGACATATTCAACCATTTCAAATGGAAATGTTGAATATTGATATCTGGATGCCACTCACGCTTTGTAGGTGTGAGCAACAATCGCATTTACTACAAAATAAGCATTTGCTTCCAGGGCCCATTTGCATCCTTACCGGAGAGCAAGAATGAACTGTCCGCTTCGCTGTCTGCCTTTATTCTTCCCTGCGCTTCGATCCCCGCTTATTGGGATCAAGCTCCATCTTCCGAAGGCGTATGTGCTGCGGAGTTATTTCCACAAGTTCATCCTCAGCGATAAATTCAATGGACTGATCCAGGGAGAGCGGGCGCGGCGGCCTTAAGGTCACTGTTGCTTCCGCCGTTGAACTCCTGATATTTGTGAGTTTCTTTTCCTTGGTAATATTCACCGGCATATCACCGGTGCGATTGCGTTCACCGATAATCATCCCGCCGTAGACCTCGGTTCCCACCTCCACGAAGAGTTCACCGCGATCCACCATGGCCAGGCTTGCATACGTGGTTACCCTGCCGTTTCTATCGGCCAGCAGTGCGCCGCTTGCCCGCTGCGGGATCGGCCCGAACCACGGTTGATAGTCTTCAAAGAGCGTGTTCATCACGCCCGCGCCTTTGGTGTCCGTCAGAAAATGGCTGCGGAAGCCTATCAGGCCGCGGCAGGGAACAAGAAACTCGAGGTTGACCCGGCCGCTTCCTTTATTGATCAGGTGGACCATGCGTCCTCTTCTCACCGAAAGTTTTTCCGTCACGATGCCGACGAACTCCTCGGGGATGTCGATAAAAACGCGCTCCACAGGCTCTAAGGTTTTGCCATTTTCTTTTTTCGTGATGACGTTTGGCTTCGATACCATGAGCTCATAGCCTTCCCGGCGCATGGTCTCGATCAGCACGGCCATCTGCAGCTCTCCCCGCCCGCAGACCTCGAAGGCGTCCTTGCGCTCCAACGGTTTGAGTTTTAAGGAGACGTTCCGGAAACTCTCTTTTTCGAGACGCTCAAGAAGATGACGCGTCGTGAGATACTTACCTTCCCTACCGGCAAAGGGACTGTTGTTGACATAAAAGATCATGGAGACTGTCGGTGCGTCGATAAGCAACCGGGGAAGCGGCATGGGCGTTTCCTGCGATGTAATCGTATCGCCGATGCTGATAGCCGGGATGCCTGCAACAGCCACGATATCACCGGCCTCTGCGATATCCACCTGTTTTTTCTTCAAGCCGTAAAACGTATAGAGGGCGGAGAACCTGACGCCCGGCGTGATCGCGTCTTCTCCGCAAAGGGCGTATGCCTGGTTCATCGCGAGCCTCCCGTTGATCAGCCTCCCGATACCAATCTGCCCGACATAGGGATCATAATCGAGATTCGTAACCAGGAACTGGGGAACCTGTGCATCATCGGCAGCAGGACCGGGGATGGCAGAACAGATCGCATCAAACAGGGGCTTGAGATCTTCCGATTGATCTTGCGGCTTCAGATGGGCAATGCCCCGTTTCGCGTTGGTATAGAGGATGGGAAACTCGATCTGCCTTTCGCTTGCATCGAGATCGATAAAGAGGTCGTAAACTTCATCAATGACCTCATCGATCCGCGCGTCGCCGCGGTCGATCTTATTTATGACGACCACGATAGGCAGTTTTTTAGCGAGGGCTTTTTTAACGACGAATCGTGTCTGCGGAAGCGGCCCCTCGCTGGCATCTACCAGCAGAATGGCCCCATCGACCATATTCAGGCTGCGTTCCACCTCGCCTCCGAAATCCGCATGCCCGGGCGTATCGACGATGTTGATCTTGATGTTGTTGTACCATATGGCCGTATTCTTCGCCATGATGGTAATACCCCGCTCCTTTTCGAGATCCATCGAGTCCATCACCCGCTCTACGACCTCCTGATTCTCCCGGAAGGTGCCTGTTTGCTTGAGCATGGCATCGACGAGGGTCGTCTTGCCGTGATCAACGTGGGCAATGATAACAATATTTCTTATGTTCTGTTTTCGCACGTGTGTTGCTGCTCCTTTAAAAGGCATCCCCCCTTGTCCGTAGTGATAAGTTTGGATCGGAACAAGGGGGGATGATTATAACGTATATTTTATGTATATGTTCAACTATTCATTTCGGTAATTTTCGCCTGCGTGTCGCGATTGAGGAACTCCCATAACCCGACCTTCTTCAGGGTCTCCACTTTCGGCACCCCGCTTTCATTCCAGCCCCGCTCGCTATAGTACGTCCGTATCAATTCTTGCAGTTGTTCTTTCCTGAAGTTCATCAGGATTTCCCTTTTATCTTTCGTGTGCATATTCTCTACGTCTGCGAGAGGCTTCCCCGATACCTTGCTCACTTCCGCATCGTGGTAATCCTTCTCGGCATCATAGAGATCATCATCCGTGGGCCCTATTGCCCGGTCAGGCACCCAGTCATACTCGCCTGTCTTTTCGCCGAAGATCATGGCATTCATGACCCTCTGCAAATTTATGTCCCTGTCTGTCCGCTCGTAGATCTTCTCCCATGTGAGGTCCGTACCCAGCATGCCGTTATAGAATTCCGCATACATCTCCTGGGATGCAGGGTTAATATATTTGTCTCCATCTCTTACTTTTTCCGAATCCGGATTGAATACATCCACCCAGGGAAGCTTGCAGAGGCCCAGATTGTCATTGCCAAGACGAACCCGCGGATAGGTTATAAGGGCGTTAGCCTTGTCTTTGAAAGAAGGAAAGGCGCCGAGGAGGTCTGCCTTAATCAGCCATGCCGCTGCATGATGCGCCCCTATATCACTCGCCGCTGCATACGACGCCTGCATGGACAGAGACCTGTGCGTCCTGTAAAGAGAAAATGGAAGGCCCTTCACCTGCATGGCGAATTTCATGAGCTCCTTCTTGGGATTTTCGCGGCCCGTTCTTTTGACGTATCTCTCGGACACCCAATCCAGCAAGCTTCGCATCCCTTTCCCCGCTTCTCTTGCGCACTCCGTCTCACCGCTGCTGATCTGGTGCAGGAAACCGAGCACTGCTTTTGCATTGCCCCAGGTAAGTTCCAGACCGCCCGTATCATCCTTCGTGAGATAACCCCTCTGGAAGCACTCCATCAAAAAGGCGATAATAACAGCGGCAGTTATGGTATCGATGCCTAAGTTATCGCAGTGCCAGTTGGCTTCTATGACGGCCTCTGCATTCCATATGCCTAAATTCGATCCGAAACCGCACGCTGTCTCATATTCAGGTCCGTCGACCCAGACCTTGGCGCCTTTTTGATCACCGAATGACAGGGTAACCCAGCCGCCTTTGGTGCACCGGAGAGAGCAGCCGGGGTAACACCCGTCCATACCTCTATGATCAAAGATGTTCTCCGCGTAGAATTTGCCGCTAATCTGTTCCGCTCGCGGATCGGAGCCATGCTGGTAGTTCTTAACAGGCAGAGACCTGTAATCTTCTTTGTTCATGAAACTGATGAGTCCCGCGCTTCCCTTACGGTACATTTTGAGTGATACCGGATCAACCTCCCTCACGACCTTGGAAAGCTTCGAACCGGCCTTTTTCGCCTTCTCCCAGTCTGCTGCGCCATACGGATTTTCGCCACGCGGATATTCCGCCAAGATGATGACGGACAGTATTTTCTTATCGACCATCACCGAGCCAAGGCCGGTTCTGCCTGCCTGCTTCGTCCTGAAAAATCCCTTCTGGCCGTCAGTCGTCTTTGTCGGGTCATAGTAATGGCTGTTGATGCATCCATATGTCGTATTTGCCGCGCCTACGCCTGTCGTGACAAAGGCCATGTTCTTTTTGTCATAGCCTTCCTGTGTGAATTTATCGGCAATGAATTTCTCGAGCTCAAAGACGTGTTCTATCTTCGGCGCTTCAACTATCCTTACCTCATTCTTGAACCCATCGATGACAATAATGACGTCTTTTTCCGATTTACCCGTAATCTCAATTACGTCGAACCCGGCGAATTTCATGTGGGCCCCGAAATGCCCGCCGAAATTCGATACCCCCGGGATTCCTGTGTGCGGAGACATAGAGAGCGCCATGCATTTGCTCGTACCGGGGAAATTGGGGACACCTGCCAGCGGCCCCGGAGAAAATATCAAGGGATTCTCTGGAGCGTAGGGGCTTGTATGCGGGGTCACTTGCCTGTAGAGTAGATATAAGCCCAGGGCTCTCCCCCCGACGAAATAATCCCTCGCGCGCGGATCGAGGCTTTTCGCATCTATCTCTCCGCTATGAAGATCGATACTAAGAATCTTATTCGCGTATCCACGCGTCAGATTTGATTTGGTATACTTCATTCATTTCTCCTTACGCGGGGTTCCTGCGTTTGCTGCGGTTTAAGTCCCAGCGACCACCTAGAGCCCGTTTTTCAGAAGGCGCACTATAAGCCAAAGCAAATTATCTTGTCAATTGGAAAAGTTAAGTAGCTTGACATTCGCGGCAATTCATGGTTTAGCCTCCCTTCAGTTAATAGTTGCTTTGGGGATGGCAAGCTCGTACAGGAAGTCGGCATGGAAATGAATCACCAATGGGTCTGGATCGATACACAGGCAAGAATGGATGAGGCGAAGCGAGACATCGCCGACGCCTCCATCATCTGTGTTGATACAGAGTATGATTCCTTCAGATATTTTCGCGAAGTCCTCTGTTTAATCCAGATAGATGCGGGTGGAAGGACTTATCTCTTCGACCCTCTGGGCAAGCTTGATTTTTCCTTCTTGGGGACGTTTTTCAAAGACCCCGCCGTCCTCAAAATTATGCACGCGGGTGATAATGACATCCGCCTGCTAAAACGGGACTACGGTTTCGAATTCAAAAATATCTTTGACACACATCAGGCTGCATCCATCCTCGGTTGTCACCATCTTTCCCTATCGACATTGATTACCCAGTTTCTCGGCATCGAACTTACGAAAGACAAGAAGATGCAGCGTTCCAAGTGGGAAACACGCCCCCTGACGGAAGAACAGATGCACTATGCCGTAGAGGACACAGCGCACCTCACGGCCCTGTATCGGAGGCTTGAGTCTGAGATCCAGTTGAGAGGTCTCAAGAGAAAAGCGGCAAGGGCTTTTGATAAGATCGCCGCTGTGACATGGAATGAGAAGCTCTTCAATCCCCAGGCATGCAAAGGCATCAAGGGGTACGACTCCCTTTCAGCGCAACAGAAGCATTATTTGCTGAACCTCTACCGCTGGCGTTTCCAGAAGGCAAAGAAGACCAACATGGCACGCTTCAGGATATTGACCGATCAGGCCCTGCTTGACGTAGCAAGAACCGAGGCATCCTCCCTGGAAATGCTGAGGGGGACGGAGATGCTTTCTCCTGAAAAGATAAGACTCTATGGACGGGAAATTATCGAGGCCATAGGAGGCGGCAGAGCATCGGAACAGGACCTCCGATGAAACAGCGGCCTATATCGGGAACAGTTTTGTTTTCAGGCCCGCATAACAAGAGATACAGACGGATGGATTAGTCTGCCATACTTCGTCTTCACCTTCTAAATTTCTCGCCCGCGATATAATCCTGCGCTGCTTTGAGCCCCAGCCACGCCGCGGATATCATGTCGTCCAGGGCTTCATCAAACGCCCACAGTTCCTCGTACGCCCGTGCACGGATGTAGTAGGCCATGGCCTCTTTCCTGTTAATGGCTATCGCCATGCTGCAATATTCGACGGTTTGTGAAAAATTTCCCAGTTTCCCGTAGGCTAAACCCCGGTAGAGATAGGGCTTCGTATCTTTCGGAGCCAGTTTCATGACCTTGTTGAAATCCTCGATTGCCCTTTCATACTCCCCCAATTCCCAGAAGACTATCCCCCGGTAGAGGTAGCCCGCAGCATCAGCAGGTTTCATCTCCTTTATCTTCCTGAATTCGCGAACGGCCCGCGCATAGTTTTCTCCGTCTCCGTAAAACTTCGTGAAGGAGCCGTAGACCAGGATTTGGCTCGGGTTCGTCTCTAAGGCCTTTTGGTAATCGTTTAGCGCCTTCTTATAATTTCCCAGACGGCCGTAAGCAATCGACCGCAGCAAGTAGACCCTTTCATCCCGCGGATTCATTTGCAGAATGATGTCGTAGTCCTTGATGGCCTTCTCATAGCGGCCTGCCGCCCACTCAGCCACGCCTCGGCCATAATAGGCGCTCATCTGTTTCGGATTACGTGTGATGAGACTGTCATAGTACTCCTTGGGCGTTTCCCTCTTTCCCAGCTTCTGGTAAGCCTGTTCAAGGCTTGCTTTGGCCTGCGGATGTTTCTCGTTCTTTTCGAGAGCACGGTGATAATCGTTGATGGCAAGGGGAAGGTTCCCGGTTTTCTCATAAATCGTCCCCCGCTGATAGTAGGCCTCCGAAGATCCGGGGTTGATTTCGACAGCCCTTATGCAGTCCACAAGCGCCTGATCAAGATTTCCCATCTTCTCCTCGAGCGCGGCGCGCTTGAGATACGAGGTCTCGTCCCGAGGGTTCAACTCAATGAGCCTGTCTAGATCCACCTTGGCTTTTTCGTAGTCGCCTGTTTTTTCAAAGATCCTCTCCCGGCAGACGTAGAAGAACTTTTCTTCTTTCTGAAGATCAATGGCCTTTGTGAAGGCCTCTGCTGCTTCCCGCTCTATATCCGATATGATGAGCCTGTATGCCTCGAGGCAGAAGTTCCAGGCAATGAGACCATCAACGGCGCGGCGATATTGCTTTTCCTCAGACGCATCGGCGCCTTTGGAAGAGGACTTCTTTCGCAGGTCCTCGATCTTGATAAGCGCCGCTTCCACCTCTCTTCCGATCTGCACCAGGTCCCTGCTCTTTTGAGAATCCTTACGGAGCGCGTTTAGGCCCTTCACAAGGGCCGATGGATCAGTTGCTATTCTTGCAGTGAAGGTGAAAGATTTTCCATCCTGACTCTCTGAAACCGTCTCCGGCCTGACCAGCGCCGATACCATGGATCGGATATCTTTCGGGCCGAGGAGAAAAAGCTTTGCCTCTGTATGCTCTGTGAGATAATTCCCCAGATCCGTGTAGAGAAGCCCTTCTGCCTGTGCACGGCCGATGGTCTTTGAGGATGCTTCATTGTCCAGCTTACTTACGCGAAATATGTATTTCTTTTCAAAGGTCTTTACTTCAGCCATGGCGGGGCTGATGACGAACTGGAGCACCAGTATGATGATGAGAACGGCGCACTTAATATTGATGAAAGCTTTCCAATTCATTAATTTCGCCTTTCAAGGTCGGTGAACGATTATCCTCTGGAACCCGCATGGGTGGCTCTTGCGGAAAGGTGAATTTCTCTTTACCTTTTTATTTTCTTTGTTTCTTGCTTCTTTCTGAGTGTGAGGGCCAAACTAAGCTGCTTGATTGCGCTTGGGCAATTGAAGCTCTCCGCAGCAAGCTGCGGAGAATCTTCGCTTCTTAGGGAACAGTATCGTTCGTCATTCGCTCGCTTACCCCGCAGCAAGCCGCGGGGAATGCGCTCGCTACCGAATTCAATATGGCCGCAGCCCTATGGCCGCCATGATTCAGGAAGTGTTCGACAGTCGATAGGCCTTTTATTCTGCTTTGAAGAATATCAGGAGCCAATTTTGTAAATATTGTTTTCTACGAGTTGTTCTGTCGCCCTCTTAAGCCGCAGGGAGAGTGTTCTTAAGATTACCTGAAAATGTTGTGACAGCTTGTTGTACTCTGCATCCAAGAAAGCTCGGTCGATGAGCCCGACAATTGTTTCTCCTACTGCCCGCGCTGTGGCGGTTCTGGGAATACGGGCAAGATAAGCTATTTCCCCGAAGATATCACCGGACTGCAATACCCCGATGACGGCCCTGCCTCCGGCAAGTGCCTTGGAAAGCTCCACGGCGCCGGATTCTATCGCGTATATCCAGTCACCGTGACTCCCTTCCTCAAAAATAATCTGGCCATCCTGATAGGTTTCGTATGTTGCGATGGGTAACATTTTCACATACTCCTTGAGAGTATCCTGAATTTCCTTGTTTGTCGTTTACAAAAAATATTGGTTGAGAAGTTTATCTCCGCAAGCCTGCCTTCCTGCATGCCTTGAGGAAGACGCCCACGACTGCTCACTTCGCTGACTCTATTGGTCCGGTTTAGCCGGGGGCTCTTTTGCATCTCCCATGCCGGGAAGGCCTTTTTTCCCTATTTTATAGGCATCTACGACAGAAAAGAGCCAGCAGCATAAAACAAATAATAGGATAAAGTTAAGATTGATTCCACTGTGTACGGAATCAATCCTGGCGAGATTGGAGACTGTCTCCATGTCAGCGATTCCGCCCCCGCTCTCTATTGCCTTAAGACTTTCCAGGGCGCTGACAACCACGGTTCGGATAATTATGCCGAGGCACAATAATACAGGTATCAGAATTGCGAGACCCCGCCTGTACCTCTTGAGATAGATATGACCCAAGCCGGGAAACACTAAGCCTGATAATAGGGCGGCCTTGATAGCAATTTTCATGCGTCATCTTCTCTCGGTGTCATTGGTCGGACCACGGCACTATCATACCATATTCTTTAAAGGGAATGCTGCTATTTTCTTGTCAGGAAAATACAACTAAACTTACTCATTGGGTTTATAGGTTCGTTCCTTTTGCGGCGTCAGCCCTTTTTCTTTTGACCTCGTTTTCACGAACCAATCTATCAACGCCCGGGCAATACTGATCTTCCCTGGTATAGTCGGGAGTTCTTCAGGATCAAACCATCCTGCATCAGCGATCTCTGCCTCGTCAATCTTGATCTCGCCGCTTTCATATTCTGCGGTAAAACCTATCATCAGGGAATCAGGAAAAGGCCAGGGCTGGCTTCCAAAATAACGGATATTCTTGACCCTGATACCAACCTCTTCTCCTATCTCGCGTTCTACCGCTTCTTCGAGCGTTTCGCCGAGTTCCACAAAGCCTGCCAGGACGCTGTACAGCTCTGAAGTGAATCGTTTAACGCGGGCCAGGAGCACCCTGTTCTCTCTTTCTACAAGGACGATTATAGCCGGTGAGATGCGGGGAAAAATCAATAATTCGCAACAGGGACACTCCTTGGCGATCATGCCCCTTGCACGGATCGTCTCCATTCCGCAGTACCCACAATATCTTGTGGTCCTGTCCCACTCAATCATATGCACCGCCTTCATTGCTATCCTGTGGAGGGATCCTTCCAGGCGTCCGTAAAGGTGCCTTAGGCCGCGAAAAGTCATTGTCTCGGGAACCGAAGCGTTCTCGGAAATCTCGGCACAATAGCAGTGACGACCGGCAAGGGCCCCGAGATACCATTCCCTGATCGGTTCCAATCCAAGCTCCGCCGGATCTGTGAAACACGGGACAGAGATTTCTTCACCCGACTCTGCAACCATCAACCTGTCGGCCATAAACACGAACCAACATGCCGGTTCCAATTTTGTGGGCGGCGCTTCTAATGAGGGGATAAGTTTATTTTCCATAGTTTAAATCTTAGCCTTTTTTCTATTTAGTTTTAAAAAAGATGCGCGGGTCGAGAAGCAGATGATTAATTTGAGTGCATTGAAGCTCTCTGCAGCAAGCTCCTGGGAATACGCTCGCTACCGAATTCAGGTCAGTACTTTCGAGAACACGAGCTTATCATCACCGATCCGGTAAAAATCCTTGATACGCGCCGCCAGGTGGTAACCGCTCCTCTCATAAAACCGTATCGTTGCGCCGTAGGATTCCTGCGATGACGTCTCGATGAGGAGCATGCGGCCGCCTTGCTTTTTGACTTCACGCTCGACATATTTCAAAAGATAGCGTCCAATGCCCTTCTTTTGGACCGCCGGATCGACTACGATCCAGTACAAATCATATACGCCCTCTGTCAGGGGAGTCGGACCGTAACAGGCGAAGCCCTGTAACACGGGATGGCTCTTTCCGTATTCAAGGACGGCGAAGATATAGCCGCTCGCATCCCCTTCTTCGATTGCCTCATCAACCAGTTCCAGCGCCGTCTCTATCTCGACATCATTGAAATTGCCCGATGAAACAACCATCTTTTCGATGCGGGATCTGTCGCGCGGTTCCAGTTTACGAATGCGTTTCTCTTGATCCACTTTTTTTCGCTCCGCTACCGTGGCATCATCTACACAGCTAAAGCTATATTTGATGATCACACATATATTGTTTCCGCGATCCTTGTACCATATTTTGGACAAGAATACTCCGGTTATCAAAGGCAGACCATTGCGAATGTCACAGAGGGATCAGTCCTTCATGACTTCCCAAGAGAGATCGATCTCATCCGCTCGGGACTTCGCGGGGCTCCAGCGCAGCCGCCATTGATGCTTTGGCGTTTGCTGCGACGCGACGACATCCGGCGTGCGGTATTCGGCCCACGCGACAAATTCCAGCCACCAGTCAAGTACCGCCTTGTAACCCCAGAGGTGAACCTTGCTCGCCACACCGGGGTGCGCAGCAAGCAACAGGTCATATACGTCCCATTTGACTGCCTCTCCAGGCTGTATGGATTCCACAATTTTTGACCGGGAGAGGGCCTCAGTGGCATCATGAACAAGACCGCGTTCCTGCGCAAACGTGGCATGCGGAACTACACCGACCAATGCCGCAGGGCCGGTATTCGAAATCGAGAGCATCGCCCTCATAAACGCAATCTCCCTGTCCCCGCTCACCCCAAGCTTTGAAGGGACGGCTTGCAGGGAAATCTCGAGGCAGCATTCCCCGCTTTTCGAATTTGTTTCCCCAGCCTTTATGTCCGGCATAATTGTATCCTCCTTTCCGACTCATTTCCGATCCGCGATTTTGTTTACGGCGTTCCTAAACAAATCTGCGGCAATTATCGGCATGACTGAGTCGTCATAATCCATCTCTGAGTAATATATCCCATACCAAATACTTTTGCCACATTTTCAGAGAAACGTCTGGCATTATATTTCTTGAACTATGACTTTTCTAATTTACCGGAGGTTCAATTTCTCTTCTCATCTTCTGCAGATATGTTGAATGGATTTGGGGATTTGAGAAAAGCGGTGGAAGGAATTAACCTGGAACTCGCCCCCGAGATCGCAGGCGAGTTCATTTTCATCCATGACAGGGAAATATTTTCCCTTAATGTTCAATCTAACCGCAGGAGCATGCCGAGGAGTCTTTCGCACCGGGTGATAGGGGACAGCACATTTCTTCCCCAACGGACTCAAAGCTCTCCACCTTGTCGGAGATTTCCTGGTCGGAAAATATCCCGGCATTTTTTCTCACCATCTTGGCAAGGGAGATACACATCTGAATCTGCCCGGGTGTTATACCATGCTCTTGCGCTTTTTGTATTTCTGAAACGACATCCGGGGCAGAATTCGCGGCAACGAATGAAGCTATTCTTGCCAGCGCTACAAGCTTTCTTGAAGACGCATCGGGGTCTTGTGCGTCAATCCCCTTGTCATTGCCCATTAGCTCGGAAATCTTCATTTTCATTGTCCCGACGGCATCGGCCTTTGCGTCGAGTCCCCATTGAAAGGCTTTCAGCATTTCCTTCTCCGGAATCTTGAGCGACGTGGCAACGCCATACAGTTTATCAGCGCATTGCCGACATCCTGCGCCCATGGCGGCGCTCATAGCGATAAGATTCTTCTCCTGGTTCGTCAAATGATCTTCCTGATTCTTGTCCATTGTTCATCCTCCCGTGGGTTTGGTTTTCTGTCTATGCGTATTTTTGGCTTTCACAAACTTAGACGAAACGGGAACCAAAAAGGATACAAGAAATTGTCGCGACAGCGGCCAATATTTCTGCGACAAGGTAGGAAGGCTTTAGCGGCACTCCTATACGAGAAGTGCCTTAAGAAGAAAAGGCAGGGCCAGAAACGGCCTTGCCTTTTTTTATTGCCTGAATCTTAACGCTTACTATGCGGAAGAATAGGAAAATCTAAGGTGTGCGAGCAAGGCGGAAACCTATGTAGCGGGCCATGCCGGTCGGTTTGAAGTATAGACGCTGCGCAGAACGGCTGTACTTGGCCCCGTCGCTCCAGCAACCGCCCCGCATCACCCTGTCCGTACCCGATGAAGGGCCGGAAGGATCGGACAGGCGACTCCTCCAGGAATATTCATCGAACCAGTCCTGGCACCATTCCCACACGTTGCCGTACATGTCGTAAAGACCCCATGCGTTGGGTGCAAAACTTCCGACACGCACCGTCTTATCCCTGAATTCTCCTTTGGGACAGCCGGTAAGAGGGAATTTGCCATTATAATTCGCCTGATCCGTGGAAAGACACTTCCCCGTATAGAAGGGCGTTGTCGTCCCTGCCCGGGCTGCATACTCCCATTCCGCCTCCGTGGGAAGCCTGTATTTGTCTGTTCCCTCCGTCTTGTTTAGCTTCCGGATAAACTCCTGGGCATCGTTCCAGGATACCTGCTCTACAGGACAGTCATCACCGCAGTCCTTGAAATCAGAAGGATTGTTTCCCATGACCTTCTTCCATTGTCCCTGGGTGACCTCCGTGGTCTGCATGTAAAAGCGTTTGCTGATCTTGATCTTGTACTGAGTCTCATTACTCGACCGGTCGGGTTCGTCGGGAGGAGAGCCCCTCATGTAGGTCCCCGCCGGAATGAGGGCAAACTTCGCTCCGAGGGTGGGGCTCGTGAATACCTGTTCATCGGCCGCCAGGCACGGAAGAGGGATGAACAAGGCAACGACAAATGAAATCAGGATAATTCGCAAGAAGGCATGTTTCATCGGCTTGTACCTTTACTCTTAAATTCGATTGCTCTCTTATACATTAACCGTGCAGAAATCACAAGACTTGTTGCGAATCTCAATTTGAGATGTTTAATCGACCGACATATTTAGAAAAACAATGCCTCAGAAATTATCAGATCGCTGATTTAATCTGCAAGTCCGCAATGGGTCGTTTGAAATTGAGATGAGGATGACCATCTGAACTGTGGTTAACATAGATGTGATGTCAGCAATCGGGTGCTTATAAGCAAGGCCTGCCTTTCCCGAACAGCTATTCTTTTAAGACTTCCTACACAAGATCGATGAGCTCCGAGTGCTTGAAGGGTTTCGCCAGTGTCCAACCGGCGCCGAAATATTTGGCCATTTCAAGATAGCCTTGGGGATCGACCCTTCCTGCCCCGCATGAACCAGCGCGTATTCGTCAAGAAACGAGTCACAACATAGGTAAGAAGGATGTGGACCGGTATGAGAGCGACAAAGACCCATGGGTCGCTGCCAGTCCTCGAAGGTGGTCAACGGCTGCTACACGGCCTGCTGCTTTTGTATTCATACGGACCTGCTATCGAAGATTAGCTACAGTTTCCCTCTGTGCTTCTTGAGACTTGGCCACGTCTGATTCTTTAGCTTCCTCAGATGCCGTCTGGCCCGATAGCTTCGCCGCCATGTCTTTGGCCGTTTCGGAAAGTATAACATCATCTTGTTTCTTGGGCTGCGGCGCCTGCGTAGGTTCCTTTTCTTGTTTTGTAACAGCCTGGGCCGCTTCGGCGGTAACATTCTTTTGGCTTACCGGATCAATATTCATCTTCTTGTCTCCTCTCTCAGCCGTTTAGTCGCACATATGCTTATAGATGACATCGTCAGAAATCAAGAATAACTTAAGTTTTTTTTGGGGAGACGATCAGTTAGTCGGTTATTAGCGAATGAAAGCTCGTAAAGATGTGATTATTCGGAGAAACAACGTGACAGATGGACTAAACAAAAATCCATATGAAGAAATATTTAAGTCGAAGCTGGTTTCTTTTCAATCAGAGAAGCATCTCAACATCTATTGTGTGTGTGATGCAGGCAGCGAAAAATAGAACGTGGCTCCCTCATCTACTTTTCCTTCCGCCCAGACACGGCCGCCGTGCCTGCGTATGATGCGCTGGACGGTTGCCAGGCCGACGCCTGTACCCTCGAACTGGTCCGTACTGTGAAGTCTCTGAAAGACGCCGAAGAGTTTATCGTAATAGGCCATGTCGAAGCCTACACCGTTATCCCTTATGTAATACACCATTTCATTTCCATCGGTGTAGCCTCCCACAACGATCTCGGCGGCATCTTTGTATTTTGTAAATTTCGCGGCATTGGAAAGAAGATTGATCAATACCTGCTTGATGAGGGCCCTGTCTCCGTAACACGGAGGCACACTGTTTACTGTACGCTTTATCTTTCTCTCTGGGTCGCTCGCTTGCACTTCTTTCCATGCATCTTTCGTGAGGACATCCATGTCCAAGATAGCCAACGACATTGCTTTCCTCCCCAGTCGGGAGAAGGTCAAGAGGTCGTCGATGAGCTGTCCCATCATCTGGGCGTTTGACCTTATGTCATTGAACTTTCTTGTCGTGTCCTCATCAAACTTATCCCCCTGCTTCTTGAGGATCAGGCGCGCATACCCGTCTATGGCCCGAAGAGGTGCGCGCAGGTCGTGGGAGACGGAGTAACTGAAGCTCTCCAGCTCCTTGTTCATTTCTTCAAGCCTTGTCGCACTTTTCTCAAGAGCCTGCTGATCCTCTTCGAGTCGCTGCTGGATGGACAGCAGTTCAAAATTTTGTGCCTTCAGCTCTGCCGTAATATTCTCTAACTCGGCCGTCCGCTTTCTCACTTCAAAGTCCAGCCGGTCTTCTCTCTTCTTCTGTTCGGTGAGGTCGGTAATGATCATACTTATCGATATCTGTTCTTCCACTTGGAGAGGATTTGTGGAGACAGCGACGGGAAGATGGTCGCCCCGCGCAGTAGAGAGCAGGAACTCGCCCTTTTGTTTCCTGGCTATGCTCTGTTTCAGTAGTTTGAGAAAGTCTTTTTTCCCGTCTTCGTGTACGAATGAATGAAAGAAAGAACCTATCATCTTTTCCAGTGCAAGACCCAGCATATCTGCGAAGCGCCGGTTCGCATAGACGATTGTTCCGTCGAGCAGGAGCGTGACGGCGCCTTCATTGATGTTCTCGACGATCATCTGATAGGCATAGTCGGCGCCTTTCAGTGTGAAGATCTGCGGACCCGCCGGCGTTTCGATGGCGAGGGCGTCCACCTCACCGTTGCGGATCGCTCGGAGGGTCTCTTCCGCTTCCTCCAGCCTTGACTCCAGATGCTCCACCTTGGCTAGGAGATTTTCTTGCTTCTGTTTTTGAGGTTTGCGCACGACCTTCTTCATGATTTCTTCGGCCTCAAATCGATTCCCACCAGAAACCTTTCCGTGTCGGACATATCGCCGATGAGCCTGCGAAGCGGCAGGGGGAGCTTCTTGATCAACGTCGGGGCCGCGATGATCTGCTCGCCCTGGGCAAGCTTGGGCTGCTGATAGATATCTACGACATCTAGTTCGTAGCGGTCTTTAAGATATTTTTCACAGATTTCTTTGACATTCGCAATCGCCTTTGTCGATCTGGGGGTCAGCCCCGCGACATAGAGACGCAGAATGTATTTTTCATCTTTGACCTTCTTAACAGCCTCTCGTAATTTCTGCTTACTTGTTTTGGTCTTCTTTTTAATCATAAGCATTATCCCATGGATTTATTTGACGGCTTCTACAGCAGGTTTAATATTGAGCCCGACAAGTACGCGCTGCGTGTTGGCCAGGTCTCCGATCAGCTTTTTCACGGGCGGTGGAAGCTGCCTCACCAGGGTCGGGATGGCGAAGATCTGCTCTCCCTTGGCGAGGGTGGGATTCTTCAAGAGGTCTACGATCTCGATGCGATACTTGCCGGCAAGGTGCTCGTCGCAGATCTTCTTGAGATTGGCGAAGGCCGCAATCGACTTCGGCGTTTGCCCCGCCACGTAGAGCCTCAGTATCCAGACTTCTACACTGGGAGCGGATCTGACCGGTTTCTTTTTACTGGTTGGCTTATTTTTCATCTCACGCCCCTCCTTTTCCCTTTCTTTCGGGAATGCGTTGACCGATCCGCCTTGCGGAGGCGCGCCATCTCGGCCCGCTCTGAGATCGCACCGTTTCTCTTTTTCTTCTCTTCCGCAGCCATAAACCGCAACTCCTCGGACTCCATTTCAAATTCGGCGCGCAGCCCCTCGATCTTGGCCTCTAGGACTTTGCGTTTGCGCTCCTGCTCGCGCATTTTTCGGTCCACATCGCGCTGGTAATCCCTTGCCTCTGCCTTCTCCTTCGCTTCCTGAGCCACACGGGCGCTCCCCGTGAGGACCCCTCCCGCACCGAGATAGACGTCCACGAGCTCGATGCCGCGGTCGCTGAGCAGGACCTCGCGGATCTGGTTCGAGTGCGCCATGCCGCGTGACTTCAGGATATAAAGGCCGCGGTTCCGCTCCCCGTTGATCTCGATATCGCGGAGAAGTATCCATGTGTCGATGAGGGACGATATCTCTTCGTTCGTGGACTCCAGGTTATTGCCAAAATGGACAAGGTCCGTAAGAAGCGTCGTGATATGGGCCGCCTTCAGGTAATCGAAGAGGCGCGTGAGCACCGACTTGACCTCGACGGAGCTACCCACTACCGTCAGGTTGCTAACCGGGTCTACGATAACAATCCGGGGCTTAAAATCAGCGATCAGGTTATGGATCGTGACCAGGTGCATCTCCAGGCCGTAAAGTGAAGGACGGCTCGCGTGAAACTTGAGTCTCCCCTTCTTCACCCAGGGGGCGAGGTCCGTGCCGATGGACTTCATGTTGCGCATGATCTGGTCCGCCGATTCCTCGAAGGCAAGGTAGAGGCAGCGCTCACCCCGCCTGCAGGCGGACTCTACAAACTTATTGGCAAAGCTGGTCTTTCCCGTCCCCGCCGTGCCGGAGATGAGTATGGTGCTCCCGCGGTAGAAGCCTTTCCCGGCGAGCATGCTGTCCAGGCGCGGGATGCCCGAGGAGATGCGCTCGCTGGAAACGGTATGTTCGAGGCCGAGGGACGTCACAGGCAGGATAGAGATGCCGGTTTTCTCGATGAGAAAGGGATATTCGTCTGCACCGTGGGAAGAGCCGCGATATTTGATGATGCGCAAACGCCGGGTGGAGATCTGTTCCCTGACCCGGAAATCGAGGAGGATCACGCAGTCGGCCACGTATTCCTCAAGGCCGTAGCGGGTTATGCTCTTCTCACCGCTTTCCCCCGTGACAATGGCCGTGATGCCTCGGTCCTTCAGCCAGTGGAAGAGCCTGCGAAGCTCCGCCCGCAGAATCCCTTCATTGGAAAGCCCGGAAAAGAGGGATTCGATGGTATCGAGAACAATCCGTTTCGCCTTGATCGAATCGATGGCGTGTGCCAGGCGGATGAAGAGGCCTTCGAGGTCGTATTCGCCTGTTTCCTCGATTTCGCTTCTCTCGATGTAGACATGGTCCATGGCGATGAGCTTGCGGGCGATCAGGTCGTTCAGATCGTAACCGAGGGAGGAGAAGTTCTGGTTAAGGTCTTTGGGGGTTTCCTCGAAGGAGACGAAGACGCCGGGCTCCTTGAACTGGATGGCGCCCCGGAGGAGAAACTCCATGGCAAGGACGGTCTTTCCGCAACCGGCGCTCCCGCATATCAAGGTGGGGCGGCCCTTGGGCAGTCCGCCATTGCTGACTTCGTCAAAACCTCTGATACCGGTGGGGCATTTATCCAGGACAATTTCGCGCTGATACCTTGCCATCACGAACCTCCTCTATGGCCGAGAAGATTTTATAAAGCAACCATATTAGGATATCCTATTAGATATGATAGGATAATGAGAGCATGATGTCTGCAATACCGACCATTTTCTCTATCCCGCATTTAAGAGAAATGCAAGAGAAAAGACCGGCTGAGGGTCGTTGGAAAACCTCAAGAGATATCATTGTCTGCGAGAATTTCCGGTTGCTCCGTTAGGTGACCTCTGAGAACCGCAGTCACACCTGCAATTCCTGTTGTTCATCTTTTTTCTTTCTCACCTTCGGAGCCTTCTTGAACGTTGCCCCCACTTGCCTGATCGGAGGCATTTCAATCTTCTTCCCGGTCAGCAGTTCTTCCACTGTGAAAAGTTGAACCTTCGGATACTTCCGCCTCCATAAAGCAGATTCATAGAAGCCCGCTGTAACTGCTTCCATTTTCATGGCGGCAGTGGGTTCCTGCATCGAGATCAGAACCCCGATCGCGGCCTTTTCCCGTTCCAGAACCCCCTTCAGATCACGGACGTGCGCGGAGCCGGTTTTTCCGGCTTTCACCGACAGGATTACGCTTTCAAAGCTCCCCGGCTTATCCCCCTGGAAGACGATCCGCCCGTCAATACCCTTATCCGCTCCCTTTTTTTGCTCAACGGGCCGCGCCCCCACAAGGCCAAGCGCCCACCATTGGAATTGATACTGGTCCGAGGCCGCGAGCGCCGCTGCGTCCGGCACGCTCGTAGGCTCACCCACAACATGGAACTTCCGCTTTGCCGTCCCTCCATATTCCGCTGGTGCTTCCGCCGCTTTCGGTGTTTCACCTTTCCCCGACGGCGCAGCACGAACAGCGTGTTCGATGCCAAAGGAATCCTTCAGGCGTTGCTTGATGAGCGTTATCGCAAGGTGCGTGATGTCTATCCCGATCCACGGACGGCCCAGCCCTTTTCCGGCGGTGCGTAGCCTTTGTATTCATACATCAGATTAGGCCGGGGAGAGGGGCTCGCAAGATTATCAATCCGGTAACGCCTCCCTTTTTCGTCCACATGCCGGAAGAACTTATCAACGTAGTCCTGGTAGCCGGGCGCGTCATGATTGTATTGCGTCTCAAAATAATTATTGTCGGACTTGGTATAGAAAAAGAGGATATCTGTACAGACGCCAAAGCGCATGGATTTCATGTTGGTTTCGCCGCGCCCTGTTTTTCTTTTCCAGGTAATTTCATTGCGATAGTTCTTAACCCCAAATACAGCATCCATAAGCATCTTCAGGTAGTGGCTTGCCGTCGGATCACAATGGAGGTATATACTCGCGGTCGGTTTCATCACGCGCCGTATTTCCACGAGGCGAGGGGCCATCATCACGAGATAGGCCAGCATGTCGCATTCACCCAAAAAGGTTCGAAACGCCTGAAGGCAATCTGCCACACGCCCTCCCGCCGTCACGATCTCCGCAAAGATGGATTCGGATTCCTGATTCCACGTCCATGTATCCGTGAAAGCCTGAATCTGGCTTGCGGCTTGACTCCCGTTTTTTTCCGCGAAGAGGACGTTGTAATTTGCATTGGAATTAAAAGGCGGGTCCAGATAAACGAGGTCAACCGTTTCATCCTTCACGTAGCGCCGGAGAATGTCCAGGTTGTCCCCGTAGTAGAGTTGGTTCTTCGAGCTTTCCGTCATGACGTCATTCCCCCTATTATGTGTTTCGTCAAGTCCTTCCCGGACGGGACCATGACCCGCAGCGGAAACGAAAACCCGGTTCTTTGCCCCATACCATCCCGGAGCGAGTCGAGCATATCATAACTGTCGAGGGAATAACATCGGTGATTACAAGTTCAAAGACCGCATTATCGTCGAGGTTGACGATTTGAGGACTTCAGAAAGGAATCATTATGGGACACCGTGCAACGCCATTTTCTCATCCATCTGCATTGGAAAATCTATTACACCTGCGGACATAAAGTTCACGTCCGCTGCCATGCGCATACTTGGCGGCAAGACCATTTTCATAGCGAATGCTGAAGGATAATGATTTCCGGTTCTTTAGGAAGTTCCTCCGCCGTGACCTTCACTTCCGATTTCGGCAGAACCTGGACGTTCTTTTTGCCCCGCGTAAATTCAGCAACGGTAGTAATCGGGAAGCCGCATTTCTCTGTCTTGTAGTGCATGGGTATGGTGATAGTTGGCCTGATGTTGTTCATGACCTTTGTGGCCGCCTGTGCATCAATCGTGTAGAAGCCCCCCACGGGCAAAAGCAGTACATCCACTTTGCCTATTTTCTTTAGCATCTTCGGATCAAGGTCATGCCCAAGGTCTCCCAGGTGCAACAGCTTTATTCCATCTGCAGAAATAATCGTAAGCAGGTTATCTCCCCTTTCCTTCCCCGAGGCGGTATCATGGAAGGTCGGAAGCGTCTCAAGCTTCACGCCTCTGATCTCGTAGCTCCCTTGCTTTTTTATGTGATCATATTTTCCCCGAATGCTTTTTGTGTAGTTGTGGTCTCCATGATCGTGGCTTGTAATGACGATGTCGGCTTCGTCGTCGATTGTACGATAGGATAAGGCGCCATCCGAAAATCCGGATTCATAAGGATCGATGATGACTCTTGTCCCATTCTCAGTTGTGATTTTAAAAGCTGCATGTCCATACCATTCTATATTCATGGCGATACCTCCTTATGCTTGGAATATTCGTTTTTTTCAGGAAAAGAGAATCTCCTCCAATATTGTCAAAGACAACTTCATAGATTAATGAGAAGTCCACGCGCGTGAATGGAGCAAGATGGGCCTATCGACCGCTTTTGGGATATCCGACCGACTGCGCCAGAATGATTTTCTGATCCGCTCTTAGCTTCATGGCCTTTGAGAGCGCCGGTTTATCTATATACGCGCGCACGACCGTCGCCAACCCGGCGGATGCGCAATAGAGATACACATTTTCACTTATGAATCCCGTGTCCGCCGCCGCATACAGTTCTCGATCTGGAGAGGAACTCATCCTGGAAAAATCAGCCACATATATGAGATTGATGGCAGCCTCTTTGACGTAGTCCTGCTTGCCGGCGAGCGCTCTCAGGTCTCCTGCAGCGATCATCTTTAGCGTGTGTGATTTTGCCTCGTAGAGGTAAATGCCGCTTGCGGTGGCAACATAAACGTCAATTTCCTGTTTATTCATCGCGGTGGGCGCTGTCCTTTTGCCCGAATCAGGGCGATTGATGCCGGCAGCAGCCCAGAGCATATTTGAAAGAATGTTCTCGGGCAGAACTTGCGAGCTGAATTCACGGGATGAGCTTCTCTTTGCGAGAACCTCCATCAGGGGATTGCCGGCGATTTGCGGCTTTGTAAGCTGAATAGATTTGTGTTCCTGCGCCATGGTGATATCCTGGCCCATGGCCGGGATGATGATGACAGAAGCCAGAATAACGGCTGCAATTCCTCGCGTGATGTTAAAACCCCTGCTTCTTGATTTCGTCTTCATAAGTGTGATCTCCTTCTTTTAGTTTTTCAGCGTCACAGTGACATCTTAATGATGAAATGACGTACTCAGCTGGTTCCGTCCCGATTGTTTTCAGCGCCATCATCAGATATTGATTGTGACGGCAGGTGCCTCGCGGCAAAGAAACCCGTGAACGATACAAGGATGGTAATCACGGCCACCGTGAAGGCGAGTGATTTGCCATGCCATAAGCCGTTAAACCAGCGCCGGAAGTCGTCCGCAAGCACGGCCGCCTTTCCGCCGTAGACCTCCAGATCATGTTTATAGATTTTCGTATTTTCCGGCATGATCGGATAAATAGCGCCGCCTATTATCTGGTAACCGAGTGCACCGCTCGCATCCATATCGGCTGTCTGATAAATGAATATGGCCGTACCCAGACCAACCAGCAGAATAATCGCGCTTATCAGATTAATACCGATGCGCAAACCCGCGCTTTTCCCATTCATGTTGCACCCGTTTTCGCTGTTATATCTCTACAAAAAGGAACTCCATGCCTGCCAGACAATCATCCCGCTTCCAAAATCTTCTCTCAAATAAATCCTTCATGATATCCCATCAACTTTTGAAAACGCTCGACGGGAGCCCTATCCGAGAGTTTTGGTTCTTTGGAGACAGTATAAGAAGAAACGCCTCGTGTGTCAATGAGTCATTGATCACACAGAGGTCCATAGTATCTCGATGTTTGTGGAAGCTATATGGGAACGGCAGCAGTTCAGATCCGCCCAAAGAGCGGATAATCAAAGATATCAAAACGTCTATTCTCTTATCGCCTGACTTGTGCTAAAAATTTATGGAAGTCATTTCCGGCCCCGCCAACGGGAGCGGCGGGTAGCGAGCACCTGAAAGGTATTCTCTTAACGTGAAATTTTTCTCTTACGACAGAGTCGAAAAAATTGAGTGTGAAACGGAAATAAGGACCGCGACCTTAGATACTATCCATGATTTCAGTCTCACATGGGAGCCATACGTGGACGACAAAATCATATGGCAGAAGGACAGAGATTTTGACTACCGCTGTTTCGAATGGGATAGAATAATCAATATGTCTCTGAGTTCAATATTCATTGACAAATGCTATGCAGCGTATACCGGCACACGGCTCGACGGTTTATTGTCTTTCAGGCATCAACGCAGGCTGTACCTGGATTTTTTTGCCACGGCTCCCTGGAATTATTACGGCACCGCCGGCAGGATGCGGCGAATAGGATCAGGTCTCGTTTATTACACTATTAAGACCAGCCTCTCTCTATCTCTGGGCGGAGAATTTGTCCTTTATGCACTCGGCGGATCTGAGCAATATTGCGAAAAGATCGGAATGGCCCCTACAGGTGACTACAAGTTCGGCCTGAAAAAGTATCATATGTCAAAAGATAAGGCAGTAATTTTTGAAGGTAGTTTTCGGAAGTACGTCATTAGCGCGTAGATGGTGGTCGCTCGCTCGCAGCTTTAGCTGGGGGTCAATATAGAGGCCCGAGATTATGTCTGGAAATGTTCACCCATATGGTATAGGCTAATAAGCAGTAGAGTTTTTTCTTCATCGTGAAGGTATAAGGATCTTTCAGATATGAGAGATAAAGACAAAACGAAAGAGCAATCGGCTGAAAAGTCAAGAGATATACGGAAGTCTGAATCGCAATTGGTGGCTGGCGAAGCACAGGGGGCGCAGGCTGAGAAATTGCAGAAGGAAAATGCACCTCGCATTCTGATTGTCGAAGACTCAGCGAAGATTCTGAAGCCTCTGACAGATATTCTTGTTAATCACGGCTATCAGGTATCCCATGCCGCAAGCGGACAGGCGGCGCTGGTATCAGCGGCAGGAGAAAAGCCCAATCTGATCCTGCTGGATACGCAATTGCCGGACATGGAGGGCCACGAGGTCTGCCGTCGTTTGAAATCCAACAAGAAGAGCCGCATGATTCCCGTAATCTTTATTGGCCTCCTTGAAGAAGCATTCGTCAAGATCAGGGGCTTCGATGCCGGGGCCGTCGATTACATCACCAAGCCGTTCCGGCAGGCAGAGGTCCTGGCCAAAGTCAAAACACATCTGAATCTGCGGCGCCTGCAAGATCAACTGGATGCGCAGAATCTCGAACTCCAGCAAGCGACGAATATTCGCAAAGAGACGGAAGCGGCGCTGCGTCAAGCAGAGCGACTGGCATCTGATATCACCGATTTTATGCCTGATGCGACATTTGCTATTGATCGGGAGGGGATAGTCATTGCGTGGAACCGCGCCATGGAAGAGATGACCGGGGTCAGGGCGGAGGATATGCTTGGGAAAGGGGATCATGAATATTCACTGCTGTTTTACGGGACCCGGAGACCGAAACTGATTGATCTGGTGCTTAAAGCAGATGAGGCAATCGAGAAGCAATATCTTTTTGTCAGGAGACGCGGCGACGCTCTTCTGGCTGAAGCAATGGTAACGCTGAATGAGGAAAACATTAAAGTCTGGGAAAAGGCGAGCCCCCTGTTTAATGAGAAGGGCGACATCGCCGGCGCCATTGAATCGATTCGCGACATTTCGGAGCACACGCTCACCGAGGAATCGCTGCGCCAGGCCGAGGCTGAATATCGAGGCATTTTCGAAAACGCCCAGGAAGGCATTTTCCGGTCAACCCTCGAAGGGCGGTTCATTATAGCAAACCAGGCGCTGGCATCCATGCTCTGCTACAGCTCCCCCAGAGAACTCCTGAACGCCATCACTGACATCCCGCAGCAGCTCTATGTCAATCCGGACGAACATGAAGTATTAAAGCAGATGATTAGAGACTATGGTCCCACGAAGGGATTTGAGACCCAGTATTACCGGAAGGATGGCGCCAAGATATGGGTTTCTATCAACATGCAAGCCGTCTGCGATACAAACGGTCAGGCGCTATACTACGACGGCATTCTCGAAGATATTACGGTGAGTAAAAAAGCTGAAGAGGAACGCAAACGGAATCTTCATCTGTTGCGTCAGACGGTGCAGGCGACCATCCAGGCCATGGCCATGGTGGTGGAGGCGAAGGATCCATTTACGGCAGGCCACCAGAGGCGTGTATCTAACCTTGCCCGCACCATGGCCACGGAAATGGGCCTTTCACGCGACAGGATAGACGGAATCAGTATGATGGGCGCCATCCACGATATCGGCAAGATATCCATTCCCGCCGAGATTCTGAGCAAGCCCACGAAACTTAACGACATGGAATTCAGTCTGATCAAGGCACACGCACAGGCCGGCTACGACATATTGAAGGAGATAGAGTTTCCCTGGCCTGTCGCAGAAATAATTCTTCAACACCATGAAAAGTTAAACGGGTCAGGATATCCCCAGGGGCTGAAGGGTGATGAGATTCTTCTCGAGGCAAGAATTGTGGGCGTTGCCGATAAGGTGGAAGCCATGGCATCGCACCGTCCGTACCGGCCGTCCCTCGGTTTGGAAGAAGCCCTGGCAGACATCTAC
>JBEKXK010000045.1:0-26990 GCA_049512055.1 Syntrophales bacterium | reverse complement strand
ATCCGCAAGGATATTATGCAGGTAACCTCCGACCTTACCCGCGCCCTTTATGGCTTCATATAAAAAATCGGACGCCTGCATCGAAGACATCCCTTCCGCTTTCGCCGCTCCTGTGTCCATCAGTCATCCCCCTCCTCTCGTCAATTTGATGCCCATTAGGCCTCAGGCACACGTAACAAGTAACCGGCCCCTTCAAGCAGTGTATATATAGGCTGCTTCTCAATATAAACATCATTAAAGCAATAACCGCCTTCCTCGAGGGAAATGCGGAGAATATCACCGTTGAGCGGGGCGCCGCCGCCCGTTATGACCAGCATGGCAGGCCACTCCACCCTACTCGCATAATATGAAGTCAGCATATCCGTCGTGAACTTCTTGAACTCCTTGTTCAGGTCCCAGCGTACATTTTCCATGACCAGTGAAATATCATAGTGTCGGAGAAAGGGGTGTAAGAGCGCCGCCGCCTTGCCCATCATCTCCCCTTTGGCTTCTCTGCGAACTTCAACCTCCTCGCAACCGAGCTCAACCTGCTTCACCAGCCACAAAAAATGGTTATCATCTATGCTCTCTTCCGCTAACAGATTCACGATCTTTTCGTAATAAAAGGATACCCCACAATTTCCAATCTTGAACAGCTCAACACCTTTCTCGCAATCCACCACATATAGCTTCGTTTTATTATAGCCGACATCGACAACCAATGCCGTCGTAAAGTCCATGTTATTCTTTTCCAGGAATCCCCCGATGGCATCGCCGGAAGACAGCAGATTAAGATTGATCGTTACCTCCTTCTTGATGCGGCGTTGATCGTAACCTCGAAACGCGGAAATTTCTACCTTCCCATCGCGCAGCGCCTTCCCGATTTCCTCAAAAACCTGCGCCCTCTGGTAGTTGTCAGCGACCACTTTGATTTCCAAGTCATCGTTGTTGTCGGCATAATCAAAGATGATCTTTTTCAGAATTAAGATAACCTTGCCGGTGCCGAGACCCTCGCCATCGAACGCGTGCATGATCTGTTCGAATCTCAGGCTGCTGCTACAGTCATAACCAACCTCATGCAGCTCTCCCCCGTGCTCATAATAAATCCGTCCCTTATCAATATCTCCGGCCTGACTGACCAGCGTGGGGAAAAAGCTTCTCCCGTAAAATTGATAAGGTTGATCAGTCCGGTCTCCCCCGCCATCTTCAAGCCCTTGGCGCATTACGTAGACTTTGGTATAAAAGCTCCCGACATCAACCAGTATTATTTTCACGCACATCCTAACGACAGCAGATACACATTGCCTTGAGACTCTATTCAGGCGGCAACCATGGTTAGAATTGGATTTTTTTCGGCGCACTTTGTTTGCGCAATTCGCGATAGCTCTTTCTTGTCTTCTGGCTGGGGGCGGTCTTGTCCACGTCCAAAAGCTTGGCGGCATCCTTCGGGGAAAACTCCCTCATGCCGGGAGCGTATGACACCGCCGCATAGCCTGCACTCTGGAGCTCTCTGAGCATGCCCTTTATTTCCATGATCTCTTTATGGAGGAAGGCACTATCGTGATCGCCCGGCACGGCCTGTCGTTCCTCAAGGAGGCTGTCTATGTGGTCAATCCTGTCCTGGGTGGTTTCATAGAGCTTGCCCGTGACGATTCTTTCCACCAGGTTCTGAAAAACAAGCAGCGGATCGCTGCCCTTGCGGCGGCTCTTATCCACGAGTTTCAAGTATAGTTTCAGAACGAGCTTCAACACCTCTTTGGCGCCCTCCGGATGATATTGGGAAAACCTCTTCAGAAGAGTCATCAGCTCTGTATCCATTACCAGGTAATACGCTCCCATAATTTCCTCCTTTTACTTGGTCAGAACGTTTAATTTTTCTACTGACCAGCCTCTGCCTGCTCTGGCGCAATCGCCGCCGACTCCGTGTCTTTTCCCGGTTTAGCCCGGTCCGAACGGGTCTCTTCCTCGTCCCTGACAACCGTCCGGATACGGAAGTTGGTATCCACGTCCTTGCCCATGGTCAGCGCAATGTTGTCCCGCGCCATCAGCATGAATCCCACGCAGTTGATATAGCGCGGGTCAATCCCCAGCTTGTTGGGATGGATAACGCGCTCGTCCAGAATACTTTCCGGCCAGCCAAAAAAGGCGCCAATTTTACTTTTGATGGCATCATAGAGCAGGTGCGCGCCACCGCCGATGACGATAAAATAATCGATTGTCTGCCCTTTTTGCGAAAGCGCCGTGATATCCCGCGCCACATATTCCATGATGCGCTCGGCCATAAACTGCGACTCCCGGGCCAGCAGCCGGCCAAAATCATAGACACCGACACCCGGAACCTCGATTTTGAAATTCTTCAGGGGGAGCCGCTGCATGATCCGCTGTTCCGGGATCTTAAATTTCTGCTGACTCGACTCAAAAATAGTTTCACTGATATTTTTCGTAATGGTGTGGACACCCTCCGTTATGGAATCGGCCAGGTTGATGTCTGCCTCGTTGTCGATGATGGGCAACTTGATCCAGGTGCCGTGGCCGATATCGATGACATAGGTATTGTAAACATCCATATTGTACTTGCTGAACAAGAGCGCCATGTAAGCGCCATAGGCCTGGTACTGCATAACAGAAAAATCAAGATGGATATCGATCTCTCTCACCTCGCCAGTGGCTACGTTTTTGGCCTTGATGCCAATGAACTTCTTTTCGCCTTCGGCATCGAGATGTTCTTTCATGTACGACAGGAACCGCTCCAGGACATTCTCGCCGTGGCGCACGGTGATGCCGAAGCCGAATCCTGCCTGTTCGATGGGTGCGCCTTTCTTTTCCATCTCGAGGTTAAGCAGGAACAGGCCCGCCTTGATGGCGAGAAAGGCGTCATCGTAATTCTGGATAAGCCCCTTGTGCGTGAACCAGTTAGTTTTCTCGGAGCTTCTCGTCATGGCGCCGATATATCGCCAGGCGTTGCGGTTTTGATCAAAAATTGCCAGGTTCTTGATCCAGCGATCATCAGGAGACCGGTTCATCATCCGCCAGCTCTTTTCCATATTGTCCGAGAGGGCGTCGCCGACAACGGACGAAAAAAGGACCATTGTGTCGTCGCAACAGAACTTGCTTGCGGACGTCCCCAGTTCGCCGCCTATGGCAACGCACTTGCTTAAATCGCTCATGATACCTTTCCTTTCTTTCCGATCCTTCCGACTATATATGAAAAGTCTGTACGGATCACTTCATTCCATTGCGCAGTTCAGCCAATTCTGCCAAAAGCGCCTCTCGGGATTGGATGGCGACAGTAAAATCAGCCTTCACGGATTCCAGTTCCCGCAAAACCAGTTCTTTTTCATTCACCGTCTTTTCAACTTCAGACTCCAAGGCCTCAATCCGGCCTTCCGTAAGTTTGAGTCGTTCTTGCGATTCCTCAGCCATGCGTTTGGCATGTATCATGGTCTCAGTCAGTTCACGTTCCTTCTTCTCCGTCACCGCTTTGAGGCGGTCAAGTTCGCGGGTTGCAGTGGCCTTCAGTTCTTTCGCTTCGGCCATTGCCTCCTTCTTCATCTCCGTAAGCGTCACTTCCATTTCCTTGGTGAGTCTTTCCCGCTCTTTCGCTGCGGATTCCCGGAGATGTTTCAACTCAGCTTCGGCTTTTTCCCGTTGTTCCTTCACTCTTTTTTCCAGCTGTTCCTTCTCTTCCGCCATCGCGGCCATAATTCCGGCAATTTCCTTCTCGGCCCGCTTGCGATCTTCTTCAATTTCGGCCAGCTTGGCCTGGCGGTCCTTCTCCAGTTCTGCTTTGAGCCGTTCAATCTCAAGCTTCTTCTCTTCCTCGTAGGCATCCTGCAACGCCTGCAGCTCGGCCTTATTCCTTTCCCTTTGCACTTCTACAACTCGCTCGGCCTCATCCCTCCGCCGCGCCAGTTCTTCTCGCTCACGCGTCAGCTCCTCGACCATCGCTGCCCGTTCCCGTGCCACGGAAACCCGCAGATCGCCGTTTTCCGCGCGCAGTTTCTTCACTTCCAGGCCGATCTTACGATTATCCGATTTCAGCATGTTAATCTCGTCGGTCAGCTTAAGGTTGTTGTAACCGAGGGTCTTCACTTCCACGGACAGATCCCTGATTTTGTCGACAATAAAGGCCTTTTTGTCTTCAATGATCTCTTTTTGTGCAAATGTCAGGTCATACATCTCGATCGCCACTTCGATCGCCGCTTCGAGCAATGCCCAGTCGACGGGTTTATCAAAGTACTTGTTAATGGTCCCCTTGTTCATGGCATCAATGGCGATCGTAAGATCTGCATAGCCCGTGAGCAGAAAAATGGGCAGGTCGGCATGATTCTTCCTCACTTGGGCCGCAAATTCAGTACCCATCATTTCGGGCATTCGCTGATCCGTGATGATCAGGCAGATATCAGGGTTTTCCTCGAGCACGCTCATGGCCTTCTTCCCGCTGTCCGCGGTGTAGACATTGAAAGTATTTTTCATCACACGCTGGAAGGCTTCCGTGATATCCTTTTCGTCATCGACGACCAAGATAGAATCTCTCCCGCCCTTTTTTATCCGATCCGCTTTTTTAATCGTATCCGTCACCCTGAGAGTCGCCTCTTTTTCCGAGGTGACCATAAAGTCAAACTCTTTCAGGGCATGCTCGATTTCTGTTTTCTCGTGGACGAGCTTGTCACATTCAGCCTTCAGGACATCAAGCTCCTTCCTGAGTGCCTCCCGCTCTAACTCCACCCGGTCGATGTCGCGTTTCTTAAGCTCCTCAAGCTCCAGACTCTTGGCTTGCAAAGTGTTGATCAAAGTTTCGTTGTCCTCAACCTTCTTGCGAAATTTATTGACCTCTCCCAGAGCATCCTTAAGTTTATTGAAGCTTTCCGCCTCAATATCCTTGACCTTGGCCATCTGCGATTCCAACTGCTTCCGGAGCTTCTCCACTTCTTTTGCTTTGTCGACGATACTGTGCAGCTTTGCGTATGCGGGGCCTGCAGCGGCGGTCTCCTGACTTTCCCGCCCAGCTTGATAGTTCGCCGTTCTGGCGTTGATGATTTCTATAAGGTCGAAGTAATTCACGGGTTTTCTGAAGTACTTGTAGATAAGACCGGTATCGATGGCTTGTACCACCTCTCCGATTGCTTGGTAGTCGCGTGAGGTAGCGATACGCAACACCGTTGCGTCAAGCCTCTTGAGATCATCCAGAAGACCGGTGAAGGGCATATCCGATATCCCTGCATCCACAATTACAACGGGAGGTCTCAGCTGAGCAAATAACTTAAGGCCGTTACCTCCAGTTACACTCGTGTACACGGAGAAGTTACCGGACAACTCCGTTACCGCTTCTTCCAGGAAGGCTGCGTCTTCATCTATAATCAATACTTTCACGCGATGCTCTGTCATGTAATCCCCCTTCTGATGAGAGGTTTTCTTATAGCCTGTTGAATTCCTCCACCACGCTTTCTTCATTCACGGAATCTTTCCCTGCAAGAGAAGCAGATGCACAGACGCCGTCCAGCATCCGTATCGCCTTACCCGGGAAACACTGCATGGGCAGAAAACGAACCGCCATTTCCACGCAGGCGGCCAGCGCCTGATCGGTAATTCTCAATCCATAATGCTTTTCATAAACCGATTTAATGCCTTTCAGGATATCCAGGCTCTGGGGAACGTCAGGCTCGGAAATATTAACGGTCTGAAAGCGCCGCGCCAGGGCCTTGTCCGGTTCAATATACCTCTTGTACTCCTCGGAGGTGGTCGCTCCGATGCAGGGAAATTCCCCGCGCGCCAGTGAAGGCTTCAGTATGTTTTCTGCGCCCGTCGAACCTTCTGTCGATCCCATGCCGAGGAGCGTATGAATTTCGTCGATAAAAATGATAATCCGGCCGCTGTTGCCTTTGACCTCCTCGACCAGTCCCTCTATCCGGGTTTCAAATTCCCCGCGGTACTTTGTCCCGGACACAATGGCGTTCAGGTTCAGTGCTATAATCCGTCTATCCCTGAACATGGCGGGAGCCTCCTTTTTCACAATCAGATGAGCAAGCCCCTCCACAACCGCGGTTTTGCCGACACCCGCCTTGCCCACGAGGACGGGGTTGTTTGCCTCCATCTGGGAGAGTATCTTGAGACAGGAATATATTTCCCGGTCTCGGCCGACAATCGGCTTGATCCTGCCATCCTCAGCCTGCTGTGTGAGGTCCCGGCCGAACCGCTCCAGCAAGTGCAGGCGCCGGCCAGCCACTTCCTCCCGGATAATGCCGAAAATGGGAGCGACTTCGGGGGGCAATTCCAAGGTAGGCGCCAGTATGACCACGAAGCTATTCTGACGTTTTAATGCCTCCGGCATGGATTTCATGATGGAAATCAGCTCTACGAATTCCTGGCCCGAAAGGTTCTCACGTTTCAGATAATAATGAAAATCCTCCAACAGATAGAGTGTATTGCTCTGGCATTCATTCCGAATGACGTCGAGGGCCGAAAGGGGTGAGAGCTTCGTCTGAAGCAGATGATTTTCGTTGATCATGTACTTGCCTGCATACCGATCGCCCATCTCCTTGAATCCTTCAGAAAATGTCCACTGCAGCGGGATTAGCCCCATCTGTGCGGAGACACGGGTAAACTTTTCGATCAACTTCCGCGAATCCGCATAGGCGGCAATAAATAGACTGTTGTCCGAGGAAAATTGTCTCAGAAGGGCGCCATCTTCGGCGGATACTGGTGGAGCAGCCAACCTCCGCAGCTCCGTTTCCCTATCCAGGGCGCCGACAAGAGACGGGGATCGTCCGGGATCACCACTTTCGTCCGCAGCCGGCGTATTTGTCACCAAGACGTCACTGACAAGGGCATCGTCGTTGTCTCCCATGCCCTCTTCTTTAAATTCTTCAAAAAGGCGGTCATCAGGCTCGCTCGAGAATGCCGCCTGGCGGCCTCTGCCGCCGTCTGGCAACGGCTGGAAGGTTTCCACTGTGGCACCCTCACCATTCGCGCCGCCGGAAAAGTTAAACCACTTGAAATTGAAGTCGCCCAACAGTCGCGCCTGTTCGCCTTTGCTCAGAGCCTGGAAGCGGTCTGAAAAATAAACATAGATGTCAAATTCATAAGGCGTGGGCAGGGCGCGTTTTTTTATATAGGGGAAACTTTCCGCACGCTTCTTCCCGTCTATCAAGCGGTAACTCCTCTCCAGATAAACCTTTTCCGGATCCACGGGATCATAAAATGCAAGGCGGAACTCACCGGCAATGCCGGTGCCTATCAGTTGCTTCAAATCGTTTAACAGTCCCCCAGCCAATGCTTCGGGGAAAATACCGTAATAGCCGTTCAGCAGTTCAATATCGTAGCTCAGGGTCTTGTACAGGGCGCTTTTTGCCGCCCGAACCGTTTCTAACCGGATAGGGTATTTGTCTTTTTTGGATAGACCCTGAAACACTACTTGTCCTTTATCAGGTCGTCGATACGCAACTTTGCATCCTCGAGGTAATCGCGCATCTCATCTACGGTGTCTCGGTACACAAGGAATCGCTTGACCAGTTTATCGTGTCCGGTTGCGTGCTGATTTTGTGCATCCTCGGCTCTCTTCAGCTTGGTGATCACCCTGGTCTTCTTTTTCAGCAGCTTGGGAAATTCCGTTTCGAGCATTTCGATGGCCTTCTTTATCTGCTGTTCTCTGCTTTTCATATCTTTTCCCAGGCCCAGGAGCTCCGAATTCGTTTCCCAGAAAGCGCTGTAATTCTGTCTGAGACTGGCAAGGTTTAGTTCGTGCTCCTCCAGGGACTTATTCAGCTCCGGGAGACTTTCCCTCAACTCGGAAATGGCTTTCTTTTTCTCCTTGCCGCGCTTGGTCAGATAAAGTTCCTCTCCGATCAGGCGCTTGTGCTCCGCCATCTGGAAATCAAATTTCTGTTTGAGTTCCAGGTTCCGCTTTTTCAGGTAGCTTAACCGCTCGGCATCTTCGATGAAGCGGATGGCTCCCAGATGCAGAAGGTCGGAAAAGATGAGGTGCGCTTCGCTCGGCTCCAGGGTAAAATATGCCCCGATTTCTTCTGCGCTTTTTAAGCCGTCGATAGTTCGCAGAAATTCCTCTTTGGCAGGATCTCCGCTAATCGGTTCCATACTACGGACAACGGGGTACCTCTGCTTCATGTGATCCCAGCTGTTCATGAGTTTTTTCTTCAGCTGCGCCTGCATGTTGCCTGTATTGCGCGTGCCTTCTCGGGTATCGTTATGATCACTCATAGTGCAGTCCTCTTCTTTTGTTGATTCCTTCGCATAAGGCTGGCAATTTTCGTGCCTTCATCATGGATTGGCTTTGGTTATTGACTTCAGCTTGTCTTCCATGACGACAATCTCCCGGTAAGCGTCATCGCGTTCTTCCCTCACTTTATCGACACGCGAAGCCATCGCCCGGGTATCGGCTTCGATCTTCGCCAGTTTTTCCTTTTCCAGATTATAGAGGGTGCGGAACTTATCCACTTCCGCGATAGTCATCTCCAGTTTCCTCTCAAGGTCCTGCACTCGTGGGAAATCTTGCTCAATGGCGGCGATTTTCTGCTTCACCGCTTCCTTTTCCTTCTGGAGTTCCTCTTTCACCTTTCTTTTGTCCTGCACTTCTTCCCTGAGTGACGCATTCAGCGTGAGCACATCGCGCAGATGTCCCTCAAGCTCTTTAATAATGGAAAACATTTCCTTGACGGTGCTTTCAAATTTGGATCCTGAGAGCTGGGTAAAATTATCGATTTTCAGCTCGGAAATCCTTTTCAGTTGTTCCAATATCCGGGGAACCTCGATTCGTGATGTGCTTTCCACCACAAAATCATCAAACTCGATTTCATGCGTCTGCCTCTCGGTAGCATCTAAATTTTTCACTGTCGCCCCTTTCTCCGTTTGGCCTGAATTCGTATCTTGGCCGTCATATATTTCGATAAAATTCCATCTTCCCTTTTCTGACGATCTCGTTAAACTCGGAAAACAGCTTTTCCATGGATTCCTCTGACGAGGCGATCTTGTCTTTCAGCGATTTTTTCTGCATTAATGCCTTATTCATCAAGCCTTCCACGTTCACTATGATGTCCTCAGCAAAGCCGGTTTCCCCGCTGACAAATTCGAAGCTCGACCGGATGCTGTTGAAGCGCCTGAATAGATCATCCAGCAACAAATGTTTTTCCTCTACCATATCGAGCAGTTTCTGATGCTCGTCTCTGAGAAAGTTGATCTCTGTGGAGAGTCTGTTTGATTCTATGCGGGCACTCACCACCCTGCTCTGGAGTTCCCTGAAATTTTGCATCTCCAAATCATACTGTTCAGAAACGACGGGATACTGGCTCTTCAGATCCTTATTGTTCATGAGCAGGTTATTATTCACTGCGATTATCCGGTCGCACTCCGCACTCAATTGCTCATTGATCGCATTGAGCTCAGCCACTCGGCGCGCTACATCCTGGCTGGCGCGCTGTTCCGCGTCGCGACGCAAAAGGTCTTTGAGCTCGAAGGCCGCATTCGTCGAAATGCCGGTAATCTTGGCCATTGCCAAGGCGTCGGTATTCAGCAACTTCTCTGCATCGAGGAGGCCCTGTTCTTTCAAAATCTTCACTACCCCATCGTCGATGGAAGGGAGGGTGCGGAGGATCTCTTCGCAGTAACCTGGTTGCGAAGGGGGCATATCGATTGATGCCGGTGTCTCCTGTCCGGAGATGATGCCTTTGGCTGCGGGTTTTGACGCCGCTGTTCGACCCTGCAACATATTTTCCATCTGGGAAACTTGCCCTATCAGTAGACCCTTTTGCTCCGCTGTATTATCTTCCGTCTCCAGAATGGATACAACGGCATGCAACCGCGCCAGCATATTCACATCTCTGTCCCGACCGGCCAGTTTCACAAGCGAATCCAGGGGCGCTGCGTACGCCTGCCGGATGGTGCTAAACGGGATATCTGCTTCAGCGTCCTTAATGATCTCATAAAGCGTGCGAATACTGGCTGCGAAGGTATCAGCCTCGTGCCCTTTCAGGCCTGCAGCAACGTCCGTCGCAACCCCATCCCTTTTCCCATATTTCTGCATATGAGGCCCTCCTTATCCTCCCAACACCGGCGTCCTGTCTTTCCCGGGTTCCTGTTTCCTATTCACCCGGCACATTTTGTGCCACTGCAGCTTCAGCCGGAGCCGGCTTCTCCTGTCCGTTGTCAATTTCGTGCTTCTTCTTTATCCACCATGCCTTCAGGCGATTGATGTCGGCGAGACGGTCTTTAACGTTGTCACTTTTACTCACTGTCAGCGTTTCTCCTGTAATTCTTTCCAGGGTCACAAGCGCCTTATCGCGGATGTCCTTCGCATCGTCATTGAGAAGTCGGATGAGCGGCAGCACTGCGCCTTGATCGCGGATATTCTCGAGGGCCTGTATGGCGCTTTTTCGGACGCGCAGGTCGGTATCGGCAGCCGCTACCTGCAACAAAGGCGGGACGGCCTCTTTAGACTCGATCCAGCCCAGGAACATCGCGGAGGAATTGCGCACTTCCATATTTTCATCCTTAAGAGCCTCAATGAGCAGCGGCGCAATGTCCGCCTGTCCCGCCTTGTAAAGCCCCCGGACACATGCGGTGCGTACGCCGGCATAAGGATGTTTGATATAGCGCTTGCAGATCGGTAAAACATCATCATCATCGATCTGGATTAAGGCGTTGATAATTTCTGCCTGCAGCTCCTGATCATTGATGGCCAGGGCTTCCTTCAAGACGGGCCCTGCGTGCTTGTTGCCCAGCTTGCCGAGTTCGCTGACGGCCAGCCGCTTGATATCCATTTCAGCCTCCAGAAGATCGCGCAGCGCCTTTTCAAAAATGATGGCGTCGGACCGAAGGGTGAACTTTGCTTTTTTGGCGCAACTCTCGGCAGCCGAGCTCATCCGCTTGTAAACCTGCCCAGCGACCGCGCCTCGGGGCTTAACGGAAAACTTCACCAGGGGCAATCCCTGTCGCTCCGCAGTTTCAAGCTCCGCCAGATATTTGTTCAAGGCTTTGCCCTCATCTTCAAGCTTCTTGATCTTTTCAATAATGACCGCAGCCTCGGCTGATGCCAGGACGCCGTCAATATCGTCGCTGCCTGATCCCATTTTGCCGATCTCAAGATAGAGCTCGCGAATCTTATTATCGACAAGGGCAAGCTTGGCCTGTACCTCGGCTTTGGTAAGGCCGAATTTTTTTCTGAGGCCTCCCGTGAACATCCCTGCCGACTTTTTTGATCCATAGCCCACAAGTTTCTTAGCGGCGCTGTAGAGATCGCTCGCGACCCGACCGGCATAACCGACGGATTTGCCCGAGGTCTTCACCACAAAAAGCAGGCTGCTGCATAAAGCACTGGCGACCCCGCTTGACACCTTGCCCATAACACCCCGTAAATTATCTGCATTGTCAGCCATCGTTGCCTCTCCCTCTTTATATTTCCTAAAAAGATCCGCATCCCCACAGGGGCATCATGAAAGGACGCCCTCTCAAAGGATTGTCATTCATTTATGTCAACCGGCATTCCCACCGCCCCCGTATCCGGAGGATCACCGCCTTCCACCCCTTCTTTTCGATGTACGACGCGTTGCCCCACCATCGCCCGAAGGATCACCCTTGGGTTTCTTCCGGCTCACCTCAGTCTCTTCAAGCATCACCAGACCGGCCTCACCGCTCATCTCTTCCCGCGGCGCGGCCTCTACATCCACCGTGCCCTCAGGTACCGAACGGCCTTCCGGCGATTCAGAATCCGATACTGCGGAAACGGATAAGTCTGCAACGTAGGGAGCAACGTCAATGCGAATTTCCGGTTCGTGCAAGTCCCCGGGATGATCAACTAGTTCGTCCGTCATTGCACCTGAGACGCCCGCGTCAACGCGGTCTTCCTCTTTATCTGTTGTCGGAGTAAACGCGGCCTCTTTTTTTACAGTCTGCGGACCCCTGGCAGCACCCGTTTTTCTCGCCGCGGCAACTTCGGCAAGATGCGCCTGCATGTTCAGGATATCTTCCTCGTTCTTCCGCAGCTCATCAAGTAGTGAGGCCAGCATTTCCGTTTCAACCAGCCCGTTGCTCCAGGAGTTGACCGCCTCCCTGCCGATATCGATGTAGAGGTTATTGATTTTTTTCTTGCACATACGGATTTTCTGTCCGGTTCCGAATAGCTCACCGGGGTTCACGTCGGCGACGGCTTGACGCATAAACCCCGCTGCTGATTCGCCAGCTTGAAACACTTTGTCGAGTATCGCCCTGCCGTCCGATAACGGCCCCTTTTTATTTGCCGCTCTCGGCACTTCCTCCCGCCGCTCTCTGCCTTCTCGGGACGTCACAGATGCTGCACCCTCACGGAAGGCTTCCGCATATTTTTGCGTCAGGGATGGCGCTTTCTTTACAAGTTGAACAAAAGCACCAAGCAGGTTTGCTGCCGTATCACCGACAGCCGCTGCGGCTGAGCCGCCTTCCTGAATAACCCTGTCCAGTATTCCACCCCCACTTGGTTCTTGCAAGCTGCTCTTGGCCGGGGGTGGTGTCTTGACCTCCGGGCGCTTTTCGTATTCCGGACTTGCAGAGGCAACGCCCTCCCGGAAAGCCTCGGCCAATCGCTGCGACAGAGCCGGCTTCGTTTCTTCCGACGCCGAGGAATTCCTTGAAGCGCTTCCGATCTTGTCAGAGACATCGGTTGCGGGATTATCAGGGGATGGGGATGAATTCTCGGGATTGTCAATGACGCCGGTGTGTTCTCTTTCTTCCATCATGCGGACCTCCTGACTCAAATGCAGCTGAAGTTGTTATCAATAGATAGATAGATGCATTACCCTGTACCAGTAGCATCTTGCCCCACGCTGCTACCGGAAAAAGGTGATCATGAACGTCGCGACAGCAGTTCAATAAGCTCGACTTTCTTCATCCGCTTGTCAGCCGCAATTCCCTTTTCTCTGCATAAGTTAAGCAGATCACCTTTTCGCATCGTCTCTAACACTTCCGTCGTTGCTACCTCTTTCGCCTCAGCGACTGCAGCTATGAGACTGGCTTCCGGTTCCGCAGATTCAACGGTGTCCGTGGCCATCTCCTGAGCGGGTGTTTCGGCTGCTTCCACAAGGACATCTTTTGTTTCTTCCGTCGCAGCTTCCGTCGATACGGAGCTGTCCTCCGGTACGTTAGTCGCGGCAGATTCTTCCGCGTCCGCGATCGGTTTCGATGTCGGTTCTGGCGCCGTCTTCACCCTCGCTGCAGCACGTTCTTTCGCCGCTTCTGTCTTTGCTGCTGCCGCTGCCTTTTCCTCCGCCTCAATTTTCTCTATACTCTTTTTAATTTTTTCTATTTCCGCCTGATACTCGGCCACAAGTCTTATCCCAGCCTCCCCTGCAGCCGACAGATGTGCTGTATCTTCGCGGAGCACAACTTCTTTGCCTATCTCGCTGTAGAGGCGCTCGATCTTCTTTTCATATTCTCTAAGCTGGGCGCGGAGGTTTCCCTTTTCTCCAGGTAAAACACTGGTCGCAATGGCAGTCACTGCGTCGTAAACGTTTAAAAGAGCTGATCCGCCCGCATTTAAAACACTGGCGATACCGCTGAGCAACACGCCTCGCTTTTCCATTCGCTCATCCTTTCTTTTCCCGGCAACATGACTGTCGCATCGGCCGGATATCTCCGAAAAGTGTGCAATTTTATTTCTTCCGGTTCTTCGAGCTTCTGCAAGGTCTCGAATATATTTTTAACTCTATGTTCTGAACAGAAAATTGTCAAATATTTTCGTCTTGGAGGAAGGAAAATTTGTATGAAAGAAGTCGGCGTTATTTACCCTCATCCGTCATCAACCTCAATGCTGGAAAGAACAGGCACACACGGATAACTATTTTTCAATGGGTTGACCTTAAACGTTCCTTTAAGGTCTTGTAAGCCCGCACCGTCTCTTGAAAATAAAATGTTGCCTCTTTCTTCAGCCCCTCGGAAGAAAATCTGTCCGGATGAAAGGCCACTTTCAGGAATTTATAGATATGATCGATTCTGGAAGGATCTGCGTCAGCGTCAAACCATGGAAAATCCCCGGGCTGCCGATGGTCGCCAACGTTTTCCTCCTGCCCATCGCCGGCTTGAAGCCTGATTATCGCCAGATCATGGATATACTCACGGATCTCGCTTATCTTGAGGACCAGTTCATATAAGGATACCGTTCCCTTTTTTATCTCGTCTTCCACCATCTGTGTTTCCTTTTTCAACACCGTCGCCGCGCGGACGATATCCTGATCATTGATATTGTCCAGTTCCTGCAGGCGGTTTCTCAATTCACGAACAAGGAAAGCCAGGCACGTCTTCCTGTCTTCATCATCAAGACGTATCTTTCTTCGTAAAGAGCTGAGCTGTGCTTCTGTATCGCTCTTTTCAAAACTCTTCAGTTTCTTCTTTAAGACCGACTCACGTTCGGAGATACGATCCCTGTCTTCTCGTATCTCCAGCATGGCCTGTTCGAGGCTCTGAATAGCGGCAGCAAACGCATCTTTCTCAGCAACCAATTCCTGCATTGAGTGCAGATAGCCTTCCATAAGAATGTATTTGGCAATCATCATTCCCGCCGCCAGGGAGGCCAAAATCGTCATATAAATATGCGCCGTTGCCCTTAACTGACCGGGCAATATGGCCGGATACAAGGCATGGATCAACCAGCACAGCGCACCGGCAACTGCGGATATATAAGCCAGTTTGTCAATAAAAGACGACTTTAAAATACGAAATAACAGCTTCATACGCTTAAAGAATATACCTCATCTGATCAGCTCTCGGGATTCTTTTCCCTCCGCACTTTATCTGTGACATCACCTATTTTACTCCACAACTGCGCAAAAAATCGCGTTGCGTAAAATTTAGCATCTCTGAAGATATTATCATTACCGACATCAAATACTTCGATCATTCCCTCTCTGTATAATACAGAGGCGCTGGCGCCATCATGGATGAAAACGCCATCGGGCCGGAGTCTAAACCTCACGGTTCTGACTGTAAGCCCCGTCGCGCCATCGATCTGTGACATCGTATTATTCTCTCTTAAGAACAACCCCCATTTTCCGTCAGGCGCCAAATCAAAGGCGTATATCCCCTGTGTGTTGAATGGGATGAACTCTCTTTTTCCATAGGGAGAACGCAAGATATGGAGTCCGTCACCGGATATCCAGGCACAGAGGTTATTGTTGATCTTCTTTAACTGAACGACACCCATATTATCCAGACCGGCAGCCTGTTTTCTATTTTTCCAGTCATATAACGAAAGGGTGTCGGACTGAATAACATAGCGATCCTCCAGGAAGAAGGCGCCTCTGGCTCCGGCGCTGTTTCTACGAAAGATTGAAACAGCCTGGTTTTCCGCCAGGTCCCACACCTTGATATGGCTCATCCCGGTGAATACAAGATACCGGCCGCTTTGATCAAAATCCATATGGATGACCGGTTCCTCATTGTCTATCTGGAAGGTCTGTTTTCCTGTTGCGACATTGAAAATCCTGACACTTCCCTTGCTATCCGGGGTCAGACCGCATCCGGCGATAGTCTCTTTGCCCGGTATAAAGCGAACCTGTAAAACCTGGAATTCGGGACCGGCGTTAATCTCTAAAATCGGTTTCTCATCGGGTAACTGCCATAACTTGATGCACCCATCTTCTCCCGTGGCCGTAAGATTTCTGCCGGAGCTGAAATCTATGGCACCTGCATAGCGCAACCCGGCCAGCACATGTGCGGGATTATAGGCAATTGCAGGTATTTCGCCAGCCGGTTTATTGCTTATTCCTGCATGCCCGGAGAAAGGATAGCCTATGGGCAAATCATGGTTAGCCGCTACAGAGACCACGGCAACCAGGAAAACCAGGCAGACGATGAACAATATATATTTGGCAATTGCATTCATCTGATGTCGGTTCTATATATTTTCAATCCCGATGTCCTATAAAAATCAGCCCAACCCATACCGCAAACGGCGCCCGCTCTTTCTTGTATGGAGCATGCGAAGTAGTTCTTGCGCCCCGGGCACCAGACGATTTAGCTACTAATATTCTTCCCCGCCTTCGCCTATCGTTATTCTGGAGTCATGACGGTAAAATTCCCGATTCTACAGAGCATCCATCAGCAGCCTCAATGCCAAAAAAAGCATGCACGCGGCGATAACTTTCTTTATGATATAGGGTTGCGTCTTCAGAGAGAGCCGCGCCCCGTAATATGCGCCAATAATCGTACCTATCCCCAGGACAACGGCATAATCCAAGTCCACATAGCCGAGTCCGAGAAAAACGATAAACCCAAGAAAACTTGTGATGGCCAAGATGAAATGCGATGTGGCCGTCGCTACATGCACAGGTATTCCCAGCGCAGAATACATGAGAGGTACATGAATAACACCTCCTCCGATACCGAACAGGCCCGAAAATATGCCGATTAAAGTACTGGCGGAAAAACCTACGGACATGTCCGGGGCATAAGAATACTCTTCGCCCGTCGCATCCGTCAGATGTCTCGTTTGTGGTGCTTGGGCGACTTTCGTCCTGACCACGTAAAACTCCTTTCCGGAAAACAAGTAATAGGACAGGATGATGAGTAGGACACTAAAAATGACGGAAAAACTTCTGATGTTGAAGAACTGCGACAGCAATGCTCCGACAAAGACACCGGGGCTGGCGGCGACAGCAAACTTGATGGCAATTTCATAATCGATCCGTTTCTGGGCAATATAGGAAAAGGTACCGGATATCGCGTTCAGCATGACGACCGCCATGGATGTGCCGATGGCATGCTGGGGTGAAAACCCGTAGAAAATAATGAGCACCGGCACATGGATGAAGCCGCCGCCGGCGCCGATCAGTGTGCCGATAATCCCGATCAGGATACCGGTATGAAAAACGACGACCGCCACCAGGAAGCCCATCGTCATATGTTCCGGGATGATGGGCTGCGCCGCCATGCCACATCCTGCCGCCAGGAACATCATCAATACGAGCAACGCCGTCAGAATCCTTTTTTTCAATGGGTTGCCCCCTTAAGCGTTATTTCAAGATGCGGCATACTCTTCATTTGACTTCAGGGACCCTTTTTGCCGAGTTCTCCGATTCAAACGTCTTTACCGGCTCGAAACACATGACAAATCCGAAGATGATTCCCGGAAACATCCTTAATCGTGAATTGTAGAAATTGGATGCCGCGTTATACCGAATCCTCGCACTGGCAATCCTCGTTTCCGTATTGGACAGTTCCATCATGAGGTTCTGATAGGTAGCTGACGCTTTAAGGTCGGGATAGTTCTCGGCCACGGCCTGAAATTTGGAAAGGGCGTTCTTCACACTCAACTGAGACGGCGATACCTCCGGAATGCTTTTCAGGGAATTCAAAGCGCTTCTTACATCGGCGGCATGCTGAAATATCTTGTTTTCAAATGCCATATAATCATTGACGGCCTTCACGAGGTTCGGAATCAGATCGTTTCTCCGCTGTAACTCCGCTTCAATCTGTGTCATTTCCAGACGCGTCTTGTAGTACTCCACAGTAAAATAGTTGTAATAATAAACAAAAGCCGATAGCAAAGCCATGAATAAGGCCATCATCGCGATCCTCATCGCGATCGACTGGCGGGCCCAAACCTTGTCCTTGATGCGTGCCAAATAGTCCGTCCACTTCACCTGGACCGCAGAAGTCGCGTCGGCAATGAGATCTAACTCTTTGGCATACAACTTCTTGATAATGTCTTTCATTTTTTCACTTTTCCATGCCCATCAAACGCGATGGCAACGCTGAAAAAAAGGGGTGTTCAATTTTTATGATCCCGTAAAAACTCGCCAAACCGTTACTCCCGCGCAGGCGGGAGCGACAGATCAAAGCAAGATCCGGCTTTTTTCGGGACGATCAACCTTTCACCACAATATACAAGGGATTTCCCGAACGCATAACGTCGAGGAGAAATCCTTTCTTAATCTTTACCTTCGTCGTCAGTTCAATGAGTGAATTCATATCTGTAACCTTCGAATTATTCACCCCCATGATAATGTCGCCTGCTTTGAGGCCGGCGGCCGCCAGCACACCTTCCACCTCGACGACAGAAACGCCCGCCTTATCGGTGGGCAAGGGTTTCATCTCTGCACCCAGCCAGGTAAATTCCGTCGGCTGTTTGACCGGAGTTCCTGCCACCGCCTGTGCGGCGCCACCCTGCACCAGAGTGACTTTGATCGTTTTTCTCACACCGAACCGCAAGATCACCAGGTCCATACTGGACCCGCTTTTTGTCTCCAGAAAATTCTCTAAACTGGCGCTGTCCTGAATTTTCCTGCCGTCTACCCTGATAATGACATCGCCCCTCTGCAGACCTGCCGCATCAGCGGGCATACCTGGTATCAGGCTGATGACGAAGACGCCGCCGGGGCGCATCATGTTGTTCTGATTCGCGATCACATCATCGACATCGGAAACGGTCATACCCAGGGAAATACCACTGGGCCCGGCAACAGGACACCATGGTCCAGGGTTCCTTCGACCACCCCAGCCCGGATACTGTCCTTGCCCTCTGCCCAGCCCCGGTCCAAGGTATCTTCGCTGGCCCCAAACCTGATTCTGTACCTGCGCCGGAGCAGAAGTGTTCGGCGCAAAACCTTGTGTTGGAAACTGCGGATGGCATTCGATACAGGTTCCCCGGTAGTTGTGCGGAGGGATCAGGATTTGCCCGTCTGCCAATCGATAGGAATTGCCGATCTGCTTGCCCGCTTTGCTCCAGGCGGCAAGCTGACCCTTGGCTGCGGGGGGCGATTCGTTCCGGAAATTGACGACGCCACCGAGAAGATCAAGGGACCTGTTGATGGGCACCGCAAAACTGATACCGACAAATTGCCCGCTCGATGAATAAATGGCCGTGTTAATCCCGATCACATCGCCCTTGACGTTGATCAGCGGCCCGCCACTGCTTCCCTTGTTGATGGAAGAATCCGTCTGGAGCATGTTCTCATAAACCACCCCGCCTACATTGAGGGTCCTGTTCCGGCTGCTGACGATGCCCGATGTAACAGACTGCTCAAAGCCGAAAGGGCTGCCTATGGAAATAACGACGTCGCCCGTTCTTACTGAATTGGAATCCCCCAGACTTGCATGGGGGAATGGCCCATCCCCTTGAATCCGCAAGAGGACCAGATCGGAAGTCTTGTCCGCCTTGACGATCTTGAGGGGATATTCAAATGCTCCCCCCTGGCCATATACAGTGGCCTTCAGGGAAGCTGCCCCTTCCACGACATGAAGGCTGCTTAAGGTATACCCACGGGGATCGATGATCACGCCTGAACCGATTCTGACGTAATTGGCGCTGGAATCCCCCGGATTGGCATTTTGACCCTGAATGACGGCGTCAATACTAATGACCGCAGGTCGTGTATCTTCAATAATGCCATGGTACGAAGTCTGAAGCGCTTTAGCAGAGCTTGGCGCATCGGCCTTCAATGCCGTCTGTCTACCGTATTCGCCTTTATGCTCCCAGAAGCCTTCCTTAAAAAATCGTCCGAGCCCCCCCCCTCTTTGCTGCCATTCATAAATAGCCCAACCGAGGGTAAATATGACCATAACCACAAGCGCCAGTATCCACGGCTTGAAGTTCTTCGGACAATGCTCCAAAGGCGTTTCAGCAGTTTTCCCTATATCATCAGAGTTTTTTTCCGTTCCCATGATAAACCGCTCCTACTCGTCTTTTTTATTGGTTGTCGGGTCAGTTGACGCTGTCTTCTTGTTTCCCTCCGCAAGATTTGCTTTAAGTCCCGTGTTCTTCAGGCCGGCTAGCAGGGCTATGATACCGACGAACAGCAGCACCAGGGGAAATATTGCAATGATGATATCCACGGTGTACCACCAGTAGTTTACCAGTCCCCAGATCCCCAAACATATGGCAACAAGGCCGAAAACGATATTTATCATAACAACCTCTCCTTCATTCATTTATTTTTCATAATCTCTCTTTTAATAATCTGCTATTTGCCGCTACGTCTCTCTTCGATATCAATGGCTTTCTTGAAATGCTTCACCGCCTCATCCCGCATGCCCTTCGATTCATAAGCAAAGCCGAGACTCTGATAGGCCTTGACGAAATTGGGACTGAACGAAATCGCCTTCTGATAGGCCTCAATGGCCTCGTCATGCTTGGACCGGACATCGAATATAAGGCCAATTTTGTAATACGCCTCGGCATAACCGGGGTTGAGTTCCACGGCTTTCTGGAGGGCACTCATCGCCTCCTTGTTTTCGTCGAGGGCAAAATGGGCGGAACCCAGGAGATAAAAGGCCTGGGCAATACTGTTGTCCAGGACCACAACCTTCTTTAAAGTCTCCGCGGCTTCCCTGAACTCGCCCGTATCATTGTACACCTTGGCCAGCTTGAAAAGTGCGTTGACATTGTTCGGTTCAGACAAAAGAATTTTCTTATAGATTTCCCCCGCCCCTTTATAGTCTCCCTTTCTCTCCATTTCCTTGCTAATTTCGAGGAATATCTCCTTTGACTCCTCAGGAGCGAGGGTAAACAGACTGTTGTATTTATCAACGGTTCGGTCCAGGAATTTTTTGAAGTTTATCGCAAGTACCTTACCATAATACTTCAACTCAGTTGTGTCTATACCTTCCATATTGTCCCTCCAAATAATCATTAGTTGTCAATGTTTCTTTTATGCCTAATAACACGTTTCTCTCAGAAATTCCCGAACATCGTCTTTTTGACGGGGAAACAGTTGATCGATATGCCACCGACTTTCTCAATCTTGTCCATGATGGCTCTCTTTACATTTTCCCCGATCATATGTGTCTCCAGGATGGTTTTCTTCTCGGAAACATCAATAATCAAATCGATCCAGTTCTTCTGCCCCATACGCCTGGCATTGATAGACCTGACCGCTTCAACCCCTTCTACGGCAAGACTCGTCTTCACGGCACGATCAATGATGCCTTTATCGGGAGAAGAATCTATCAGCCCATGAATACCCTGAAGAAACATCTCCATGCTCATGCGATAGATCAACAGCGCCACAATAGCGGCAGCAATCGCATCGGCATAAATAAAACCAAGTTTGGTCCCGATAAGACCCACGAGCACGGCCCCTGCCGAGAAACAGTCCGCACGGCTTTCATAAGCGTCCGCCATGATCGCCGGGCTTCCCATTTGCGTACCGGTACAGATATTTGACCTGTACAAAACATAGCTGTAGAACAAACTGACAAGAGTGGCAAGCAAGGCGGCATCCAGAGGCGCCTCATGGATGCCGCGCACGAACGTCAGCACGTCATCCAACATAATTAGGGAGGCGCCGACAAATAGAAAAGTTGCGGCAAGAAGGGTGCTGATGTATTCCACCTTGCCATAGCCGTAAGGGTGACTCTCATCATACGGCTTTTGCGCAAACAGCAGAGACAGGAGGACAAAAGCGGAAGAGAAGGAATCGGCGATGGAATGTACGCCGTCGGCCACCAGACCCTTGCTGCTGGTCATCAGTCCCACAGAAATCTTGAATATGGCCGCAAGGATATTACCGACGAGGCTCATCCGTGGAGATAATATCCCGCATCTTGCACATTCAGTGTACTTCATCGTAAGGCCATTCTCCGGAACATCATTTTCCCTGATTCCTCAGTCTTCTTTTAACAACGAATAATTCGGAGACGGATAATCCAGAGGCCCCTCCAGGAAAGGCTGCTCCCTAAAACCAAACAGCATCGCCAGAATCCTGTGCGGAAAAAGGCGGCACGTCACATTATAGTTGTATGTCCAGTTATTATAGTTCAACCTCTCCGTAACGACCTGATACCCGGTTTGCTGAAGAGTCTCCATCAATAACACATAAGGTCCCTTGGACTTCAGACCCGGATATTTTTCTATCAAGAGATCAAGCTCGCGGACCAGCTTTACAATCTCCAATGCCTCGCCCTTTACGATCTCTGCCCTCGGACCATGTGCCTTGGTCAGTCTGTGCAGCGCAATCAGATGGTCCTGGAGTTTCCCCTCCATGTTTGCATACATCGCGACGGCATTCCGGCATCCGGCAACAACAACCTGCCTCCGTTGCATTTCGACCAGCAGCCTGCCGTGCGCCACTTCGAGAAAGTGCTCCATATTTACCAGCTCGTTGTAAGTACGCAAGCCATATAAGAAAGAACTAATCACGAAAACGCCTATAAAGGCAACCGTGACAACCTTTCTCAAAGAGACGCGTTTATTCATCCTTCTGCCGACAGATGATACATGCCGTCATCATTGGACGCGTGCTGCTTATTCCATGTGAAAGGAATCCGTCTTTTATCAGCCATGGCGCTCTACGGCATATATGGTTCGATGGAAACGGAAACATTGGCGATATTTCCCAATGCCTTCATAATGCTTTCTTTTACATGAAGGACGATCAGATACCCTTCACTTGCAGACTTGTCATGATCCACCTTAATGGTGATGTCAATCCAGCGCTTCTGCCCCAACTGTCGAACGCCAACATTGCTCACCTTGCGGACGCCAGGGACAAGCTGGGCAATCGATTCTATTTCCGACCTGATTCTCAGTGAAGGAACCGAGCCGTCCAGCGCGCCATCGAGACCGTCCCTCAGCATCACGACACTTAACCACATCACATCCAGCGTTTCGAGAACCGCCACGAGCGGGTCAAGAAACATGAGGCCCATATTGGCCCCGATGACGGCCAGGACTACGAAAACCGAAGCCGTGGCATCCGAATGATGATGTTTCGCCGCGGCCAGAATGGCCGGGTGGTTTTCCCTCGTTCCGACACAAAGCAAATATTTGTAAATCTTATAGTTGGCGATGACGGATATGCACCCCGCACAGAGCGCAATGAGTTTGGGAACCTGAAGCCGGCCCTGCCATGCCGCCAAGACATCGCTGACGGAATGGACAAAAAGAAACAGGGAGGCAATAAAAATGGCAACCCCGACAAAGAGCATCGCCACGAATTCTATTTTGCCATGACCATAATGGTGCGTGCTGTCAGCGGGCTTCTCGGAAACCTTTATGCCGATGAATACAGCCAGGGAGGTTACAAAGTCCTTGAAAGCATAAAGGGCACTTCCCAGGATGGCCTTGCTGCCGCTCACAAAACCAATAAATATCAAAAAGATCGCCAGCAGGAGAGTAAGAAGGGCGGCCACCAGCGGTGCATTCTTCACGCAACGTGCACAATCCTGGCTATTCGGCGATCCTACAGCACTACATGACATAATGTACAGGTTCCCCTTTTTCTGTGTGGTGGCAGCGTGCCCTTGCGGATTGTCGGGGCAACCTTTGTCAAAAATCTTTCGCCAGTTGACCGGCATTCAGAGGTGTTTGCCAGGGCTTCAAAGGCCCGTTTTCTGTAACTTCCATTCCTCATAATGTCAAGTATTTTGTCAAAAAATTTGGAATTATTTAAATTTCTTATGTCATTTATGACATAAATTTTCTGTGATCACTTTCCACGGGTAATATCAGGATATTTTGCGGTATATGCATTTGCAAATTACAAAACCAATAAATATCAAAAAGATCACCAGCAGGAGAGTAAGAAGGGCGGCCACCAGCGGCACATTCTTCACGCAATGTACACAATCCTGGTTATTCTACGGATCCTACAGCACCACATGACATAGTGTGCAGGTTCCCCTTTTTCTGTGCGGCGGTAGCGTACCCTTGCGGATGGTAGGAGCAACCTTTGTCAGTACATCACCCTGATCTTTCGCCAGTTGACCGGCGTTCAGAGGTGTTTTGGAAATAGTATGGCATTGGTCACAGGGCCCATAGCGACCATGTGGACTCTTATCCGTGGCTAGGATCATCGGGGCCGCTTCCATCTGGGCAATTCCCAAAGCCTCGGTACTGAAAACAACGATGTTCTTGTTCTTGCCGCCACTGTAAACGGATACATTGGCCCGATTCGATTGTCCCACATTTTTGGTAGCCTGCCAAAACGATTTCAGGTCCGTTACCTTCTTGTCGTTCACGGCAGTGATGACATCGCCTGCCAATAATCCCGCTTCCGCCGAGAGCAGCGTCACTTCGTCGATCAAAACCCCCACGACGTCCGGCGGGATGGAATTCGCCCTGGCAATGGCCGGTGTTAAGGGAATGACCTCAAGGCCGATCCAGTGCCCTTCCTGTAATACCTTATCCGGCACGGCGATTGGCTGCAGGGGGACATTCTGATTTGGCTGGACTGGAGGAACAGCATTCGGATTACCCGACGGAACACCAGGCTGACTCGGCTGTTGAAAGGGATTCTGCGGGTTGAGCGGGTCTTGCTGCTGGCCAACTTGTCCGGCCATAGTAGTAACGTTGGGATCATTCGGAGGCTGACCGTTCCATTCTGTTTCTGTTTCCGTTTTTGCTGACGGCGCAAATAAGGAAAGCGGATTGCCACCTCTCAAATAAACGAAATACGTGAACACGAATACGCAAATCAACACGAAAACCACAACGGGGTGGCCGAATAGTCTAAGGAGACCTCTCATATCATTGCTAGGCTTTTGCTCCTGACGGCGTTAAAACGCTGTCCAGGCCATTGGATATTTTATTTTCGAATTTTTCTGTAAGATCCGGTCTCGTCCTGTTGAGTACCTCATAAACAACGGCACCAACAAAGACGACCACAAATACTCCTAACAGAATCTTTGACATGGCTTACCTCCTTCTTGATTGCAAAATGGAATCAGACAGTCTTGCTTTCGCAGCCACACATCGTCATTTTCTTCTTTTCCTCAAAAGACTCTATGTGTCTGTCTATCTTCTCTGCTCGGGCAATCAGTTCCACTAACTTATCATCCCTTTTCAAGTCCGCCAGGCCTGCTTTTTTCACCTGAACAATTCTCTTGCCGATCAGGCTTAGGCATAGAAGTTTCTTCTTTTTGAGGTCGTGGATATCGTATGTCAATACAATATCCTTGGCGTGCTTTCTTGCAGAATCAACCATGATTGACAAGGCATCGACAAAAATATCCCCCAGGTGCTGCATCTTATACCTGATATCTTCGCTCATACGGATCTCCTCTCAAAATCACCTTTCCCCTGGTGATGGCTTCACTGCATTCGCTTTCTTATCTTTTATTCTTTTTATCATGTATATGACGCCAATCGTCATGACCGACGACACCACCATACTAACAATGATGATGAGGGTGAGTTCCAGTTGAATTGGATTCCCGAAGATTATTTTAATGGGCACCGGCGTCCGGTTCTGATCCAGGAAAACACCCGCCAGAAAGATGGATATCAATATAATGATGTAGCTTGATTTAATTTTCATACCACTGCGCCTTCTATTTTAAATCCTTGGCGCCCTTTAAAAATCCCAGGGCGGCACATGTCAAACCTAACGCCTTGAAGGTCAAAACGGCAGGAATTGCGACTTCAGCAACCGCTGCAGCCGCCAGGGCTCCTACTCCCAGGGTAAGCCCTACACCCAGACCTGCGGCGGTTTTGCCTGCCAGCACGGCAACTTTATGCGCAGCATTATGCACCCCATTCTCTCTTTTTTCACATCCCTTGCAATCCATAGCCATGTCTTTCACCTCTTCTGTGGTAGACGCAAGACCTCGTAATACCTTTCCCGCCTGAGGCGGCACGGCGAACGGGCAAGTATTGCAGACCCACTAAGGTTTGACCGTTGCTCCATCATGCAGCTGCTGCAAAAGCAGCTTCTTTGACAGGGGCACTTCATCCCCATAAGAGAGCAGTTTCTTTTCAAAATAAGGCAATTTGCCCGTTTCCTTCAAACAGATCGCAATCAGAAGGTCGCTCAGGTCGGAGATTTCTCTAAGGTAAAAGAACTTTCCGCCTGTTTCATTGGCCATCCAGCGAAAGTTACCCTCCGTCTCGGATATATTGTTGCATAAAATGGGATAGATCTTGATCCCCTTGACCTTGACCGCCTTCACCTCTTTCCGGTAATCGCGCATCTTTGTACAGATCTTAAGACCGTCCATGACCCCGTGGGGCGGCTTGTCGCCGATCAGAATAATCGCTTTGGGCGCCGTTTTATCCCAGGTGAAGGCCACCGCTTCGTGCAGAGCGCACTCCACTGCTTCCGGACCGCCGCCACCCTCACCGATATACAATCCGTCCGAACGCATGAAACCGATGATTTCTTTTCTTTGGAACGTCAACGGCAGGACCTTGGTCAGATAAAATTCATCCTCTCCCTCATCGCCATGATCCTTATAAGCAACGCTACCCATCCGTACCTTTGGCGAATACTCCAGGACATTTTCTATGATCCTGATGATATTCTGTTTCACTTCATCGATGTAAGGGTCCATGCTGCCGGTGGTGTCAAGCATAAAAACGACATCAAGGGACGATTCTGCGTAGAAGCGCCCTTCTTTCAGCTGCTTCTCTTTTCCCGCGATTTTTTCAAGAATTTTCTCTTTTTTGTCCGTCAAATCTTGAGCACTCATGGATTAACGAAACCCCCTTGATTTACAGCAAGAGAACTCGCCGTCGGAGTTGTTAAGTTATCAACGCTCTCCTGCTCTTGTCAAGGGGAAAAACAATAACGTTGATATTCTCTCGACGCCTCACGAAGTTTTGTTTCGCCTCTCCCCGGACTGCTCACCATATGTGATATTATTCCACGCAGCGTCCGGTGGTTTGAGAGAAGAAAAAACCTGCTAAAACACCGAATGTTTTATTGACAGTCAATGACCCGCCAAGAATATCTGATGTGCACCTTCGTATTTGGGGTCGGGTATCCCGCCTTGAGCGTTGCTTATCGCTAATAAGAATCACTAATTTAAAATTTAAATTACCTTTATGAATTTTTCAGAATGATCCTGTGGATAAAGCCTGCAACTTTTTACTACAACTGGTTATTATCAAGGCGATTAAGGGTCAAGGAACATCAGCGGAAATCGTCAATTTCTCCCATTTTCTTTCGGAAGTGGAAAACATCAATATTGTTACAGTTGCTCCTGTTCCTCAAAAACATCTAATATCAAAAAGTTATCCGTCTAAAGATTCTCAATGAACTGCCGATGTATATAAGCGATAGGCAAGACGTATCAGATTCACGGACAGGGGCAGA
>JBEKXK010000044.1:0-27277 GCA_049512055.1 Syntrophales bacterium | reverse complement strand
CTCAAGGCGGGTGACAGCAGGTTTCGTGATTGATGCACGGAAGGGGGATTCATCGACAGGAATATCCTGAAATTGGGATGGGCGTGACACACGTTTTCCTCTGCATCAATGACGTAGCCAAAGTCCAGGAGGGTGTTCAAATATTCGGACAGGGGAGACAGATTCGCTTCATCTATGAGTAGCCAGCTTCCCTCCTCCATGGCCCTGAACAGAAGGCCTTTCCTGTAATGCCATTTCCCCTTTTTGTCTTGAGTATAACCGCCCAGAAGTTCTTCCAGACCTGTATCGGAGGAGAGGTTGACATAGTAGAGGTCCGTCTCTTTTTGTCTGGCTAAATATCTAATGATGGTGGTCTTTCCTGAGGCAGGATTTCCTGCCACAAGAAGAGGTTCGTTATTTATCAGGGCTTTCAGGATGAGATAGAGGGTTATCCTCTGTGTCGGTGTAGGTACAATTGCTGCGTCATGCCGGGGAATCAGTTCATCTCCCTTTGAGGACGTTAAGGCTGCAAGCAGGGAATTCATGTCCAGAGAGGCGGCTCTGAGCACTTCTTCCAGGTCCAGTCCCTCGGCCCGGAAACCAAAATGTGCATCCAATAGACTGACCACTGCCTCTTTCTCGGAGCTGTCCCGAAGCCTCCCTATATAGACACTGAAGAACTCCAGGAAGAACTTTTTGAAATATTCCTTGTCGGCTGATTCGTTCGCCAGAAGTGGTCCCAATCTCCTCCCCAGCCTAATTATGTCCCTGAGGGTAAATGTATACGGGTCTTTTTCCGCCTTGCCGATGATGCGGCTGTCTGCCTGATTTTGCAGGGTGGTATGGAATCTGGCAATGGGAAGGGCAGCAGCGGAAGTAATCTCGAATAAGGAACTTAATATCTGGGACAGCTCCTCTTCAGAGAGTTCTTTTTGATAGAGGATCTTGAACCTGGATAGAAATACCTCCGAGAGTTTCTGCCTCTGGCTGTAGCTTTCCGGGTTTCCTGTGGCAAAGAGCCTGAATGCGGGATGCGGATACAATTCCTTCTGCTCCCCGTTCGCCGAGTAAGATATCTTTCCCGTAATGAGATAGTCATTCATTATCTCGACCACCTCGGAAGATGCCAGATTTATCTCTTCCAGAGTCAGCCACAGACCATCTCGCGCCGCATTGAGAAGAATGCCGTCCTGCCAGACGAACCTGCCTTCCCTGTCGGGTTTAATGCCGCCGATTATCTCGAACTTGGAGGTGTAGGGGTTGATGGAATATGAGAGGTGCTCATAGCCCAACACACAGGCGAGCCATTTAATCAGGAAGCTCTTCCCTGTTGAAGTCGGGCCCAGGAGCAGGACGGAGTGTCTCAAGAGGTAGCCCATACATAACGTCTCCAAAATGTGATAGCCGGATTCCGTCATCACGCAGGCAGGTATATCGTCCCTCAGCGCCGCCCTGTCTAAAATAAGATCTCCCACTGCCAAGGATTTTTCATCAATCTGAACTTGGCCCGAATGTGTGCCTGCTATAGTATTTCCCATCGGTTCACTGAGCATCTCATTGAAGGAGGCGAGCACCTTCCCAAATTCCTTCTGCCTGCCCGAGATTATATCTGAAAAGATTTTTATTGATGCCCGTGCCGCGGCTTGGCGGACTGACCAGATCTTATCCTTCAATCTCCTTTCCAGTTTGTTTAATTCGGCGACATTGCCCTTTTTGACAAGGGCATGGTGTATCTGGACTGAGGCGAGTGCGGCAGCCTGGTGGACGAACCAGTTTTCATCCCTCAGCCTTTCTTCCAACTCCCTTACGGTGATCTTCTTCCTATCATAGCTGCGAGGCCAGATCCGGCCCAGGGCCTGGGCTGCGGCCTGGCAGACGGATCTATCCACATCCGCGTCTCTTAACCTGTCTTCCAATTTCCCTAAGTTCACATTTTTTCCCCGCCTGATAAGTGTCGGGTAGATCTGCCCTAGGGCCTGGCATGCAGCCTGGCGCACAGACCAGCTTGGGTCTTCGAGTCTCTTTTCCAAATCTTTCAAAGCCATCTTCCCATGGTAATAGCTGTGAAACCATATTCGGCCTAAGGCCACGGCAGCGGCTTGACGGACTGACCAGTCATCATCGTCGAGCCTTTCTTCCAATTTTCCCAAATTAACATCTCGCCCTCGCTTCATCAGGGGCGGATAGACCTGACCGAGGGCCAGGGCGGCGGCTTGACGGGTCAGTACGTTCTTATCTTTTAATCTCTCCTCTAATCCCTCCAGATTGATCTCTATTCCCTTCCTGATAAAGGCGCGATAGGTCTGCCCCAGGGCCTCGGCTTCGGCCTGGCGGACAAACCAGTTTTTATTCCACAACCCTCCTTCCAATTTGCTGATGTCCACATTCATTCCCTGTTCCATGAGGGGAGGATATATCCTGCCTAATGCCCTTGCCGCAGCTTGGCGGGTGGCCCAGTTTTCGTCTTCCAATCTGCGTTCCAATGCCCCCAGCGTTATTTTTCCCTTGCCATGATAGTGATACCAGATGCGGCTTAGAGCCTGGGCGGCGGCGCGGCAGACGGAAGGGTCTTCATCTTTCAGCATTTCCTCGAGCAAACTCAAGTCGCAATCTTTTCCCCGTTTGATCAGTGCGAGATAAACCCGGCCCAGGGCTAAGGCTGCGGGTTGGCGGACAGCCCAGCTCTTATCCTCTAATTTTTTATCGAGTTCCTCTATAGCTATTTCGCTTAGAAGTTCGTCGTCAATGACCCGGAAACCCGCTTCCAGTCCGGGTATGCTTACGAAAGCCGTGTCAGAGGAACTGATGAGCGCCTTCAACAAGGAGAGGGCCTTCTCGATCTGAGGATGAGTGTTGTTCTTCATCAAAATATCCAGGACGGAAGCCATGTCGTGCGGGATCGAAGACACAGGGACGTCCGCCTGTGAAGACGCTGAGTGAAATTCCTGCGGCAAGTCTTCCCGGGTGATGTCCGGAAATATCTTCCGTATCTCTTCAATCCTTTCGAGGATGAGGTCTCTCACCTTCTGCGACTGTTCCTGTGTATCCACAAAGGCATATCTCAGGCTCCTTCCGAACGCCACTTTTCCCGGATAACCCCGGTTCAGTAAAAACCCCAGAAGCTCCGATGCCCTCTTCAGATATCTCACATTGAAAGCGGGAATGTTCTCTTTCAGATAAAGATAGAGAGACGCCAGGAGCTCCGACAAATCCGGGGGCGGGGACACATCGGGATATTCCCTCTCTATATGGGCCTCATGCCGGGGCGTCAGAAAACTGTCCCAGTATGCATCCTGCGTAACAAGTTTTTCCTCCAGTATGCCCGAGAGGACGGAGGGGAGTTCTTCCACCGCATCAATCTGCATGCCGCTTGCGTACCTCTTTATGACCTCCGTTACCTCTTCACCCAAACCCACACCCAGCACTTCTATCTTTTGATCCATAGCCTCCTTCTGAAGCTCGACAAATGTCTTACCGGTTGTATTCACGTTTCCTTCTCCATCCGTCACCATGATGATCCACCTCGATGAATCCTCCGGTTGATCCTTTAATATATTCGTCGCCAACTGGAGCGCATCCGCATCGGCGGTGGAGCCTCCGGGTATACATAGGGAGACCTCGTCGAACAATACCCGCCGGCCTGCGGTATCCAGCTTCACGCCCAACTCCTTGTGCATAATGGGGCTGTCGGAAAATCCTATCACCCCATAATCGATGCCGATATGATCCAACGCCTCCATGAAGATGAGAAGACCTGCGAGGGCGGATGTCCTCTTGGGTTCATCCATGGAACCCGATTCATCGAGGGCAAGGATTATCTTGTGGTCCCTCTGGGTCGGAAGTCTCCTCTTCAGGAAGACCTTGAGATCCTTATCCTGCACGGGAATGCCCTCGCCCAATTTCCGAGAAAGCTCCATGGCCCTCCGCAAATCCGGCTTCTGCCCGGAAGGGAAATAGCCTTTGAAGGAAGGCCTCTTATTTTTCGCGAAGTGATTTTCCAAAACCCCGCTTAAGGCCTGGACGAGGTTTGAGATCAGCCTGTAGACCCTCTCATACTCGCCCATCTTCGCGTCCTGTTCGCGGTTTATCTTTCGCTGCTTCTTGATGAGGTCGCGGAGAGTCTCTTTGGGGAGTGGCGCCGTTCTTTCTCCGGAAGATTTTCCGCCTTCCATGCGCGATGCTGTTTCTTCAGGGGTTTCCCTTCTGTATTCCTCCGTTTTCCCGGTGCGCTTTTCCGTCTTGGGAGATAACTTGTCCGCCAGCTCCCTCGCTTTGAGCTCTAATAATTTTCTCGCCTCTTCCTCGATCTCATCCGGGCTCAATTCCTCGGGGGCGCATTTCTTGTCCTTGACCTGGAGCTGGCCGTCTTTTATGGCCTCCGCGAGCTTCGCAATCGCCAACCGGACGAGGTTATCATACTCTGGTAAGATTTTGTCCCTCACCATCAGGGCAGTCTCCTCTGCAAATCTTAGCTTCTCTCTTTCCGAGACCTGCCCGGGAGGATAGTGATTGAAGATCGCCGCAAAATCCCCATGCGTCCGGGCAAGGGCAGCGCCTACTTCCGGATTCATCAATTGGGAAGGAAGGCGGCCATACAGCCAGTAATAGCGCATGCCGAGAAGGTATTCCAGGTGTGGATACAGGAGATACGGATGGCAGGATGTGCTCGCCCTTTCGGAGATTTCACCCTTCAAATGATCTACGTACGACGACCTGGACAAATCCCGGGGGAGCATTTCGTCATAAGCAATATCCAGGTAGTGTTTGATTCCCTTGAAAACGCTCATCAGCCAGTTATCTACACGGCTGTCTTCAAAAGCATTCAAGAGAAGCCTGGTGGATTCTTTCGCGGAGAATGTCTTGAATGCCGCCTTTCTCAAGCTCCGGCGGGATATTTGCCTGTGTCCCGCCTCGTGGGCGCAAAAGGCGATGACCTCTTCTGCTGAAGAGAACAACAGCAATCCCACGGGAAATACAATTTCGTTGGTCTCTGTGTTATATCTCCAGTTGCTGCCGGGGGTAATTTTAAGATGAATATCATCTCCCAGTCCCGTGGAGATAATCTGCATCAGCACGAGCAGGCGCTCGTCGATTACTAGCGCTTCCCCCTCGTCCAGCCCCCTTCTGCGGACCAGCTCTTCTATACATTTGATCCGCAAACGGCCTTCTTCTGTTTCTGATTTACCCTGCATAACTGTAGTTATATTAAAAAAGAGTTGTCATTCCTGCGCGCAAGAGTCCAATAAGCGGAGCATAAAAGAAAAAGGGTGAGTGTGTCAATGGGGAAGAATTGTCGCGTAGAAAGAGAGGCTCGATAAATCCCACGAAGAAACCCCTCTTATCATCCATTCTCTGATGTGAAATTCAGGTTTTTCAAAACTGGATTTTATGAATTTCATGATAGATGAATTTCTTTATCCGACTTAGATTTCATCTATAATTCGAAAATACTAAGGAGGCACAAAATGGCATATTACGAAAGAGTGAAACCGCTCGACACATTTCTCAACGACATTACGAGGGAATTTGAAAGCGGGAGGGATAGATACCGGGACGGGGACATCGATGAGATGATTCGGGAACTCGGCGATTATGAAGACGAGGAGCCTCCGATGGAGGTCCTTGAATTGGGGGAAGAAGTGCCCATCGAAGAAGATCTGGTGGAAAAGAAGATGCGCCCTTCCCGCGGGAAGGTGCCTTTCAAGGATGTCAAGAAGAACGGACGCAAGAGAGCCGCCGCGGGGGCAGCGCGGTGATTAGTGTCCTAATCGAAATAATGCATGCACGCAAAGGCCGCCAGCCATTACCGCGCCGGTGGCCTTGCAATTCACGAAACCCTAATGCCTGTGATGGGCGTGTTCCTTCCTCACAATTTTGACGGTGCTTGCCTGTGGGCCTTTCTCCCCTTCCTCTTCCTCAAAACGGACCTCTGTTCCGATCTCAAGGTTATCGAATCCGTCGATCACACTGTTCCGGTGGAAGTAAATCTCCTTTCCACCGTATGTCTGGATAAATCCATAGCCATCTTTAAGGTACAGTTTATGGATCACACCGTGAGGAAGTAGATCGTGGTCTTTGAGCTCTTTGTGCAGCACACGTGCATATTCTTCAAGTTGTCTTGCTGCATCATCGAAGGCATGGCCTACCGTAACAAACATGTCTTCGTGACTGTGGTTACGGGGATGCTTGCGATTCACGACAATCTGCTTGTGCGGCACCGTCAGCGTTATAGTCGTTCTGTAGAGATCGCCTACGTGGTGCCGCCCTTGGGGCCTTTCTACCACGATGCGACAATTGACTATCTTGGGAAAGTACTTGTCCAGTTTGACGGCGTGCTCCCTGATTATCGAATCAAGGGCCTCTTTATGCGCCGGCAGGATATTGCTGTATACTATTTTGAGAGGTTCTTCCATAAGGACATCCGTTCTATGCATTCTGCTCAGACTCTATATAATAAATTATATATTGCAAAAAAGGATGTCAATAACAGACTGCCGGTGCGCGCTCCCCCTTTCCTAAAGGGGGATGCAGGGGGATTTTAGATGAAAGGAAGAATTCCCCGGCCCCCTTTTTCAAAGCGGGTGTTCCTAATAATGTACTTTCTAATTTTATTTCAGCACCTTTTTCAGGGCCGCAAGGAACCTCGCAACGTTTTCCTTTCTCGCCGTGTGCCCCATTAGGCCGACGCGCCATATCTTCCCGGCCAGGGGTCCGAGGCCGGCGCCGATCTCGATCTTGAATTCGCTTCGCAAGCGCTTCCTGACAGCGAGTTCATCCACACCATCGGGCACACTCACGGCATTCAACATCGGCAGGCGGTAAGGCTCCTCCACCAGCATCTTCAGGCCCATATTCTTTAACCCGTCAACCAGGGCGCGGTGGCTTTCCATGTGCCTCTTAAACACATTCTCCAGCTTCTCCTCGAAGATCACGTACAGCGCCTCGTACAGACCATAGATCATGTTCACAGGCGCCGTATGGTGATAGACGCGGTTCGTCCCCCAATAGTTGGCGATCATGGTGATATCGAGATACCAGTTGGGCACCTTCGTCTTCCGTCCCGTCAGCTTCGTAATCGCCTTTTCGGAAAATGAAAAGGGTGCGAGTCCCGGAGGGCAGGAGAGGCACTTCTGTGTGCCGCTGTAAAGGGCATCGATGTTCCAGTCGTCCATCCTGACCTCTATGCCGCCCAGGCTCGTGACCGTATCCACCAGATAGATGGCGTCACTGCCTTTGAGGAGCGCGCCAATTTCCGCCACGGGATTCTGAACTCCCGTGGAAGTCTCGGCATGGACCACGGCGATTATCTTGTACGAATCCTGGCGGATCTTTTTTTCCACCGCTTCCGGCACTGCCGGCTTTCCCCAGGCGAACTCCAGCGCATCAACCTTGGCGCCGAGCCGGCCGGCTACGTCCTGCATCCGCATGCCGAAGACGCCGTTGGTGATGATAAGAACCTTGTCGCCCGGCTCCACGAGATTCACGAAGCACGCCTCCATGCCCGCGGAACCAGTCCCGGATATGGGGATCGTGAGCCTGTTTTTGGTGTTCATGATCCTGCGAAGCATCTCCATGAGCTCATCCATGATGTTCAAGAAATAGGGGTCCAGGTGTCCCAGGGTTTTCTGGCTCAGGGCTTTATAGACCTGCGGAGGCACACAGGAAGGGCCGGGACCCATGAGCAGGATTTCTTCGATGTTTTCCAGTAGATTTTTCATATCACTCTCCTTCTCAGCCGAAAGAATTCCAGCAGCTTTTTATTCACACACCTTCTTTTAATCTCATAAATTCAGCAATTTTTCAATAACAGGAAGAAGCGTAAACCCGGAGCCGCAAGAAAGATCAAACTTCACCAAAGGAATCCTTGCAAAGCCAGCCCTTGTTATGTATAAAAACAGACTCAATCTGTCACATGTATATCGGCGTTGTACCGGCCTTCATCCAGGCTTGAGTTCCAAATTTCCCGGGTCTTTAATCCACCTTTTTTCAGGAGGTCTTTATGAGCAACTTATTGGTGAACACGAGAGATCAGCAATTTGTCCTTTATGAGCAGCTCGGCATAGAGGATATCTTCAAAGGCAAGTACGCGGATTATGCGAAAGAGCTGGTGGACATGATGCTCTCCCAGGCGGAGAGGATGGCCATCGATGTGATCCTGCCTACGTATGTGGACGGGGACAGGGAGGGATGCACGTTCAAGGAAGGTGAGGTCTCCGTACCCAAGAGCTTCCATGACGCATACAAGAAGTTCGTCGGGGCCGGCTGGCAGTGCGCGATAAAAGACCCAGAGGTGGGTGGACAGGGAATGCCGATAAGCGTCTCCACTGCATGCTTTGAACTTTTTCAGGCAGCAAACTACCCCCTCCTCATGTACCCGCTCCTCACGGTCGGAGCCGCCTCTCTCATAGAGCGTTTCGGCACGGAAGAGCAGAAGAACAAATACATGTACAAGATGTTTGCCGGCGAGTGGGGCGGGACCATGTGTCTCACCGAGTCCGGAGCAGGAACCGACGTGGGCGCACTGAAGACGACGGCGAAGAGATTGCCCGACGGGAGATACAGCATCACAGGGACCAAGATCTTCATCTCCGGCGGGGACCACGACCTCTGCCCCAATATCGTCCATCCCGTTCTCGCGAGGATCGAGGGGGATGCGCCGGGAACGAAGGGCATCTCCATATTCATCGTCCCCAAGTACCGCGTCAACGACGACGGGAGCATTGGCGAATTCAATGACGTCCGCACAGGAAACATCGAGCACAAGATGGGGATCAAGGGCTCTGCCACCTGCACCCTCAATTTCGGCGACGACGGAAAATGCATCGGAGAACTCCTCGGTAAAGAAAGGTCCGGGATGGCAATCATGTTCCAGATGATGAACGACGCCAGGCTCGAGGTCGGCGTGCAGGCGCTGGGCGTCGCAACGGCGGCGTACGAACATGCCGTGGCATATGCCAAGGAAAGAATTCAGGGCGTCGCCATATGGGACATGAAAAATCCCGATGCCAAGCCCGTGCCCATCATCCAGCATCCCGATATCAAACGAACGCTTCTCTGGATGAAGGCCCACGTGGAAGGAATAAGGGTACTGCTTTATTATACGGCCTACTGCCTTGATATGGCGGATGTCTCGGAAACCAAGATAGACAAAACAAAATGGCAGGGATTGGCGGAACTGCTGATTCCGATCTGCAAGGCATATTCCTCGGACAAGGCCATGCTGGTCTGTTCGAAGGCGATCGACGTATACGGCGGCTACGGCTACTGCAGCGAATATCCCGTCGAACAGTACATGCGCGACTGCAAGATCACGACCATCTATGAAGGAACGAACGCGGTTCAGGCGCTTGACCTTGTCGGGAGAAAACTTGCGCAGAAGAGAGGCGAGTTCATGATGAGCCTGTACAGCGAGGTGTACAGTGTCATAACAAGGAGCAAGGGGTTTGAAGACCTGACCGTGCCGTGCAATTACCTGGAAGAGGCCCTGAAGGCCTTCTCCGATCTCACTACACATTTTTACCGTCTCGGCAGGGGCGCAAGCTTTTTGATTCCCGTCCTCAATGCTTCTCCATACCTGGAGCTCTTTGGCGACGTCGCCGTCGGATCTCTCCTGATGCAGGCGGCTACGATTGCGAATGAAAAGCTGAACACCATCTATACGGATAAGGATGCGAAGGGATCGAAGGCGAAACAGAGAGCCCTCATCCATGAAAACAAGGACGTCGCCTTCTATAACGGGAAGATCGCCGCTGCTAAATTCTTCGCGCTGAATATTCTTTCCACGGTCAAGGCCCGGTGCGAGGCGATAAAGGTCGGAGACAGGACACCGATTGAAATGGCGGAGGAATTATTCACGATATAAAGAAGTGCTCTTTTTTCGGCTATGACCCTTTGCAGCTTTCTGATCTCTGATGGGAGTGGATAGTGCTGGATGATTACAGAGTGTTTATTTCTTACACCTACAAAGCGTGAGAAGGAGTGCAGCGAATTTGCCAGTCCTACGTCAGCCCCTGGTTATGGCGTGCTTTCCAAATCTATTCTGAAACCAGAAGGCCAAAGTGAGATAGAATTCCACTTAGAGACTTCTTTTTTATAATCATCCCATTTTTTATGGGCTTTCTCCAATCTTTCTGGAGTTGACCATCTCTTATCAAGGTTCTTCAGATGGTCATATTGGGGAACACGCAATCCTCCAAGATTGGATTCCCAAAGCAGTTGACCCGATATAAAAGAAGCAACTTGATAGATAATCTTATGGTATCTTTCTAAACGTTCCAAGGTTAGGCTTTTTTCTTCATTCGAAAGGCCTGCTCTTGTTTCCGGTGCAGCAGCATGAGCTATAAATTTGTCAACATACTTCTTAATACTGTCACATTCTTTTATTTCAGATTCCAAGTGTTCAAGAACCTCAATTCTAATAAGATCTTCTCTTGACCGATCTTTAGGTAGCACCTGTGACAGGATGTCAAAATTATTATGTACTCTCTCAGACATTGGCCAAGCATCTGGACCCTGAGTCGGCAAAGAGCCAACATGAACGCCGCTTTTCGTTACGGGTATGCAAGAAAGCCACTTCTGCTGTCCCAAATTGTAATCATATGGCAATCCATCATAACAAACGTAGTTCTCGCGTGTTATAAGATCCAAATTTTCTTTGATATCTTTTAGAACTGTCCTTAATGAAATAACAGCCCATTGGGGATCTTTTTTGGGCTTCTCGATGAGTCTCCTAATAGTTGTCGCTTGTGTTGTAGCAAATCCAGCATCGAAAAGACGAATCACTGGACCGTTGAACCCTACACCATTTTCAGGATCTATATCTGCTATTCTTCTCAGTTCATTAACAGTCAAAAATAGGGCATGATCCCAAAGCATAGAAGAAATCTGTTCGCTTATCGAGTGAGGATCTTCGCCGTGCAGCCATTCCATCCATTGCAGTCGTTTCTTCCGAAATTCTTCACCCTTTCCCTTCTCAAAAATATCGCATTGATCAATTGGATATTTGTAATCGAATATCTTATTCATTTCTTACGGCCATAACACGATAATCACCGGCCCGGCGCGTAGTTCTTCCCGCCCGGTTACGCACACGCACATTGATAGGTTTGCTTTATTTGCGCATGCCAGCATTCTTCTCAAACCTGACTAAATGCTTATTTAGAATTTCCACGTGTTTTTCTGCTCCTAGTGCCTTCGCAACTGCAATATGAGATATAAAGCTTCTATAAGCATAGTTCCACAAGTCTTCGGAATGCTCTTCCATTTTTGGCGTTCCTAGCATGCCTTTGGTATGAAAGTGTGGCGGGTTCCCGCCATACATATCCATGATATGTGGGGATGCGCCGTGCACAAATCCCGAATAGGCTTTAGCAATAGTCCTTGCTGCTTCCTTGGATGTACTTGAATCCACATCAACGCCCTCGATATTTGCAAGATAAGCTTGAATTTTTTTTCTGGGAATCATTGGCCGTTTTTGTCTAGACGCCATCATTGTTCCTGATTCATCGATTTCTTCTTCCCAGAATGCTTCAAGAAATCTTTTATGAAGATCAGTAATAGTGTCGTTTGTAACCGCGTAAACCAAGAACAGGATATCTTCATTAGTTTCATCTATTGTCCGATGAAGAATGGCCTGCTCTTGAACAAAACCGTTGACTAAAAGTAAGCGAGCAGCCCTGACAGAACTCTGTACACGAGCTAACTTCTGAATCATCGCCTGATATATGTTTTTTTCCTTAAATCTGAAGGCCATTCCAAAAGATAACTTCACTAATTGCGGTTTGCTTGGCATCAACCTTTCAAAATCACGAAACGTGCGATCCATTAAATCAAGCATTTGATCGATATCTGCATGCATTAGCATAACCTAATTCCATTTGTTCATTGTACTTTAAATCTTAAATTAATCATTTTGATATGTCCATAATCTTCCTTCAGTCAACAGCTTATAATGAATGCCATTTGAAAGAGAGCACTCCAATTAAAAATGAAGTACCTTTATCTTTTATCGTTATCCCGTCACGGTGATCCATCTTGTGCTGGATAACCCGTACCCGCTACCGGCTCAGCTTCGCTCCGGCAATCCGGTTCAGGCTGACTCCTGATTCCGATGCCTGGATGGCAAGATGTCTGTGAACCTCAGGAGGGACACGCACCATAAATTTGCCGCTGTATCTCTTAGATGCAATCGGTTGAGGGATTTCTTCGCCAGTATGCCTCATATCTTCGATAACACCCTTGACAAGTTCGCGGATACCCTTCAGGGCCAGTTCGGGTGTTTTGGCCAGCCAGCTCAAGCTGGGAAATTCAGCGCATAAGCCTACATATTCCTTGTCATCCTCAGACCAAGTTACACGATAGGTATAACGATCATTCTTCAGTGGCATGTTCAACCTCCAGCTTCTCAATAGCCAACAATACCTGCTTTACCTGGTATGCTTTGGCTTTCCCCTTATAATTTTGAATATTGATCCAAGGATCTCCTTTCCACGGCGTCTTGTAAGTCTGGTGACTTCCTTTCTTCTGTCGCGCCTTCCCGAAAAAATAATTGCAGACCTTGCTCAAATCAGCGAATCGAACATCCGTGGGATTGTTCTTCATCTGTACAAGGATGTCTTCGATTCCGGCCATGTTCTATATAGTATCAATATTGATACCGATGTCAAGCTGTTTTTTTGTGAGGTGATTACGAATACACAAGAAGGATATAAGCCCGATGAAAGGATTTCTCAGGACATATCAGATAAGATATTTTTCAGACTAATGCGGCACCCTTGTCTTGTATTGTTACTTCATCAAGATGATCCATTTCGCGCTAAATATTCCTTCCACAGTCAAGGCAGGTGCGAAGCGATAAAGGTCGGTGACAGGACGCCCATTGAAATGGCCGAGGAGCTATTCACGATATAAAGACATGGCGCTCCAAGCTGACCGTCTTCTACAGCTTTCTGATCTCCTATGCAAAGGGATCGTTCCGCATGATTCTGAAGTGATTATTTCTTACACCTACAAATATTCAATGGTGGGCAATTGTCAGGGCTGAGTATTACGGATGGAAAGAGAGTAACGGCAAATTAAACATACTAGTTATAAGCATCGTTTTTAAGATTATTATGTGTTATTTTTATTCATTCCTCTGGCTTTCTGCCTATCACGGCACCTTTTCTATAACTTACCTTGCCTTTCCCTGTTATATGCTCAACGATTCCACTAATTGTGGTCCTCCCAGAATTTGTCACTACAGCAGATACTTCTCCTTAAATTTCAACGGTGCCTCCATTATTTATAATGGTGCCATTTACGGTTCCCATTACTATCAACTTGCCACTTTTACTTACCACTATGTCGCCATCACAAATACCAGAAAGTAATAATGTGCAACCATGAAGTACGCGGGCACCCTTAATAATCCCAGATTCAGAAACATAGGATGAGACTTTAATATTTCCCTTTGAACCACTATTAACAGTTACTCCTGCACAGTCTCCATATGCTCTGCCGTTTATTATATTGCAGGCGGAGTAAGAATGGGTTGGAAATAAAAAAGAAAATATTCCTATCATCAAAACTATTATTTTCATTTTTCATCTCCATATAAAAGAAACTATTTCTTTTTTTTGGAAGTCTTATCGGCACTGCATTTATTCTAAGCAATCACAAGAAAGCAATTGCCCTTTACAACGGGGGCATTATCCTTTTCAATCTTGTCCCATTTATTCACCACGATGATGCAGGCTTTACCGCGCTCATAGGCCATGCCGACTATTTTGGCATCCTGCTCGGTCATGCCTTCTTAATTATTTGGAGTAGCTTTGAATGGTTTTTTAATTTTGTCTTCAGTTAATGCAGGAAGGTTTGGATTTGCTCCATCAAATTGGACATTTCCGCAACCTAGTTTGACATCTTCATCAGTCCTTCTTGCAGGATCTTTTAGCAGTTCCTTGCAAACGTCAACATACTTTTTCTTAAGAGCTGCTTCTCGATCCAAAACTTTTTGCCAATTTGCTTTAAGCTGATTGTCCTTGTTTACCAAGGCATCGCGATCAGCTTTGAGTTTGATTCTTTGTTTTTCAAGTTGATCTCTGCTCCAGTCAAGGTTGTTTAATTTATTTCTCAATTCATAATGCCTAGCATCTAATTTAGCTTTCCATTCATTAAGACGCTGACTATCTGCATTATAAGACGCCAAATCAGATGGATTTCTTGGGGTATTAGCGGTTCTATTGTGTTCTGTAACTTGGGCGTCTCGCTGAGCTTTCTCTGATTGCATTGCATGGAAATTCGAGTCCAAGATCCCATATTGTGCCTTGTTGTTGTCTTTAGCCTTTTGCCAAGATTCAATGACAGAATTTAGAGACTGCCATGATTTATTATTACTTTCATTCTCATTTAATATGGAAGTCTTTTCAGCTTCAATTGACTTAAGTTCTTCATGCAGGGAAATAAACGGATTAACCTGAGCGTATGCAGAAACAGCGGATAACAAAATTATACAAATTGATAGTATGGCCTTTTTCATTTTGCTTCTCCTTTCCTTAAATTAATCTTCCTCGTCTTCAAGAGATTTCATTCCCGGATCAATTTTTTCCGCAACCCTATCATTTTGTTACTTCCATCTTTGAACCATATTTCCTTCTGAAAGGTGAATAGAATGTATGATATATTTTTCGTCATTTCGGAGATAAACCTATTGCTGTTGATAATTGATAAGAACTTCCCTTTTGTGCGATAAAGCATAGTAAACGCTGTTTTTTGTGTCAAGGGTATCTTTACCACAAGACGTAGGGTACGACACTGATGACTGTCGGGCGTGAATAGTATTTATTACTGATTGTAATACGTATCACAAAAGCAGAGTCGTTGTCTGCTCTAGCTTTTTTGTTCTCATACCTTTGCCATTAGCCATTGAATTTTTAATTTTTGTTCGGCCGGAATTTCATTTATTTTCAGGAGGAAATTAAATTGTCACAAAAAAAATGCTCCTTGATGGATGGTGAATAGCGGAGATAATCTAGCATTTAGGCCCCATGGAAGATAGCAGGCAATTTACAATTCGCTCTTTTCTTCAAAGCGAAGAACTTGTCTATTGTCTAATCTTGCCGCTATTTTCAGATATAATGATGCCATAGACATTGCCAGCTGGAGCACGTCCTCTTTTATCAAGAGAAACGACGCATTCATTCGAGTGAGACCTGTTTTTCCTATTATGATTCACGAGTACCTTAACCACATCCCAGCTTAACTTCCCTATTTGTGCCATCGCGGTAATCTCTTCCAGGGCCGACCGATTGTCATATGGTTTAGACCGATAGGGTCTGGATGAAATAAGAGCATCATAGATATCACTGACGGCAACGATCTCTAGCATACGGTTCTTAAGTTTCTTACCTGAGGGATAACCCGAGCCATCTCTTCTCTCGTGATGATCCCTAGCTATAATAGCGGCAAAATTTGTTGTGTCCTGGAGATAGTAGCAGATTAAAACATAGCCAGCTGCTGCATGGTGATCTAGCATCATTCGCTCACTTAATGTAAGTGGTTTCCTTTTCTTCAATATCCTCAAAGGAACACAGATCTTCCCTATATCATGGGTAGGACCCGCATTCGCTTCGCTTATGAGATCATCTGCATCCGTTAATAGATGCCGCGCGAGAAATAGGGAAAGAACGTAGACCACTAAAAAGTGCCGGTAGGTATAGTAATCATGTGCCTTGAAATAGTCCAATATTTCCATAACTTCTTGAGGTAACGAGACTTTTTTCATGAGGCCCCATCCTCTTGTGGCTCCATGCTCAGGGGCAAAGATTCTTGAATACGGATCCTGCCCCATGAACTGAATGAGATCTTGCCGGATAGTCCCATACCTCATGAGAAGGATTGATTTGCCGAGGGGGCGCTTCGGCCTATAAATCAGCTTACTTGAGGTTTTAGGTGAGAGTTGTATGCCGGCAGGAAGCAATTGCTGGTTGTTTAATGTGTGAACTGAATAATGTAACCTGATCTTAGGCATTACCTAATCCTTCCTGTCAATAAGGGTTAATCGATCTTCTTCACATCTTCTGCCTTCATGGCAATACGATCCCAGATTTAATTTTTATTCGCCGGTAAAAGTCGGTTCCCGCTTCTCAAAGAATGCTGTAAGGCCCTTTGTTGCATCCGTCGACTTTGATACAGCACGGCTTCCTTCCAGTTCGACTTTCGTTCCTTCAGTAGGCCCCCGGTCAAGACCGACATGGACCGCCTTTAAAACAGCGCTGACTGCCTGTTCTGATGTTATAGGGTAATTTTTATACTTGGCGATTCCTCTCTAGTTTTTCATCAACTTTTTTGGGAACCTGACCTATCCTTTGATACTTGTACCACATGTTAAATTAGAATTCTGCTATTTTGATTATTTCCGTTTGAAATATTGTATTGACGAGCTGAATCAGAAAAACAACGTTACAGGAAGTTATGCGTAACACCATGGATGTCAGATAAAAGAATCTCTCAGGACATGTCAGACCATAAACTTCTCAGATCAATACGGCCCCCTCGTCTTGTATTGTTATTCCGTCAAGGTGATCCATCTCGTGCTGGATAACCCATTCCGGATTGCTGTATGACGAATATATAGGATCCTCCCCTGCGTAGAAATCTTTTGATCCGTATTCTAATTCAATACGATTTTTCTCGGTTGTATATCCGGAGATTAATACATACGGTTTTCTTCTGACTATATAGACTTTGTTGGGCACTGAACCGCATGCTTCCACGTAGCTATTCTCCTGCCCTTCCAGCTTCAGAATTTCCGGGTTTATAACGGAGATATATTTTCTTTCCGTTGTCGGAATGAGTATTTGCCTGATCGGCGTCTGTGTCAAATTCCAGTATATATTGTTAGAGCTGACGCCCACAAACTTATACAGGTCTTTCATGTGTCTCATGATTCTATCAAGGTCTTTGGCCAAATGCAGTTCTTTATCTAAATCTATTGCCCGCGCCTTGGCTTTCACCCAATCACTATCATCAACGATGGTTGCTATCCTGAGTCCATATCTTTCTTGAATGCCGGAGATATCCGCGATTCCTGAATCTCTGGTTATCTTGTCTTTTTTCTTGAAAAGCATAATCTGTCTGTACGAAAGCGGCGCCTGGATTCCCGTCAGCACGGGAATGACGTCTGGTTTCAGATATCAGCTACAGCAGACCTGAAGGTCTGCACGTTATCTAAAATCCCCTGTGGCCCCCTTTACGAAAGGGGGCGGAGCGGCTACCGTATGATGTATCACGTGACTTTTTAGGCTTCACGAATTTCTACGCGGAGTATTTTGTCCCCCTGCTGAATTGCATCGACTACGTCCTGCCCGCTTACCACTTCACCGAAGACGGTGTGCCTGCCGTTCAGGTGCGGCTGAGCGGAATGCGTGATGAAGAACTGGCTTCCGTTCGTGTTCGGTCCGGAATTCGCCATAGAGATCACCCCTGTTTCATGCCTCAGGGGATTCTTCTTCAACTCATCCTCAAACTTGTAGCCGGGGCCGCCCCTTCCTGTGCCCGTTGGATCTCCGCCCTGTATCATGAAATTCTTTATCACCCGGTGAAAGGAGACATCGTCATAAAAACCCTCTTTCGCCAGGAAGACGAAGTTGTTGACAGTCTTGGGAGCATGTTGCGGATACAGCTCCAATTCGATGACTCCCCTGCCCGTTTCAATTACGGCCTTATATTTCTTGGCCGGGTCAATCTGCATTTCAGGTGGATTTTTCCATTCCAGATTTTTCATACTTCATTCCTCCTTTGCGGGGATGTTTGGAAATACCAGGGACAGCGGTTTTAATCCGCGTTAAGGTATCTACAACAGCTTCTATAATCTACCACAGTATCCGGGCATCCACCGCAATACATTTGCTGCTCGTCGCTATAACAGGATTGATGTCCAGCTCCGAGATATCCGATAGTGTGCTTGCAAGAAAAGAAAGTCTTTCCAAAATTTCGACAAGACCTTCCCAGTCAATTCCTGCCTCACCCCTCAAGCCTTTCAATATAGGCGCTATCTTGAGAGATGCCAGCATACCATCCGCCTCTTCCTGATCGACAGGGACAATTGCCCGACTGATGTCCTCGAAAACTTCCGTATAAATACCGCCGAGGCCGCAGGCTATGACGTGGCCGAATTCATGGTCTCTCTTCAAACCCAAGAGCAGTTCATGCCCCTGGATCTGTTCCTGAACCTGAACGGATTCAACTGTCAGATTCGGTTGACGCGTGCTGACATTATGAACGATCCGGTCAAACGCACGGTGGAGATCTTTCAAATCCCTGTTCCCCGTGACAACGCCCCCCCACTCCGTCTTGTGCAGGAATGCGGCCCCGGTCAACTTCAGTACAAGCGGGTAGGCCATGGATGACGCGATGTTTTCCAATTCTTTGCGGCTTCTTGCGATGCCGCTCTTGACAACGGGGATGCCAAAGAGATCCAATAGCATCAGCGCCTCATCTCCGACCAGGAGCTTCTCTTTTCTGCCCTTCTCGGCGAGAGGCCGTACCTTATCGAGATCGACGGGAAACTGCCTTTGAACGGGAGTCTTGCGCATCTTCGCCTGGTGATATCTATAGCAGAATGCAAGCCCTTTGACAGCCTGTTCTACGGTATCAAAACAGGCCACACCCGGAACGCTCTCAAATTTATCGATGAAAGAGGCAACATCCAGATATGGCCAAAGTGCCAGGGGCTTCATATTGCCTGAGTTGTTTCTTGCATCCTTTATACATTCAACCATGTTGAGATTCCGATGGAGTGGAGAGTCCGGCACGGGCAATACGCCCAGGACTCCATCAACATCCCGGGAACGGAGCAGTTCCGTCAGCGCTATGCCGTATGCCCCGGTATAATTGCCGCCTATCATGCCGATAGGCCAGATATCTATCGGATTGCTCACAGAGATCCAGTCCGGCAAGCCTGTTAAAAGTTTATCTGCCAGGCCATCGGGAAGTCTCGCCAACTCCAGGCCGTAATCTTCGCATGCGTCCGCCGTCATTATACCGAACGCTCCGGAAGCTGTCACCACGCCGAGCCGCGGGCCTTCCATCTCCCCCATCTGAACGAGGGCTCGAATCGCATCTTTCAATTCAGCACTGCTTTTTACCCGGATCAAACCGGCCCTCCTGCAGACGGCGTCAAAGATATGATCTTCCCCCACCAATGACCCTGTATGAGAGAGCGCCGCCTTTGCTCCGGCCTGGCTGCGGCCCGTCTTGAAGAGAATAACCGGTTTCTTGCAGCTTGTCTGCGCCGCAAGCTTCAGGAAATCGGCGCCCCTTTTAATCCCTTCCATATGAACGACAATAAATTTGGTTTCCGGGTCGTCAGCGAAATATGAGAGGGCATCCACCTCATCGATGTCGCAACCATTGCCTATATCGACTGCCTTGCCCCAATGTTTATATGCCATGTCCTGCGATGCGACCTGGAAGAGTCCCGTCTGGGCAATCAATGAGACAGGCGAAAACGTCTCTGGATAAACCACATCGATAAAAGAGGTGGTAAATTTTTTGAAATTGTTGAGAACACCCATTGTATTGGGGCCCAGAATGCGCACGCCGTTTGCCTTGGCCCTTCTTTGGATTTCCTCCTGCAGCTTCTTGCCTTTTTGGTCCGCGTCGGCAAAACCCTGGGTAATTATGATGATCCGACTTACACCCACGACAATGCACTGATCCAGAGTCGGAATGACCCGTTCACGGCCAACGGATATCACCGCGAGGTCTACCGCTTCCGGGACATCGGCTATGGAAGGATAAGCCCTGAGTCCGCAGATCTCGTTGGCGTTTGGATTTATGGGGAATATCTTTCCTTCATAACCGTAACGCATCATTACTTCCGCATTGTTGAAGGTGCCGCTGCCGGTGTTGCGGGGGACACCGATGAGAGCCACTGACGCGGGGTCAAGAAATTTGTGCATTTATAAACTCACTTTCCATTGCTTTGGGCCAAGCCGTAATTTGTGCGACTTTCTTTCTCCTTCCGTCGCGGGCTTATACATACTTCTTTTCTCAATCACGGTATAGAAAAAAATGAAGATCGTACAAAAAGATACCGCCGCGCGGGAATTTCTTGGCGATTATAGTTTTTGCGGATGGGAATAAGTTTTATTCTCAGGGCTTCAACCACAGCACAGCAGCAAAAGCACCTGTCATCGATCCCATGGCCTGACCTTCACACTCCAACTCCACCGCTTTCTCAGGCGAATCTTCTTTGTCAAAATGGATGGCCGTTCTCGCCACGCCATGGGCGGGTGAAAGGGCAAGCAGGTCGTCAGGAGATCTCAAGACGGCCTTACTGAAAATGGCATGTCCTTTTCTTGCCTCTTCCTTTCTGCGCGCTGCCCAGGGGCTCCGGCTGTTGAGGGTTGCCACGACAACGACGCCGCCTCTTTTCGCAACGCGAAACAACTCGGCCACGGAGCTCTTGGCGTCGGCGATAAACTCAAGGGCGGTGACGGAAACAATCTTGTCAAAGGACTCTTCACGGAAGGGCAGGGTTGATATATCGCCCCATATGGGATGGAAGCGAACGCCTCCGGACTTTTCCCTTGCCCGCCTGAGCATCGGAAAAGATATATCGAGCCCTATGACCTGTGATCCAGAGGAAATGATATCGCGCGTAAACACCCCTGTGCCGCAGCCTGCATCAAGGATCATCTCTGCCGGAGCGGGTTTCAAAAAGTCCAATATCAGTTCGCTTTCATATTTTCTTACGAGGTAACCGATAGGGGTCGTGAACCACTGGTCATATTTTTCAGGCCATTCGTCAAAGATAGCTTTCTCTCTTGTCATGGATAAACAATACCTCCCGCGTTTGTCTGAACGATTCCGCCCACAATTACGAATCGAAGCGAAAGCAAGGCTATCACCTTTTTTATAGACGGTCAATTTCGTTTGGGATTGTGAAGGGCTTTCTCAATTGGGATATGACGGTACTTTAGCTGCGTTCGCAATGGCGCTCTATCTGCTGTTCCCAAATAGCCCTTGACATTCAAATGCATTTTATTTACTTCTCTTGGCAGAGATGAATGACCAAGAGAGACGGACAGGGACATGATAACTACAAAGAAGCCGCTTCGCGATCATGGAGAAATTGAATCGCAGGAAGTGCTCCAGAACCTCGTCTGCGTTTTTGAAAGTAAAGGATGGCTCAATCAGACGCTCCGCATCAGGCGTCGTGACAGGAGATACCGGATATTCTGCAGCAGGAAAAAATTCCTTGCCTATCGGATAAATGATAACTGTCATGTCCGGCACGGCTTTCCCGGCTGGCCCGTGTGTATCATCACTGTTGATCAGATCATTGACGATTCCGAGATGGCCCGGTTCCCGTCAACTGAACCCAGTGCGCGCGATTGGTTACGCTGCATCAATGATGGCGACTTCGAACTGATTTGAAAGGCCCATGAATATGAAGATAATCGTTTCCGGGTCACTGGCGTACGACAGGATCATGGATTTTCCGGGACATTTCTCGGATCACATCCTTCCCGGGAAGATACACGTCTTGAACGTCTGCTTCCAGGTCAACGGCATGAGGGAGAAATTCGGCGGCACGGCGGGAAATATTGCCTATGCTCTGTCTCTCGTAGGCGAAAAGCCGATCATCTCCGCTGCTATCGGTCATGATCATCACAGATACTTCGACTGGATGGCAAAGAACGGGATTTCCACGGACGGCATCAAAATCATAGAGGACGAATTCACGGCATGCGCTTACATAACCACCGACCTTGCCGACAACCAGATCACCGGCTTCAATCCCGGCGCCATGAAGCATTCTTCATCTCTCGATTTCGATAAGCTCAATCCTGAGGATACCATCGCCATCATCTCTCCCGGTAATCTTGAAGACATGGTGAACTATCCGCGCATCTGCAAGCAAAGAGGAATCAGCTACATCTTTGATCCCGGACAATCTCTGCCCGTACTCGCTGCCGCGGATATTGCAAATGCCATAGATGGTTGCCGGATACTGATATCCAATGATTATGAACTGGACCTGATCATGTGCAAAACCGCCTTAGACAGGAAGGATTTGATACGGCGGGCCGGGACTGTCATTGTCACCTTAGGGGAGAACGGTTCGCAGGTGCTCAAGGCGGGTGGTGAAATAAATATTCCCGCCGTTAAGCCGACGAAGGTGGAAGACCCGACAGGTGCCGGCGATTCATACAGGGGCGGGCTGATAAGAGGACTGATCCAAGGCAAGGATATCGAAGAGTGCGCCAGGATGGGGAGCGTTTGCGCCTCCTTTGCCGTGGAGAGTTATGGAACGCAGGACTACAGGTTTGGTCCTGAGGAATTCGCAGAGAGGCTCAACAGATCGTTCTGATGGAACGACCGAGCTCGACATAAAAAAATAACGTCAGGAGAAAATACCATGGCAAAAATGAAAACGGTCAGTATTGAGGCAAAGTCTGATGATAGATTCAAGGTCGAAGTAAAGGCGGGAAACCATACGCTCTATGTCGACCAGCCGACAACAGGCGGCGGGAAAGATGCGGGACCGAACCCCATCGAATATATGTTCACGTCCCTTGCGGGCTGCATCGCCACGGTGGCACGCATCATTGCCATCCAGAAGAGGTACAAATTGAACGGCATGCAGATGAGAGTGGAAGGGACATTCGATCAGGAGACGATACTCGGCAAGAGCAAGGAGAACAGGCCCGGAGTCGAGGGCATAAATGTTACGTTGAGCATCGATGCCGAGATGACGAAGGAGGAAAAAGAGGCCTTCGTGCATGAAATAGAAAGCCGGTGTCCTGTATCGGACAATCTCGCGTGTATAACTCCCATTAAAGTTGAGCTGGCGTGATTCTCAGAACAAAGTGATTGATTGATTTTACGGGCGGGAGAAGGATTCTTCGACCGCCCTTTTCCTTGCATTTCTTCCCAATGGCAGCAAAGAAGCGGCTCAGCCGTATCCGAGCTCCGCAAGTCTTTCCTCGCTCATCCCCAGAAAATGGGCAACTTCGTGCACCAGCGTTATTTCGATCTGGTCCTCGATCTCTTCTATGGTCCGGCACATCTCTTCCAGAGGCTCCTGGAATAGGACGATGGTGTCCGGATAAAGAGGCGGATAAAGCGCAGTGCGCTCTCGGAGCGATGTACCCCTGTACACGCCGAGCAGGGTTTCATGCCGGTCGAGACCCATCTCCGCGCGAATCTCCTTCGAGGGACGCTTCTGGACGGAGATGACGATATTCTTCAGATGATGCCGTATCTCCGCTGGGATGCGCGCAATCGCCTTCTTCACGGCCCGATCGATGTCTGTCTCGTTAAGTTCCAATGTCTTCATATATACCAGCAGGACTAAAGTCCGGCACTGCGTTTCCTAAAATCCCCCTGCATCCCCCTTTATGACAGGGGGATTGATGAAGATGCCTCGTGTGCTTCAATTTCTTGGGTGAGCGTGTCCCATGAAGCATAAAGATTTTCGAGTTCCCTGGTGATATCATGCAGCTCCTGATTCAGCATTCTGATCTTCTGCGGTTCCCTGTGAATGTCAGGCTCACAGAGAATCTTTTCGTTATCCGCTTTCTTCTCTTCGAGATGGATGATGTGATTCTCCAGCGCCTTCAGTTTCGTTTTAAAGTCGTTCATGATACGCGAAAGCCTGTTTCTTTCCTCTGCTTCCAGCCGTTTTTCCTCCTTCGTCTTAGAAGGCCTGCGCCCAGGCATCGTCTCACTTACTTCAGGCAGTGATGCCGTGGCGGGTGGATTGCCGGCCACAGATGCGCCGGCTGAGCCCCACATAGCCGCGGCCATTTCACCGCGCTTCTGGATGAAGTAAGAGTAGTTTCCAAGATATTCGTAGCATCGCCCGTCGCGAATCTCGATCACCCGAGTGACGAGGCGATCGAGGAAAAACCGGTCGTGGGAAACGATCACCACCGTGCCTGTGTACCCGAGCAGGGCATTCTGGAGGATCTCTTTCGTCTTGAGGTCAAGATGATTGGTGGGTTCGTCGAGGATCAGGAGGTTGGAATCCTGGAGAAGAATTTTCAACAGGGCAAGACGCGACTTCTCTCCACCAGAGAGCACGGAAATCTCCTTATAGATGTCATTCCCGGAGAAGAGAAAAGTCCCCAAGAGGTTCCTTTTTTCCTGATCATTGCTGCGACGGCCGGTTAGAGAGACATCGTCCCAAATGGTACGCCCATAGTCGAGATTCTCTGCGCTTTCCTGAGAAAAGAAGGCCATGCTCACGTTGAGGCCGTAGGTCACCTTCCCGGTAGACGGATCTTCCGTACCGGCGAGAATCCTGGCCAGGGTGGATTTACCTGCCCCGTTGACGCCAACAAGAGCGATCTTTTGACCCCTGTGGATTGTCAGGTCAAAGGAATTGAAAACGCGGAGGTCCCCATAGCTTTTGGAGACCTGTCTTGCAGATACAACGTCCCTGCCGCTTTTCGGCGCTTCGGGAAATCTGATGTGAACCTGCCTCCTGCTTCTTTCGCTTTCAATGACTTCGAACCGTTCGAGCATCTTGATGCGGCTTTGGACCTGCTTGGCCTTGGTGGCTTTATACCGGAACCGCTCGATGAATTCCTGCGTCTTCTTGATCTCTCCGCGCTGAAGGGCCATCTGTTCCTTCAGGGCCTCCAGACGCCGTTCCTTCTCCGCGAGATAGTAGGAGTAGTTTCCTTTGTAGACGGTGAGTCGATGGCTGGCGAGTTCCACGATCTGGTTGACCATTTTATCCAGGAACACGCGGTCGTGGGCGATTGCCAGCAGGGTGCCGTGGTAATTTTTCAGATAGCTCTCCAGCCACTCCATGCTTTCCGTATCGAGGTGATTGGTCGGTTCGTCGAGGAGCATGATATCCGGGGCGGATAGTAAGATCAGGGCTATCAGGATGCGCATCTTCCAGCCGCCGGAAAATTCGGTGCAGTTCTTGGAGAAATCCTTTTCACGGAAACCGAAGCCGTTTAGTATCTGCTTCGCCTTTGCGTCGAAGCGGTATCCTTCGGCTGCCTGAAAACGGGTAGTCGCGGCTTCGTATGCCTTCATTATCTCCTGATACTCGGCAGAGTCCGGATCACACTGGGACATACGTTTTTCATGATCTTTCAGCGTCCGTTCAATATCTTCTATGCCGCTCTTCTGCCGCAGATATTCCATGAGGGGAAGGGGCTCCAGTTCTACCAGGTCCTGGGGCAGATAGCCTATCGTCCTGTTTTTTCTGTTAGGAATCTCTATGCTGCCCTCATCGATATCGACCATCCCCAGGATAGCCCTGAAAAGGGTGGTCTTCCCGGTGCCGTTATCCCCTACAAGACCAATCCTGCTTTTTTCCGGAATCATCCAGGTGATGTTGTCGAAAATCGTGTTGTCGGCGAAGGACAGGGAGATGTTGTTTAGATAAATCACTGATTAAATACCGAATCTCGCTTTCTTAAAGTGGGGAAGTATAGAGAAAAAGGAAGAGGCTGTCAATACCGGGAAATAATTCTAATGGTTAAGGATCTAAAGAAAGTTGAGGCAAGGGAAGCCCCTCACATCTTTTAAATGACGAGCCGGCTAACTCTTCTAATTTTCCAGATATAGGCGATTGTTTCGGGGTCAAATCCATTGTTCAATCTGTTTCCCACTTCACCCGGACCAAGGTTATAGGCTGCCAAAGCCAGTTCTCGGTCCTTAAATTTCTTGAGCAACATCTTATAGTATTTTGTTCCGGCCTTAAGGTTATTTAGGGGACCTTCGATATCATCAAAACCCATTTCCTTGCCTGTCGTTCGCTTAACTCCCATCAGGCCTACGGCGCCAACACTGGACTCGGCATTCTCATCGGTCAAGGACTCGACAATGGCAATGGCCTTGATATCTTCTGGGGAAGCGTAATACTTTCTTGAAATCTGCTCGATTTGGCTGCCATATTTTTTCTCTATGATCCGAGCAAATCTGCAAATCTCTTCATCGGTGGCCCACACTGTAGATTTCACTATGGCCTTTTCTATTCTGTTATCACGGGCTTCTTGATATAAAGAGGTTTCCTCCACAAATACAAATCTGTATTCATAGTTCAGGGCTGTCACAAGAATAATAGCGATAGCCGCGAAAAGAGAAATTGAAAGTTTGTGCATGATTTACTCTCCTGCATCTGGAGCTGCCCGCCAAAGGAGCCGGGCTGGTCGGTTATGACCGCTCCCAAGTCGTAACTGAAATAAGTTAAAATGGCACTATTTGCCTGTAGTCTCATACAAAGCAAAAGGCACTCGTCTACAGTTGCCTATAGACCTGAGTGCCTCTTTTGTTTCCTGGCAATCGTGCTTTTACAGGGCCTTCACGTTGTCTGCTGCCGGGCCTTTCTTGCCCTGCTGAACGTCGAAGCTCACTCGCTGACCTTCATATAACGTCTTGAAACCCTCGGCTTGAATCGCGCTGTGATGAACAAACACATCGCCACCGTCATCCTTTTCGATGAAACCGAAGCCCTTCTGCTCATTAAACCACTTTACTTTACCTTCTGGCATCGCTTAAATCCTCCTTTCTCAAAATTTTCTTAAAGTCGGATTGCAGTTTTGACAGAAAGAAAAAGGCCGCCAAGACCTAAAGGGCATGGTGGCCAACCTTTGCACTTCAATATGTCTGATCCAACTTCTACTGCACCCTATCATTTCTGGGGGGTGCAAATGTTGGAGTATATTTAGTACGAGCAAAGCTGAAAGTCAAGGTTTATTTCATTTATTTCCCACATGCCAGTTTTCGCAATCACGCTCGATACCGTATACCTTCATTCAAAGCATTAGAATCAGAACACTACTCAGCAGGACGCAACCTTTAGAATTCCGCTCCTGACGAAAGCGGTTATGCGGCATTTGTTGTACCAACTTCTCTCTTATGTATCATAAATGCCTTCTTACCAGTGAAATGTGTAAGAGCAGTTGTAGGATTCTTAGCTCCTTCGTCATTTTTTGAGGTGCCGTGCTATTTTTCCAATGCCTTCCTGATAAGGAGGGAAGACAACACCTGCTTCGGTTATAATGGCAGTGATGTAATGATTTGGGGTAACATCAAAGGCCGGGTTATAAACATGCACTCCCTCAGGCGCCACTCTTATGCCTCGAATGGTTGTGATCTCCTCCGCGCTTCTTTCCTCGATGGGAATCTCATCGCCATTCCGAAGCGACACGTCTATAGTAGATAAAGGTGCTGCCACATAAAAAGGAATGCTATGCTCTTTTGCCAGGACAGCGAGGGAATATGTGCCGATCTTGTTTGCCACATCACCGTTGGCGGCGATCCGGTCCGCCCCGACGATAAC
>JBEKXK010000043.1:0-27711 GCA_049512055.1 Syntrophales bacterium | reverse complement strand
ATGCCCCGACATGGATGTTATCTTTGGAATAAACCACTCTTTGTGATTTACACTTTAACTGTATAGGTTTATTCTCATCCGGCAACGTAGTAATAATCTCAAATTCAGTCGTCTGAGGGCCAGTCAATACCTTATGTTTCATCCCTTTTGGAATTGAAATTCGCAAACCACCAAGCGAAATATCTACTATCGAGCCGATACGTAATTTTTCTTCTCCTGAACCACCGCTGCTAATGAAAGCCGGGATAGAAGTAATTATCCTTGGATACTGACGTTTTTCTTTCTTGAAAATATAAGATACCTCTCGACTTTTTAAATCATTAAACAAATGGCAATTCGCTATCTGCTCAATATAGGGGCAATTCCCCTCTTTTTTAAGGACACATTGATTGCAGTTGGTTTGTAAATCCTGTGATTGTCTATCTTTCACTCCATTGTGCCTCATTTTTTTCTTACTAATTCGTGCACATTCTATCGGCCTTTCTTTTAATCTTTTGGCAAATCAATATTATCATAATTAGTGTTTATCTGGGTGGAAGATGTCTTATTGTTAAAAAGGCAAAGCCAATTTAACCCTGCCTTTAATTTGTCTTATTTTAAAGTACACTTAATTCTTAAACTTTATAGTAACAATTAATAAGGAACAAATTTTATGTTGTCGTCAACATGCTAACCATGATGGTAGCCCTTACGATAAGTTCCTGCCCCTCGGCTTCGCTTATCAATTTTTTTTCGATGTCTTCGCGTACCCTCTCATTGAAGGCGTTCAGCTTTCTGATTACGGGCCTTATCTCTTTTCCTTGAAGATTCAAAAGCTCTCCAGGCTTTTCGCCGAGCATGGTATTCCTCAATTATTAGAAATGGTATTTATCTGGATGGAAGATGTCTTATGGTTACCAGCCCTCAACCTAAATGAGCAGTTGTGAAACATAAAAAAGCATCAGCCATTTCTGGATAAAATTCAGCAAGTAGTGTACCAGCTTCATAACCTGCTTAATTTTAAGGGATTATATATTTTGAGGGCTCACCGGGAATCTTGAATTTGTAAAGAAAAACGACATTTTGGGGAAATTTACTGAATGAAAAATGGAGTAAAGCTTATTATTACAATGTCATACATATTACTATTATTTTTGTAAAATATTCCGACGATTTTAAGATTTCTTTTAAAATATGTATGTGGGAGTTAGATATTGAAGCTATTTTTTTATTAAATTTTTTCACTAATGATTTCGAATGGTAAGTATTGCTGTTAGTAATATTTTCATTCTAATACGCCGCAGGTGAAGCCCGGGAATCACAAGTTCCTTCCCTGTTTTGCTTACAGAAGTCTCCGTTTAGCCTCCAACTGAACACTTGCATACCTTTTCACACACTCTCTCCGTGCATGATCCGTCATCATCTGAACCTCATCCATGCTGTACCCTTTTTCATTAATGTGGTGCGAACAAGACGAGTGCAGTCATCATTAATTCAACCCTCACAAAGAAGCACAACTCTCACTTAATCTATGGTACAAGCACTAAAGGCAGGTCGGCAGAACAACTAACATAAAGGATACCCGTCGATCAAAATGAATGTGCTTCTCGTCAATCCAAGATACAATGGGTCCTCGGAGATACCACCATTGGGCCTGGAGTGCCTGGCGGCACCTCTCCTCTGGGAAGGTATCGATGTATCGATTCTGGATCTCGATATATGCTCTCCTGAAGAAGGCAATGATGCCCTCAGGGATACGATCTGTCGATCATCGCCACAGGTCGTCGGCGTGACAGCCATGTCCCACAGCTTTCCCTCCGCACAGGAGGTCTGCAGAATCGCCAAAAATCTCAATCCAGCCGTGCTGACCGTCATGGGTGGCATTCATGCGACGGTCATGTTCGATGATATCTTGAGAAAGCAGGACGACATCGATGTCTGTGTCAGAGGTGAAGGGGAACTGTCCTTCCGGGAGTTGATCCTTCGCTTCACCGCTGGACAGGCATCTCCGGGCATTGAAGGGATCAGCTACCGGGACGACGGTAAGATCATCCACAATGCCGACAGGGCCCTGCAAAAGAATCTGAACGATCTCCCAAAGCCTGCCTACCATCTCGTTCGCAATGAAAAATACAAGACAAGGAGCATATCATCAAGCAGGGGTTGCCACCACAACTGTACCTTCTGTTCAATTCAGGCTCAGTATCGGCGGACAGTCCGGACGAGAGATGCCGTCACCTTAGCGGAGGAGATCAAAACTCTGGCTGACGGCGGCGCCACGAGAATCATGTTCACCGATGATAATTTCACCTTCAGCCTGAAACGGGTCCGGGAGATCTGCAGTTGGATTCAGCGCCTGGAATTGGCCGGCAGGATGGAATTTTATGCACAGGGTCGGATCGACGATATCTGCCGAAACCCGATTATGGCCTCCATATTAGCTGACGCCGGCTTTCGGGGATTGTATGTCGGCGCGGAGTCGGGCTCTGTCGAAGTCCTCGACTATTACCGGAAAGGCGCAGGTCCGGAGGATATCATTCGCGGTGTGGTTCATTGCATAGAACAGAACTTGACTCCGGTGGTCAATTTCATTCTGTTCGGACCCAGTGATACCATCGACACGATGCGCGAGACCATTCGACTTGCCAGACAGATTTTTGAAATGGGGGCCGAGATTGTCTATGCAGAGACCCTGATTCCTTACCCCGGGACGCCAATCCAAGAGGCATTGGTGAGGGACGGCAAATTTCGGGAGGAGCGGGGGATATATCATTTCAAATCCTACCATGACATAGACATGAAATGGTTCCTCCGCCTTTGCAATGCCGCCAGGGCCTGCGCAGGATTTATCCATGCGGAGGATAGATACCTTGCGCATCAGAAGACCTATTTTGAATTGGGCTGTCTCGATGAGCTTTTATGCGGCCGCATACCCGCGCGGTTCAATGATTTGTATGGTCGATATATGGGGGGGAGCCGGGAGGTCCTGCCTTCAAATATTGAAGAACTCTACCGGTACATGGAGGCAGCTCTTAGGGAGACAAAGGCTTAACAATGAATCTTCGTCGGGCTGAAGCAGGATGAATATCCCGCTTTGAAGAAGCAAAGACGGAAATTATTATTGCAGTTGCAGACTATTAATGGCACCCGGACGGCACTATCAAAATTTCCGCCCGAACTGTTGAATTTATCACCCAGGTGTTATATCTGAGATACGGAATGGAAATACCCTAAGAGAGGTAGTTTGCATATGAAAAGAGGATTTATTGTTCTGTCAATAATTGCGGTCATGTATTTTGCCTCATCTTATGCTTTAGCCGCCGCATCCTCCGGCGCGCAGAGTTGCTTTGCCGGGCAGCTGCGCACTGCTGACCGCTGCGCCTCCCGCGGCTCCTGCAAGGGGGCGAACGACCCGGCTACGTGTACTGTGTTCACGGATCTGCCGTGCAGTTGTACGAGTGACTCTCAGTGCCGCAGCGGCCACTGCAAGAATAATAGCTGCACCGTCGGGAATTGAGGAACTCCCTGTGCTTCATGTTAGTTTGATTACCATGTGCAAATCAGTCGCTATCAATAAGAAGGGAAGGATTATATTTTTCCTTCTCCTTGTTTTTTTTATCCTGTCAGGTCTTGCCGATATGGCAGCAGGCGATAACACATCTTCACCGGTGACCGTCACAACGGAGAAACTCGTAATTACTTGACGACACTCCGCAACCTGCTGCACCCGCAAATCCTGCAAGCCCGGTAACAATCACAACAGAGAAGCTCACCGCCACGGGTGGGATACCCCGTCCGCCGGCGCAGCAGGCGCCATTTAATCCGGTTACAACCACTACGGAGAAGCTCACTGTAACGGGCAAGTGACATCAATCGGACAAAGGAGATATGCAGATGCAGAACTATAGAATGATTCTCATGAAAATACTGCTGGGGATTTTCGTTTTGGCAATCCCCTATCATTCTGCCTGCGCTGAAGACTTCACCTTCAATATTTCTATTGAGCTCTCGAACTTGCCGTCTTCGATATGCAAAGCAAAAGTTGAGGTCTATGTTTATGACGATCCCGCATCACCGCTATCGAGCGCCGAGCATATCATCGGAATGGGGAGTGCAGAAGCTGACATTTATGGCAAGCTCGTCCAGATGCTGACTGTAAAATTCAACGCCCTCCCCGGAAAACAGCCGGGAAAGGCGGTTTCCTATTATGCACCTCTCTATCTCCTATATAACTATGACGGCCCCACTCCCTACGACATAGGAAGGCCGTATGTAAGAGACACGCGCGGCAATATTTCCGGGATACAGCCAATGCGGCCAATTCTACAGGCCCCTAAGCTTAATGCTCCCAGGGCGAATACTCCGAAGGCTGATACACCCAAGAGTGACACCCCCAAGGCCGATGTCCCGAAGACAACCAGTTCGCAAAAAAATATGGAAGTGGTAAATGTGGGAACCTACTTTGCATTAGCGTAGGAGTGCAGTCCGCCCAAGAGAAAGTTGACGCCGAAATAGGTGAAGAGGACGCAGCCAAACCCGATGATGGACAGCCACGCCACACGGCCGCCGCGCCATCCCTTCATGGTACGAGCATGGAGGAGAGCGGCATATATCAGCCAGGTAATCAGAGACCATGTCTCCTTGGGATCCCAGCTCCAATAAGCGCCCCACGCCAAATCTGCCCAGACGGAACCTGTGATGATCCCCAGCGACAGCCAGAGAAACCCGAAGAGCACCATCTGATAGTTGAGCTCGTCAAGCTGCCTGAGATCGGGAAGCAGGGAGTGCGCACCGCCGGAGGTCTCCTTTTTTGATTCTCTTGCGAGATAGAGGATGCTGATCCCGAACGAAACCGCAAAGGCCGCATAGCCGATGAAGCAGGTCACGACATGGGCGATGAGCCAATTGCTTTTCAGGGCAGGAAGAAGCGGCTGAATCTTCGAGCTCACACCCGTGGAGAAGGAAGCGTAAGCCATTGCCAGGAAGGCGAACAGAGCGGGGAACACGCCGAGGGCCCGCTGCTTGGTCCGGTATTCCATGACCAGATAAATGAGCATGATCGCCCAGGCTGCGAACACCAAAGATTCATAAAGATTAGAAAGAGGCGCGTGTCCGTAGCCTATCTGGTAGGATTCCCACCAGCGGAGAATCATTCCCCCCATTTGTATGGCGAGCGTAGCCGCTCCGGTGACACTGCCCCAGAACATGATAGTGCGGCGGCGAAAGATGACCCCCGAAAGATAGAGAAGTGCACAGAGGAGATAGGAAAATGTGGTTATGGCAAGAAGGATCGAGCTTGTGATCATGGCCTGCTTCCTCCTCCCTCTTGCCCCAGCTCAGCCTGGAGACGTTCGCAGAGTCTGTTGAAGTCCCGCTCGAAGGATATTTCATTCCTGTTGGTCCTCCCGGCAATGACAATCTTTGTCCCCTCCTTGCCCGCATCTGCCGCCGCCCACACCCATAATTTGCGGTGGCTTACATAATAGGTGAGACCTATTCCCACCAGCATCGCCGCAAAGCCTAACCAGACAAGCCAGACTCCCGGGTCCTGGTTCACCTGCAGACCGGTATAGGGTATCCGGTTGGCGCGCCAGACCCTCACATTATAGTTCTCAACCCTGTTGCCATGAAAATCCCTCTCGATGAGGATCCGCGAACCTGACGGCTCCCCGCCGGCCCTGGAGATGATCAAAACCATGGCGGGGCCGAGTCGCCGGAAGTCCTCGTCAAACCGGAGAATTTGCGCCCTGTCTCGCGTGCCGGGAATATCCACCCACTCACGGAAGGGAATGATGAGCCGGCGGACGGCTCCCGATTCTCTGTCCGTAAGCGCCACATCCGCATCCTTGAGTATGGTGCCGTACGATGCTTGATAGAAGGTGATGCCGTCATACGTGAGGGGATCGTTCACCCGCAGCTCCCGCTTGATGACCTCCTTCCCGTCGCGGATCAGCGTCAGATCCGAGCGGAACTCCCGCGGCATACCGTTATCATAATAAGACACATCGAACTTGTCGCACCGAATCTGAAAAGGAAGATTCAGTCCGCGATCGCTGCCATCGAGCATGACTTCGTTTGTGGCTTCCCCTTCGAGGATGTTCATGAAACCCTTGAAGCCGAATATGGAACCGACGAGAGCGCCGCAGAGCACCAGAAGAACGCTCAGGTGGACGACATAGACCATGAGGGGACTCCAGCGGCCCTTCTCTGCCACTCCCGCCAGCTGGTCGGCGCCGTCAAGTTTTTGCAACGTGCCGAACTCTTCCGAAATGATGCCGGTGAGCCGCGCTTCCGTCTCATCCCGGGAAAGCTTTGATGTGAACTGACAGTTAAGGCTGCACTTGGCGAGCTTCTGAGGGTCCACCTGTTCTTCGCGGCGCCGGAAGATCTTCAGTGTCTTAGGCAGCCGCTCGATTGTGCAGACGACGAGATTGACGCACAGGAAAAGAAGAAGGAGTCGAAACCATCCGGTATGGTAGAGATCATTCAAACCGAAGGTCGTGATAAACCAGATGACCCGCTGGCTATAGTGTCCCTGGAGGTCCGCTTCGCTGAGCCCCTGGGGCATCAGTGTTCCTACGACGGATGCGGCGGCGAGAACGAGGAATATGACGACTGTAAGTTTCGGGGATGCGAGCTTTTGATAAATGCCCTCCCAAAAGCCTTTCTTCTGCATTGTCAATCTGCCTTCAGATGCTTTTGCAATATTAGTAACCTTTTAAATTGCCTTGTGTCAAGAAGAGAGGAGCCGCATGGGAACCCGCCCCGAAGTAATTTCGAAGAGAGACCTTTATTCTGCGCCGCGGCTATTTCCGGAAGAGCCGGTTCATCCTCATGAGCAACGAAATATCGCCCAGGACTTTGTACTTCTGTTCCATGAACGTCTTCTGACCGTCAGCCTTGCCATTCATAATGTCCATCCAGAGACTGAAGGGCGTCATAATGGTAAGTTCAGGTCTATCGGCAACCCCCGGAAAGGCGGCAATCCTATTGTCTTCAATCTTGAAACGGCATGATCCTTCAACGTCACCTGAGAAATCGAACTGAATAACGGCCCTGACCCCGCCTGCCGCCCTTTCTTGTTGACAGAGAACTCCTTTTGTCCCTATACTTCATTAACAGAAAGGCGCTTCCTTGCGGGAAGCGCACATGCAGAATTGCCGCCCGTATGGAAGACATCGGCTACAAGGTGCAGGTAATACAGATGGGTCTCTCGCAAGTGCGATAGAGAACAATGCACGGCGGGCCTGCGCACTGTGCTTCCGGGAATAAGGACGAATCCGTGAAAAAGAAGTTTAGTCCAACAGCGATAGGTATGCTCATGCTCCTCGGGCTGCGTTTCTTCGGCCAGATCGAATCGCTCATGACTTCCTTGAATTTTGGCGCGCTTGTCATGTTCTGTATTTATTTGGCGGCGATTATCGGCATATACGGAAGGAAGCCATGGGGGGATGTTCTTTGCGCCGTCGTCGGCGTTACGGATATTGCAACTACGCTCATATACACAGAAGGAGCAAGCCGGGTCGGCGCGGTCGTCGTCGACTCGCTGCTGATCTATCTGGCCTTTGAGGATTACAAGATCGTCAAGGCAAGAAAAAAATCCGGAGACGTAAATACCGGAGATCGGCAATCAGCGTAACTGATGGCGTATGTCAATTTTCGGAGGCAGACGCATCCCGGTGTTGTTTGAACTATCAGCTGCTGTGTGAAAGATTTGCGTGGGATCCAAAGACAGGCGCCAGCGAGAACAGACGCAGCAAGTGTCATGGCAGACACGTTGCGCCGTCAGCCGCATCGAGAGGCTCCTTTGCCCTCACGTAGCGCGCTCCTGTCCATATAAGCACAGCGGCGAACGCGGCCCGCAGGGACGCGTCCGAGAAATAATGGGCAAGTGTCCCGCCGACGTAAGCACCGATCAATATCCCCGCAATCATGCCTGCCAGGATATCCGTCTTCACGTTGCCCAGTGTCCAGTGAGTATAGGCGCCGACGCTGCCGATGGGGACCATGGCGAGAAGCGAGGTCCCCTGTGCGGTGTGCTGTGTGAAACCCGTAAGCAGCACCATGGCGGGCACCATGATGACGCCACCGCCGACGCCCAGCATGCCTGAGAGAAATCCCAGGAAGACGCCCGTCAGAAGGAGGATGGCATATTGAGGCCATCCCGTCTCCAACCCGTGAATCCGGGGAAGATAGGGCTTGGCAAGCAGCAGGAGCGACATGAATATCAGAAAGTAACCGAAATAACGTTTCAGCTTCCATGCGGGAAGAGAGTGTGCGAAATGGCAACCAGCGCGGGTAGTGAGGATGGCCGGTGCGGCTAACAGGACTGCCGCAGTGATATCAATCGCGCCTCCCAGCCCATAGGCAATGGCGCCGGCAATTCCCGTGAACACGATAGTCACGAGGTTTGTCCCATGCGCCTTATGCTGGTCCAACTTGAGAATGTCCACCATGAAGGGGATCATGATGGCGCCGCCGCCCAGGCCGACAAATCCTCCGAAGATGCCTCCCAACAAACCTACTAAAAAGGCCATATAACCTATATCTCTTATTCAGGGCTTGATCCGGCTCCCTGTTCGCTTATGGGCCCCAGATTTGTCCAGACAGGGTCCTCATCTGATCAATCTGTCGGCTCTCAGATTCTTCATGACTTTCTTGGATGCCTCATCGATGAGCTTGGTAGCGGAACCGGACTTGATGGTCTCGGAACGGACTTTCCACATCAATTTCCCCGTTGCGGCATCATAAAGATTGAATTCCATCACGATGTCCTTCTCTTCAATCTTATACTCCACAGGCGGTGTCTGTACACTGTATAAGGGGAAAGAATAGCTCCAGTCAGGGGAAGACTCAGGAGGCGGAACGAAACGCTCTATGACTTCCTTCTCGCTTATAGTGATCAGCCTTATCATAAATATGGCGTCCATGCCCTTTGCTGTGGCCTCAACCTTCACGTCGTCGCTTGTCAGCTCCTTCTTTTGTGTTGTCGATGCGAGAGAGACTGCATTTACGCCATGCTCCTGAAAATGTCTTACGAAGGCGCCTTCCAAATTCTTTTTTTCTAATTGATCCGCAATCGCCACGACCATAACGTTTTTCAGATAACGCCCCTCGAAAGCGCCGTTCGTCCAGGTGTTGCTTAATTTTGTCGCCCCGCAGGATGAAAGAAAAAATATGCCAATGATGAGGGCTATGCCCAGGCGGTTCGATCGAGTTCTCATAATAATATCTCCTGTAGTGTCGTTTCTTCTCGCCCCCTTTGACAAGGGGGCAGTGGGGGATTTGTTCCACTATGTAAAATCCCCCTGTCCTCCCCTTTAAGAAAGGGGGAAAAAGAGTGCGGTAATCTTACCCGTTTATCATCCCGAAAGCAGTGAGAAATCCTTTTACTTAAGCCCGGCGCGGTGCCGTTCGTAAAGATCGTAATTGGCCTTAAGCATTTCCTGGACGGGCAGTTCATACGGGCAGCGCTCCTCGCACTCCCCGCATTCCTCACACAGCTTCACGCTTTCCATCATCACCCGGGAAAAGTCAACGGCGACAGCCGGAGACATCCTGGAGGCAACGACCTTGTAAGCCATAGCCGGTGTAATCATGACGCCGTGAGGGCATGGCTGGCAATATTCACACCTGTGGCAAAACTGCTTGCCAAGCTCAATGCGATATTTTTCCATGAGCTCCCCGTCTTTTTTGGTTACCCTGTTCGCGCGCTCGTAAAAAGAGACGACTTCGTCCACAGATGCGACTGAATCGAAGCCCACAAGGGGAATGACGTCATGATGCTGGCGCAGGAATTTAATGGCGATCTTGGCATTGTCGATCACGCCGCCGGCAAACGGTTTCATCGCCAGAATGCCCATACCCCGCTTGCGCGCCTCGCGGTGCAGTTCATCCTTTGGTTCGTCCTCGATGAAATTAAACGGAAACTGAACGGTGGCAAAGAGGCCGGTCTTAACCAGTTTCACGGCCATGGCAAGGTTATGCGAAGTGACGCCGATAAACCGCACCTTTCCCTGTTTGTGGGCCTTCACCACAGCTTCCAGCGCTCCCTTGGGCGCAGTGATAGCAAGCAGATCCTTCTCCTGGGCCACCTGGTGGAGCTGGTACAGATCGATATGATCCGTCTTCAGCATGCGTAAACTATTTTCGATGTGCTTCATCGCCTTGTCGGCATCTCTCTGAAATGTCTTGGTTGCCAGTACAATTTTTTTCCGCATGCCGTCAAAAGCGCGCCCGATCTTCTCCTCGCTGTCACGGTAAATATTGGCCGTATCGTAAAAAGTGATCCCCCGCTCGTAGGCGCGGCGAAGCACCGCTACCGCTGTGTCCATGTCGAGGCGGATGATGGGAATTCCGCCGAATCCTACCTCCGAAATTTTTAAACCCGTCTTTGCTAATTTCACGTAACGCATGATCGCTCACCCTTATCGCTTTCCAAATTTTATCTCTGCCAAAGTTTCTTGATTATTTTCCACACGCGACTTCCAACAGCTATCCTTGCTTATCGACCATTTTTCTTAGCACGTCCTTGAACACCGCTACCTGCTGCGCACCGACAACTTTCGTTTTCCCGTTGATGATGAAGGTCGGAACTCCCGTCAGATGGATCTGTCCGGCTTCCTTTCTCGATTCCTCGAGCCGATGGGCATAGCGCCTTTCTTTCAGAGCCGTCAGAAGTTCATCTGTATCGAGCCCGCAGACGCGGGCGCTCTCCGTGAGCACTTCCAGGCTGCCGATGTCTTTCGAATCCGTGAAGTACGTGTAAAACATCCGTTCATGAAAAAGTTCATACTTCCCCATGTCGCGGGCGTATTCGCTTGCTTCGAGAGACAGGCGCGAATTGGAGAGCAACAGCCGCGGGCCGAATTTGATGCCGAATTCGTCACCCCTTTTCCTGATGTTTTCATACATCGCCTCGACATTCGCGCCGGGGAACCTCCTCGCATAGGGCATCCCTTCCGGCGGCGTCTCGGGATGCAGTTCAAAGCTCAGCCAGTCATCCCTGATATCAAATTCTTTTTTTAATGAGTCGACAATGCCCTTGCCTATGTAGCAGAAGGGTCAAATGTAGTCGGAAAATATGCGCATCTCAATAGTCATGTTTACCTTCCCCTAAAAACATCCCGTTCATTTCTTTCCCGAAACCTTCTTGGGAATGCGGGACTCGCAAGGCACCTTTGTCTGGCATAGGCCGCAGGACCCGACTTCAAAACCGTGAATGGATTTTATATGCTTCAATGAACTGCCGTATGTATGGCTGTAGCACTTCATCTTGTCATGGCCTGCCTCACTGAGCGCTCCCACGGGGCAGCGGGATATGCAACTCTTGCAGGCGCCTTGTGAATAAAATAGGCAGTATGCATGGTGGTCGTCATAAGGCCGGACGGTCGCGGGGATCTGGATTTGCGCCACTACAGAACCCACACGCACGGCCTTTCCGTGCGGCGTAATCAAGCCGTCACAAAGGCCGAATGTGCCCAGGCCAGCTGCATAGGCCGCATGCCTTTCCGACCAGGTGGAGGCAAAACCGTACGCATCGGACATCTGCCGTGAAAATTGCGGTGAGAGCAGTGGTGCAACGGCCCTGTATCCTTTTTCTTGCAGGGCATCTACAACGTGCTTGCGAAGCTTATTATTGACCTCTTCGCCATAGAGGCGGGCCCTGGCCCATCGCTCCGGCGGGAATTCCTTTTCTTTCCGGGTATCCGCCTTGGTCGCTTCCGTCTGTGGAAGTATCCAGGTTATGACGGTAAGGTCTTCCGCACTCACCTTGGCCTCGCGGAATGTCTGCTTAAAGATCTCCAACGGTGTCCAGTGAAAAGGCCCTACATGCCTCTTGTAGTCTTCGTAGAGAGGATCATCCCCTCGTGAGAATCCCACGAGCGGATCATTCCATGCCTTTTCGTTAGCCTCGTTCTTAAGTGTGTTCTCCGGAGAGCGGTTTATAAAATCGCGGATGATACCCTCCACCCAGTTTGTCAAATCCGACGGTTCTTTCATGGATATTCTTTTCTCTCTCTTCATGCGCGAAGTTGCTACAGTCTCCCCAGCAAGCAAGGTTCCGCTAAAGGCCAAAATCCTGGTTAATCAAAATGACCTTTACCCTTCCCTTGGGAGCCGATTTCTCGGTGATCGTCCAGGTGTTGCAGATGCGCTCCGCGCTCTTGCACTCCTCGCAATAGGACGTCTTGACGCAGGGGGTTTTTCTGTTCAAGCGTATGGCGTTTACCGGCGCCGCGTAATTCTTGATGCGTCTAAAAGCCTCGTCCAAATCGGTAACGACTTTGTTCCGGCTTGCAAGTACGATGACGTTTTTGGGGCCGAACGTTAAACCTGCGACGCGGTTTCCCGTCCCGTCCAGGTTAACAAGCTCGCCGTCCGCCGTTACGGCGTTGGTCGCCAGGATGAATAAATCAGCGAGGAGCGATTGTCTGCGCCGCTCAACGTTTTCATCCCAGGATATGGTCTTATCTGATGTCTCTATTGTCTTAAAGGCTGTGCTGGCTTTAAGCGCGGCGTGCAGGCCCGTCTCCATGGACGTCATGGACGTACCCCAGGAAACTACCGCAGGCTTCACCGCAGGTATGATTTCTTCGAAAACAATCTTTTTTACCTCATCCGCATTGTTCGCCATAAAGACCTCGAAGTTGTTTTCTTCCAGCGCCTTCTTGAGATCAGCCAGTCTCAACTGCCAGTACTGTTCAATCGGTGTGCTCATACTTTACCTCCCAGTCCTTGTTCATTAAGTTTCCATTTGACACCCGTCAAAATTGCTTGTACACGGGCTTTATATACACGATATATAGGCGCCATGTCCTTGTCAAGTACATATGCTCGCATCCTTCTTGAATCGGACTTTGATTAGAAACCCGCAAAGACAAGCAGCATGTCTTTTATCCGCCGGGTTAAGGAGGGTCCGCCTCTAAAAAATGGAAGCCTTCAGAGTCTATCAACAATATCCCTACTATTATGAGGAATGGATCACCCTCGATGACGGTTCGGCCGTCTTCGTGAGACCCATCAAGCCGACCGATGGTCCGCTCCTTCTGGATTTTTTTAACGGATTATCCCGGGGGACCATCTACTTTCGCTTCTTAACCCATTTGGAAAAGCTGCAGCCGGAGATGCTCAAGCAGCTTGTGGAGATCGATTACGAAAGCCATTTTGCACTCGCGGCCATCATCACACAGGACAGAAAGGAATCCATCATCGGCACCTGCCGTTACATCGTCAAACAGAATTCAGATCACGCGGAGCTTACCGTTGTCTTGAGAGACGACTGGCAAAGGAAAGGCCTGGGGAAACTCATGGTGAAAAGAGTCGTCAATATCGCGAGGTCAAAAGGACTCGCCAGTATCGAAATACTTCTCGATTCCCGGAACGAAGGGATGAAGCGCGTTTTTGCCTCCCTCGGATATCCTGTCAGTTACGAACCGTCCATTATTGACATTGCCGACCGCATGGAGATACTTCTCCAGGAGATCAAAATCTAATTTGCGCTATCGATTAATAAATTTCTTGTCAGAGATTTCGAGGCCATAAATCAGGATGTTCCTGATTGCGGATACCTATGTAATTCCGTATTTGATGCTAAGAAAAGAGAAGTTTATGCAAGACTCCCTGATGAAGAAGGCATTTTCAAATCTTCTTGCAAATATCAAGAAAGAACATTAATTAATAGAGACGGAAGAATAATTGACAGACTCGGTGTCACGTTTTGGAGGACGGAAAATGAAGACCATAACGGCGTTTAAAAAAACAGGAACTGTGAAAATTATTTTGGCAGGGATTCTGATCGGGCTTCTCTGCGTGGGCGGTGCTTATGCACAGGAAAAAGGAACGGCAAGTGAAGCCAAGGCCCTGCTCTCCAGGGCGGTTGCTTATTACAAGGCAAATGGCAGGGACAAGGCCTTTGCCCAATTCAACAATACCAAGGGCAGGTTTGTTCACAGCGATCTCTATATCTATGTGATCGATCCCGATGGCAACGTCCTGTCACACGGCGCCGATGCAAAGCTTATCGGGGAGCGCCTGATCGATCGCGAAGACGCCGCTGGGAAAAAGTTCATCAAGGCCATAATCGATGATACAAAGGTGAATAACAAGGGGTTCATGGACTACAAGTGGATGAATCCCCAGACGAAGAAGATCGAGCAGAAGTCGACTTTTTTTGAAAGAATCGGTGATGTGATCATTATCTGCGGCTACTACAAGTAGCGTGCGTGATCATATCTCTCTCAGAGGGGAAGGGCAGCGGTTATCGCTGCACTTCCCCGTTTTTTGTCAGAGGCTTTTTTCTCATTGGCATGACTTCTTCCCTCACTTTGAAAAAATGTCTTGCGCTATTCGCAAATAGCGAATATCCGGCGTCAAATTATCTTCCCTATCTTGTCGGAATTTTGGCCTTTAGCAGAGGCCCTTATAAACTCTTATCCGCTGCTTCATGGTTTGAAAATTAATTTGCCGAAGTTTCTTCGATATAGATAACTACTTGCCATAACACAAGAAACCCTCATTCTTGCTCCCTGATCAAGAAGCAATCTCATCATTGTTATCATCCTGGCATACCCGTTGCTGAATCCATGCGTACTGCAGGTCTAATATCCGGAAAGGGAGGATGTGTAATGAAAAAGGTGCTCGTGATGATTATGGTGTTTTCCTTTGTAGCAGGTCTTGCCCTCGCCGCTGAGAAGGGAACGGCGAAAGAAGCTAAACAGATGGTCGATAAAGGCATCGCCTATATCAAGGCCAACGGCAAAGATAAGGCCTTGGCCGAATTCAATAACCCCGCAGGCAAGTTCATCAACAAAGACCTCTACCTCTTTGCCCTGGATTTCAACGGCATCACTCTTGCCCAGGGAGGGAATCCAAAACTCGTAGGCAAGAACATGCTCCATGTCCAAGATGCCGACAAGAAGTACTTTATCAAGGATATGATTTTTCTTGCCAAATCCAAGGGGAACGGCTGGCTGGACTATAAGTGGACCAATCCCCTTACGAAGAAGGTGGAAGACAAGTCAACCTATATCCAAAGATACGAAGACTTTTTTATCGGTTGCGGGATTTACAAATAGAGAATTATAAACAGAGTAAAGATTTTTTGTTCGCTCTATCCGGAAGGTCATGAACTTGTAAGACCTTCTGGGGACGGGTCTTTAATTCGATAGCGAGCGCATTCCCCGCAGCTTGCTGCGGGATAAGCGAGCGAATGACGAACGATATTGTTCCGTAAGGATCGAAGATTCTCCGCAGTACTCAAACTCTTTCCAGCGCCGCCTTGATCTCCTCTTTCGCGTGCACGCCGCTCTCGCGCGGCACGCACGCCTCCAGGATGCGCCGCGCCCCGGCGCCGCCTAACCGTCCGAGCGCCCACGCCGCGTGGGCCCGCACCAGTTCCTCCGGATCCTCCATGGCCTGTGACAGATGCGGCACCATCTCGGGATCGCCGCTGTTGCCAAGCGCTACTGCGGCGTTTCGCTGGAAGTACTTGCGATCCCGCATATAGGTGTGCAGGAGCGGCGCGACGACCTTCGTCTCGAACTCCTGGTCCATCCTCAAGAGGCCCGGCAGGCTGAAGTAGTTCGCCATCTCCTCCAGGAAGGCGCTCGCTGGCAGCTCTGCTTTGAGCTTCGCCTGGTTGCGCGGGCAGGCCTCCTGGCATGCGTCGCAGCCGTGGATCCAGCTTGCCATCTTTGGCCGCAGTTCCGGATCGATGTACGGCGAGGTGTTCCGGAAGCCCTGGACGTTGACGACGTGGTTGAAGGTGAGGCACCAGCGCGGATTCAAGCGAAAGGCGGCAACGATCGCCCCCGTCGGGCAAGCCTCGATGCAAAGCCGGCAGTCAGGTGGGCAGTGCGTCCCTTTCGCTGGCGCGTCGTATTCCAGATCGGCGTCCACTATGAATGTATGGATAAGCACGAATGTACCGATGCCCGGGGCGCAGACAAAGGTGTTGCGGCCGATTTCGCCGACCCCGGCGCGGACGGCGGCGAGGCGGTCCGGGACCCCGGAGGCGATCAAGAACCAGCGCCCGACCTGCATTCCCTTCGCTTCTAGGAACTGCCGCATGAGCTGCACCCGCGCGCCACCGAGGCGCGTCGGCGGCTCAATGTAGGAGCGCGATTGGTAGAGGCGTCCGATCTTGCCCACCAGGTTCTCCGGGAAGCGCTCCCTGAAGTAGTCGTACACGGCGACAATGATGGACCTGGCGCCCGGCAGGCGGTCCTGCGGATTAACCGCGCGCCCGAGGCGAAGGCCCGAGTCCACCGCCCAGTCGTAGTCCTGTGAGCGCTCCTCCAGCGCCTGGGCGTATAAGGGGAAAGGCTCCGCCGTCGTGATCCCCACTCGGCTGTAGCCGAGATCGAGGGCATAGCTCTTAATTTCCTCCGTCAGCGACATAATACACCTCATCCTATGTCATTCCGGACTCGATCCGGAATCCAGTTCTTCTCTGAATGAGTGGTTCCCCGCTTTCTAGAGGACGTCGTTTGGATGCCCGCCTCCGCGGGCATGACATTCGCGGAAAAATCAGCGACTTTTTCAAAAGCCTGTCCATCATCCCTTACGGTCTTCGACCCTGCACTCCATAACGATGCGGCCCCAGCCGCCGCATTTCACGCCCACATCGAAACAGCCCGTTTTCTTGAATCGCATCTCGTTGGGATCAACACCGGCCATGAGGAGCTCGCCTGCCGCGAAAATGAGACCCGATGCGGCATTCAAGGCATAGATGCAGACACGATCGGGAGACCGGTTGGTGAGGAGGTTGCCCGCCCCGTCAAAGCAGAGTTTATCGCCTTTCTTATGCTGGCTGTTGCACCCGTGCGAATCCACCACTTCGAAGACGATCGTTTTGTTCGCAAAGAGGTGGGCTTTCGAGAAGACATCCCTGTTTCTCGGGTTTTCCATGAAAACCTTCATCTCCTCATCGGTATAGTCAAAATGCTTCTGGATATAATTGCGGGTCGCGTCATCAACTTTCATCATTGTCCGCCTTCCCACTTTCTTTCTCGTCATTCCCGCCCCCGATAAGGACATTGAAGCTCTCCGCAGCAAGCTGCGGAGAATCTTCGATTCTTAAGGAACAGTCGTTTGTCATTCGCTCGCTTACCCCGCAGCAAACCGCGGGGAATGCGCTCGCTACCGAATTCGAGGGCAGGCTTCGGCGGGAATCCATTCCTTTCTTTACCGCCCCAGAAGCTGAAATCTTCCCGAATCAATCAGACCTTTCACGGATTCCACGAAGACCCCCGGGGCGGCATAGTCCGGGTGGTTCCGGATCAGCATGGCCGCCCGCGCCATTTGATCGAGTTCCTTCAAGAGATCCTCTGCCTGGCTGTCCCGTCGGGGGTGGCAGGCATGGGTGGCGAAGAGCAGGTTTTTCGGATCGATATGTCTTTTCTTCACATGAAGCGCGGCCAGTGTCTTGCAGTGACAGCGGTTCTTCGGATCCACGAGGCCGCATCTCTTGACAAGGAACTCCATGAGCTGTTTTTTCCCGCGGGAAAGCCGCTGTCTATAAGCCGCTGGCGTGAGTCCCAGGATCTTTGCGCCCTCCGGGCTCTTGACGCCGAAGATTTCCCCCAGGATGAAGGCCAAGCGGAGTTCCCTCTTCAGGCAGAGCAGCAGATAATGAACGCAGGCGAGTTTTGTCTCTTCTACAATGAGGTTCTGCTCGGCTTCGATGAAAGCATCATCTGCATTGTCCAGCGCCCCTTCCTCAATCGCATCCACGCACTTATCAAAGGTCAGTTGCCAGCGCTCGGCCCTGCACTTGCGCGTCGTCAGCAGATGGTTGGAGGCGATGCTGTAGACCCAGGTGTCGAAGCGGCTCTCCCCTTTGAACGTGCCGAGGTTAATTATGACCTTCACCAGAATCTCTTGGGTAGCGTCTTCCGCATCGGCGGGAATAAAGAGCATCCGGATCGCCAGCCCGTAAACGTTATCCTGAATACGTCGGACGATCTCTTCGAGCACATCCTTGTCGCCCATCTTGGCACGTTCGACCAGATCCTCAATCGTCGTTTCGACGGCATTTGATCTCTTTGGCATCTCTTCCACCTTTTTCTTGTTAGACTATTTTGGATACCGATGTGTGACAGAAAAAATGAAGGGACGTTACGAACGGACAGCCTGCTTCAACGGATCCTTAGCATTTGGTAAACATGGCCTTTTGGCGGAGAAAGTATAGGCAGATCGCCTTATTGTGTCAATGGGGTAATGACCGCAATCTTCCAGTATCAAGTCTTGCAATAACAATCACCTTTCGCAAGCGAATGGGCAATTTTTTCTTGAAACAAATGGCCTGGGCGTCTTGAATTCTGTAGCGAGCGCAAACACCTTCGCTTGCTGCGGAGAGTTTCAATGCAAATATACGCCTCCTTTTCACAGGACTTTCCTGCGATAATGATGTATATAACCGCTCCAACAAATGGCTCGAAATCTCACGATTTTCATTGTTCACACGATTTCAAATATCTATGAGGGGTAAGTATAAGGAGAAATGCAGATGATCAAAGATAAGGCATTGGGGGAGCGGACGGTCAATAAAGTCTTCCAGAGACTGATGCCGTTTTTGGGTCTTTTGTATATCGTCTCTTTCCTGGATCGGGTCAATGTCGGCTATGCCGCTTTGTCAATGAACAAGGCACTGGGGTTCAGCAATGCCGTGTATGGTCTTGGTGCAGGAATCTTTTTTATCGGTTATTTCATCATGGAGATACCTGGCAACCTTATCATGGCCAAAGTGGGCGCGCGGTTGTGGATCGCCAGGATTCTTATCACATGGGGGATCATCTCTTGTCTAACTGCCTGGGTTTCTACATCGACCGAATTTTATATCGTGAGGTTCTTTCTCGGGGTAGCCGAGGCTAGCTTTTTCCCCGGCATTATTTATTATCTATCTACCTGGTTCCGTTTGAAGGACGTGGCCAAAGCCGTCGCCCTTTTTATGATGTCTTTGCCGATCTGTAACATCGTCGCCGCGCCGCTGTCCACCTATCTATTAGGGACCACATGGCTGGGCTGGGCCGGATGGCAATGGTTATTCATTCTGGAAGCGTTACCTGCAATTGTTCTCGGTTTTATTACACCCTTCTATCTGACCAACAAACCCAGTGACGCCAAATGGCTGACTGATGAAGAACGGAGCTGGCTTGTAAATACCCTGGCATCTGAACAAGCCGCAAAGGTCCAGCGAAAGAAGTATTCTGTGCTGCAGGCCTTCGCTGACAGAGATGTCATCATCCTGTCGGCGATATATTTTACGTGGGTGTGCGGTTTTTACGGGATCACGATGTTTCTGCCGATCCTTGTTAAAGCTCTATCGACTGCTATCAGCATCCAGATGGTAGGTTTCCTGGTTATGATACCGTACATCTTCGGTTTCTTCTCCATGTATTTCATAGGACGTCATTCGGATAAGACCGGTGAACGCCGCTGGCATACGATCCTCGGCATGGTTACGACGGCAATTGGGCTTGCCGGCAGTGCGCTGCTGGCCGACATCAGTGTTTTCGTCTCGATGGCATTCTTCACGATAGCAGTTATGGGAGTGTACGGCTCTTTCGGGCCCTTCTGGGCAATCCCCTCCTCTTTTTTAAGTGCAACTGCGGCGGCGGGTGCTATTGCCATGATAAACAGTATCGGAAACCTGGGCGGGTTTGTGGGACCTTACGTGATGGGCTTCATCCGGGATGCAACCGGATCGTTTACAGGGGGAATCATGTTTCTGGCAGCTTGCCTTCTGACAGCGGCGGTGCTGCTGATGACGCTGCGCAAAGTGGGCAAAGAGAATAGGGCCTGAGATACGCCTCTCCATCTAATCATGATTGAATCCGGCAGCGAGCGCATTCACTGTAGCTTGCTGCGGAGAGCTTCAATAGGAAATAATTTGACACAAAAAGCAAATTATGTTTTCTTCAAGTCAAATAAGTCCGAACAGGAAGATTAATGAACGTCCTCTCAGTAGATAGAAGAAGCATGGGTAAGAAACAGGGGGTCAAGCAAATGGGGCTACCCATCGCTTTGAGGACGTGTATGCGTTAATGCTTATAACATATAGCTTCCTTGAAGCCATGGGTAAGCCCCATGGCTTTTTTATTGTGAAGTCGAAATCTTATTCAGGGAAACTATAATCATATCATTGAACCAGAAAGGAGAACATATGCAGATACCATCCTGGGCTGGATGCCATGTGCCCATAATTACACCCTTCAGAGATGACCTATCGATCGACGAGACAGGACTGCGCAAACTCGTCAATTATTATATAGAAGAGGTGGGATGTGATGGTCTTGTTCCTTGCGGAACGACCGGAGAATCCCCCACTTTGGATAACCATGAACATGCCCGGGTAATCGAGATTGTGGTTGATGAAACCAAGGGACGGGTGCCTGTGATCGCTGGGACAGGATCTAATAGCACCAAAGAAGCCATAGAAATGACAAAACGCGCCGAGAGTATTGGAGTCTCTGCAAGTTTGCAAGTATGTCCCTATTACAATAGACCCACGCAGGATGGGCTGTTGAGACATTTCGAGGCAATAGCAATGTCAACAAAGCTTCCACTTTTCATCTATAACATTCCATCAAGGTCAGCGCGACTCATTGAAGCAAAAACAATGATTGCACTTTCCAAAATAGACAATATTATTGGGATGAAGGATGCTTGTGGTGATCTGATGGTCACGATGGAAATTATCCGGGCTACGCGAAACAACCAAAAGAAATTCTATATCCTCTGCGGGGAGGATGCGCTGACGTTTTCGATGTTGGCTTTGGGTGGGGATGGAGGAATCTTAGCGGTGGCTCATATCATTGGGAAAGAGTATCGTGAGATGATAAATCTGTACCGTTCGGGGAAAATCAACGAAGCCCGGGAGATTCATTTCAAAACGTTACCGGTCGTGCAGGCATTGTTTATTGAGACCAATCCGGCCCCAGTCAAAGAAGCCCTGACTATGATGGGGCTCCCATCCGGGAAACTTCGCCTGCCGCTGGTTCCCCTCAGGCCTGAGAACCGTGAAGTTTTGCGCAATACCATGATTCAGTGCGGGCTTTTAAAGGGATAATAGAGATCGAGAAACCAGAATATTTCCTTTATCTCGAGCCGCTTCATTTTATATGGAGCGGCTCATCTATTTTTGTCAGAGGCTTTCTCTCTCATCTCAACATCTCAGACGGGAGTCGCTAACAAATCTTGTGGTTTGTTCACGGTTGATGTATAAAATGCGGTAGATTTGTAAGACGAAGGACAAATCAATGAACTCCATTCTCACAAAAATCAGTCTCCTCACATTATGTCTGCTTTTGCTCATTCCAATTCAATCACATACGGCAGCGGAGCAGCGGCTTGCCCTTGTCATCGGCAATAGCAACTATGAGTCCTCTCCTCTGAGGAATCCGGTCAACGACGCTTCGGACATGGCTTTGGCGCTCCAGAGAGCAGGCTTCACGGTTGTCCTGAAGAAGAACACTGACCTTCAGACCATGGAGGAAGCCATTGAAGACTTCGGGAACAAGCTCAAACTGGGTGGGGTGGGTCTGTTCTACTATGCGGGTCATGGATTGCAGGTGAACGGAGTGAACTACCTGATCCCGATCAGGGCTAAGATCAACAAAGAGACGGACGTAAGGTACAAGGCCGTGGATGCGGGAAGAGTTCTTGATGAGATGGCAAATGCCAACAATGGCTTGAATGTGGTCATACTGGATGCTTGCAGGGATAACCCCTTTGCTCGCAGCTTCCGATCGGCTAACAGGGGGCTTGCCATTATCAGTGCGGCGCCGACAGGGACATTCATAGCGTACTCCACAGGTCCCGGACAGGTAGCCCGGGATGGGGAGGGACGAAACAGTCCCTTTACAACAGCCCTATTGGACTCCATCAAAGTGCCCGGTCTTCCCATTGAACAGGTCTTCAAACGTGTGCGGCAAAAGCTGGACGCCTCAACCGGCGGCAGGCAAGTCCCCTGGGAGCTGTCTTCTATTAAAGGGGATTTTTATTTCAATCCATCTGCGACACCAGACTTTGTGAAATTCACGACCTCTCCCGTATCGGACTCTATTCTCAAGCAAGCGCAAGCTGCATATGAAGCGGGCTATTTTGCGGAACCGGAAGGAGATAATGCTGTTGAGTTGGCGCGTCAGGCCTTGCGTGATGAGCCTGATAATCAAACCGCCAGGGACTTAATAACACGGGCTGCCTCTGCATATGAGAACCAGGCAAAACTCGCCCTGGCCAGGAATGACAGAAACACGGCCCTAAAGATTTATCAAAGGCTTTTCAAACTATTTCCGGATCGGGAAACCTATCTCAAAGAGACAGTAGCGTTGGAAAGACCTGCTGTACCGGATATTGCCGGTGTTTGGAATTGGTCGGTCAGATCACCATTTGTGCCTGACCGCATCAATACAATAAGAGCCGATGGCACATGCACTCTCAACAACCTCACCGGCAAGTGGAGTTTCCAAAAAGATGCTGAAGATCATATCGTCTTTTATTGGAGCGACAACTGGATGCACACGATGACAGTATCTAAAGACGGACTATCGATGACAGGATCAGACGATTGGGGGACCAGAGTGACCGGCAGGAAAATTAAGTAGCCCCAAAAAAAATCATCATGAGAAGTCTGACCAGCCGCTATTTGCGCCTTTCGTAATCTATAAAGTTAAATCAAATATTCTGGCCGCTTCTTCTTGACACACAACTTGCTCTTCCCTATACTTCCGCGACAGAAAAGCAACTTCTTATCAGATAAAGATATGACTAAAACAAAAGCCTGGATAACGGCCTTCCGCTCACGCACCCTTCCGTTGTCGGTTTCGGGAGTGATCACCGGAAGCCTGATTGCATTATCAAAATCAGTATTCGACTGGAAAGTATTCTTCTCGGCGTTGACTACTACACTTTTCCTGCAGATTTTGTCCAATCTGGCCAACGATTATGGCGACAGCCGGAATGGCGCCGACAATCCGGACCGGGTGGGACCGGAGAGGATGGTTCAGAGCGGTGTCATTTCCGCGACGGAAATGAAAAGAATGATAGCGCTCTTTGCAGCAATGGCTCTTGTATCAGGCATATTCCTTCTGATAATTTCTCATCTGGCGCTTTTTTCTGTTTCTTTTTTTGTTCTCCTCACATTGGGGATACTCTCGATATGGGCTGCTTTGACATATACCATAGGAAGAAATCCGTATGGTTATTCCGGATGGGGTGATTTGTCGGTCTTTGTGTTTTTCGGTTTATTGAGTGTTGCAGGCACCTATTATTTATGTGCGGGAGAGATTACGACCGATGTTTTTCTTCCGGCTATCTCAATCGGAGCGTTGAGTGTAGGGGTATTGAACATCAATAATATGCGTGATCATGTCAATGACAAGGCCGCAGGAAAGAATACAGTGGTAGTAATAATCGGGGTATCAAAAGCGAAATATTACCACACGGCGCTTTTAGCAACCGCCCTGATGACTTCTTTGCTTTATATGTTTGTGAACCACATTCATTACCCGGGTTATCTCTTCGTTCTCATACTCATTCCGCTTACACAACATCTGCTGCACATATTTCATTTTCAGAGCCTGCCTTCATTTGACAAGGAACTGAAGAAGCTGGCCCTGATCACGATTTTATTTTCAATTGCCTTTGGGACAGGAATCAATATTTAATTTCCATCTTATATAGGGAGAAACCGGTCCACGCAACTCAAATCCTGTCAAAATATCCCATATGGATTTTCTTATTCAGAATTTATTATTGCTTGAGCATTCATGGCCGGCAGTTTTGGCAGGCATAGCCTTTGTAGGCATATTGGCATCCTTGAGTTCATGCACAATTGTGAGGCTTCCCGTAATATGGGGATATATTACCGCAGCGGGGGAATCAAGAAGGAGAAGCGTTCTTCTGTCTCTTTCGTTTGCATGCGGCCTTATCGCTGTTTATACCCTTCTCGGATTTGCCCTCGGGTTCGTTTCCAATTTAACCGGTAAACTTCTCAGGATAAGCGAATATCTCTATCTTGTTCTTGGCATTGTGTTGCTGATCCTGGGGATCATCTTTGCAGGTCTCATTCCCGTGAAGCAAGGCTGGTTTCACGATCGTTGCGAGACGGCCATTAAACATACGAAGACAATCCATTCGGCGTTCATATTCGGGGTGCTGTTTGCGTTTCTGGAGACGCCGGCATGTCCGGCCTGCGGGGCCGCGCTCATGATCATTGGCAGCCTGGTGGTTATGAAAGGGTCGTGGCTGTATTCCAGCCTCGTATTTATCAGTTTTGCGATAGGCCAGAGTATTCCGGTTCTCGTCTTGGGGTTTTCGACCAGCATGTTTAAACACCTGACATCAAAAACCGCGCGCATTGAAAATGTTATGAGCTTCGCGGCGGGAAACATTTTGATTGTTCTCGGATTCATACTGATGATGCTTGCGTAAATGCTATGGGACAAAAAACTGACTCAAAGGAATTCGCATACGAACATGGTCATAGTCATCATCGTGCATGGTCACTTGGCATACGATGGCTGTTGACCGTATTCATTGTTGCGACTCTTTTATTTTTCCTGAAGCCTTTTTTGGTGCAGCAGATGCTCACGCGGGTTTCATCATATTTTTCGTCTTATTACTTTGACGATGCCATACGCATGTCCGAGAGAATTATCTCCATTGATAAAGACAATATAGAAGCTTGGAATTCGGTTGGATATGGCTACAAACAGAAGGCCATGATCGATAAATCTGCCGCGGATTATGATAAGGAAAAAGACGATATTGACAAGTCTATCAAGGCTTATGAAACGGTATTTTCTCTCGATCCAAAAGACATAAAGGTCTGCTTCGATATCGGTCTGTTGTATTTTTCGAAAAAAGAATTCGCAAAGGCTGCAGAGTATTTCGAACATGTGCGAAACATGGCGGTTGACTCCGGCGAATCCCGTGAAGCAGGCATCTTCAGCTATCGCGGCAGATCGCTTACCATGCTTCACAGATGTTACGAGTCTCTTGGTGATACGGCCAAGGCGGAGCAGATTCAGAAAGAGCTGAAGCAATATATCAAAAAATAGAAAGGTTGTTTATAATATGCTATTACGAGTGCACCAACAAAAATACTATATTCTTAGGAGGTTCATATGACTACCGCTCTTGAGTATCTGAAGGCTAATCCTGTTTTTCACATTGCCACCGTTGACGGCACGAAGGCAAGGGTTCGCCCCTTCGGTTTCAGCATGAAGAGGAATGGCGCGTTGTATTTCTGCACCAACAAAACCAAAGACGTATACAGGCAGTTGTCTCAGAATCCTGAAATCGAGATTTCGGATATGGGAAACGACTCGACATGGCTGAGGATAAGAGGCCGGATCGCATTTGACGATACGCGTGACGCAAAGGCCCAGGCATTCAAAGAGTCCACCAGACTCCTCCAGATCTATCCGAAAGGGGCAGATGACGAGACATTTGTGACCTTCTACTTTACTGAAGCCGTGGCGACGCTGTACGCCTTCTCGGGAGCCCCGAAGAAGATACCGCTGCTTTAGGCACCGTGCCGTCCGGTACGCACGCGTATGTCCTCCATGGCTCTGCAAATGATTATAAATGAAACTTGTCTGTTGACTTTTCAAAGAATAAGGAGCACAAAAAAGGCATATTTACATAGGCCATCGTCAAAAGGTTAACAACTAATCTGAACCCTTTTCATAAGGGCGGTGCCGTGACGAATTATTGAAACCCCGTTTCTTGAAAGAGTGCGGGGTTTTTGCATTTTGATTGGATAAGTTGATGACATTTTATGCCTTGGCGCTCTGCATCTGCATAGGTGAATTTAAGTCGTCTTACACGGACAGTCGTCAAGAAATGTGGTATTTTCTGGAAATCATGGAATCAGGAGTTGGAGTGCATAACGTTGTTGTTCTACTTGAAAAGGAGGATTTATGAGCAAGTCAATTAAAGCAGGATGCGTAGTTGTTTTTCTATTGGTCTCAGGATGTGCCCACATAGATTTCGGGGGCGATGGGATGACGTACTACGACCCAAAACCATACTTATATATTTCAACTACAAAGGACTGCGTGACAACGGCAACGGTACTGGTGATTCCTGAAGCGAAGAAGGTTATGAAGTTCGTGTCTGGATACGGTTCATCTGAACTATCGGCGACGCTGTCTAATGGCATGATTGCGTCGGTTGGCCAAAAGACAGATACGAAGATTCCCGAAACAATCACTTCAATGGCGGCCCTTGGAACAGCAGCTGCTAGTGCGTTAAAAGTAACGGCAAAGGCAGAGGCAGAAGCGGGTAAGCAGGTTATCTGCACGCCTACAGCAATGCTGTATCCTGTGGTATCTGGTAAGCCAGATATGGTAAATGCAATTGTTTTTCATCCAACCAAGGAAATAGTTGATCTCAATAAAGGGACTTCTGCCGTACTACCTTAGTGGTACAAGGGGGTCTTCTGGAGTCAAGTTTTGAAATATATTTTTGAAAAAGTCGGTGACGTGATCATTATCTGCAGCTACTAAAAGTAGATCATGTGATCGTATTTTTTTTGGCGGGGAAGAAAAGCAGTTATCGTTGTTCTTCCCCGTTCTTTGTCAGAGGCTTTCTCTCTCATTAGTAAGAATCCTTCCCTTTAAATGACTACGAATGAAACTTGTCTGTTGACTTTTCAGAGAAAGAGGAGCACAAAAAGAAGCATATTTACATAGGCCATCGTCAAAAGGTTAACAACTAATCTGAACCCTTTTCGTAAGGGCGGTGCCGTGAGGAGATTATTGAAACCCCGTTTCTCAAAAGAGTGCGGGGTTTTTGTATTTATAGGGAAAGAAACAGTGGAAGAAAAGTAGCATGTTTCTTCTTCAACCCCCTGACAAAAAAGTCCAATTATCGCCAGGCTTGATAGCTATATTGTTCCGAAAAATGAAAAATGTTGGGTCCTAAATTTATAGAGATAGAATATAATAAAGATAAATTTCTGGATGGATGACTATGAATCGATGGAACCTGCCCGCCATCCTCAACCGTACCTCCAAAGGGGAACTTTAATGGTAAAGACGTCTCGAGTAGCTGGCAATGGCTCAACATCTGAAGATTGCACTATTGCGCCAGAAACGGATGAAGAACGATTTAGACAGTTGTTCGAACTTTCACGGCTTAGAAAGACTTGGATGCATGTTCGCAAGGAACTAAAAGACATGGATCTGCGAGATGTTATCGACTGTTTTGATTGGGCCACAAAGATCGAAAAAACACTTTCAAAAATTCGAGAGGATGTCATTAGCGGCAGATATCAGCCGCTGCCCCCAACCAGATATGAACTAGGTAAGAGCAAAGGATCCTTTCGATTCATGACAATTCCCAACATCAGGGACAGTCTCATCTATCGCCATATTGCCGATGCGGCGCTGGAAAGAGCAGGCATACACGCTATAAAGGGTGCATATTTTTCAAGACGTCGTGCCTCAAATCCTGTCGGCACTCGTGCCGAGCCGAACGCTGATCCTTATGATGGCTTTTTTAAGATATGGCTCCGCTACAATGAGTATCGGACGCGTACATTGCTCAACGCACCCTATGAGGTATTGGTCACTACGGACATCAGTAACTATTTTGATTCACTACTGTCCCAACGTTAGTTGAATAGATTCAGTTGGTTGTCGGAGACAGGGGTTAAATTTGCGTAATCGTTCTTTGAAAACACTTGTAATATGGACATTTTTTCGAAAAGTGTCACAC
>JBEKXK010000042.1:0-28908 GCA_049512055.1 Syntrophales bacterium | reverse complement strand
TTTCCAAACGCACGTCGCTCCATTATGGCATCCTTGCCAAATACCGGATACCAATTGCTCATGATCAACTTGCCATCAAATTCAGGTTTCAGATAATCATAAGGGCGTACTGTCAATGAATCGATCCATACATCCTTGAGATCATGCGCCCGAGCCGCCAGCGCTTTCATGAATCCCGGTGGTTCTGTAAGCGCACATGCAGCATTAATCCGATCTCCTGACTTCACAACTTTTGCGGCCTCTGCTGCTGTTACTAACTTCTTCTGATATTCCTCTTTCCAGTTTAAGAGATTTAACTTTCTACCTTGTCTGGCCATAGAGCTTACTCCCCCTTTTTTTAAGTTTACTTGTTTTAGAATTAATGCTCTGTTTATCGGCATACCCCCAGCGTTATAATTAACATCTCAAGTAAGGCTATTCAACTTTAGCAGGAGCGAAATACTTGTATTATTGGGACATCGAGATGTTCTTCAAGATGGCCAAGTCGTTTCTCAATCTTGCCAAAGAATGCCAGGGGCGGTCCTATGACGCACTTGTCGCGCATGCCACCATGGTGTGCTGCCGATACATCATGCTGGTCCTCGCCAAGAGGACGAATCAGGATCCCCGAACGCTTGGAACCCTGTTTCACGCCTGTTGCGAAGAACTCCAGCAGGCGACCTTTGCTGAAGCACTGGCCCTTGTTCTGATTTTTTTGGAACAGGCATTGGGCGCCGTCCCGGAAATGACCAGGGAACTGCTCCGATAGAGTTCTGCGCTTTTTTAGTTATTTGCATTTGATGATTTCAGCGGCAAGATCTCGTCAATGTCTCTTTGAAAACTATCTCGATCGACATACTGAATTCCCTTCCAGCCCTTCTGCTTCGCTCTATTCACATTTTTTGAATTATCGTCGATAAAGAGAACGCGATTCGGGTCCGTTCTTAATACTTTAACGATATCATCAAAGAGACTTGAATCTCTCTTGCCCTTACCCATATAATAGCTGTTGAAGATGTAATCAAATAATCTGAAGAAATTATATTTCTTGTCGAGCCTGTCCAGCATGTCTGTCTGGTCACTTAGTATCCCAACCTTTAGCTCGTTGGCCTTCAACTTCTTCACCAGATCAATCATCCAGTCCCTTAATATGAAACGGGAGAAGATTTCGTTTCTGAGAGAGGCGTCATCACCTTTGACCCCCGTTCTTTGTCTTAAGGTATTCCCGAATGTACTCTCGGTAGCCTTTCCAACAAGATAACCGGTGGAATAAATGGTGTCGAAAGCAGCTTGGAAAAATGTTCTTTCATCAAGGCCGTTTGCTTTTGCGATAACAGTGAGACCGTGTTTAAAGCCGTCTTCAGCGATCACGCCACCGAAATCAAATAGCACTGCATCAATGTTCTTATCACGATGTTTCATATATTCTCCCGCGTCGCTTTCTTTCCAGGGGTAGAGGATTTCTTTAACACCTTCAATCCATGAGGACACACCGCGGAGCAAATACCGCAGGTGTGCCCCTTGAGGTACTTGAAGTAGTGTTCGATTTTCCAGTTATCGCAGGCGCGGGCATCCAGCAGATCCTCGCGCGGCAATCCCGGATACCAGGCATTTCCCGTGAGTGCTCCGGCAGGGCACGCATCGACGCAGCGGGTGCAGCGACCGCAGCGACCGCAGGAGTCGCGCTTCACCGGCTGCCCGCAGGGAATGGCCATGTCCGTAAAAACTGTCCCCAGGCGAATCCATGGACCAAACTCACGGGTAACAAGCTGGCAGTGGCGGCCAATCCAGCCCAGTCCTGCACGCGTGGCCGCGGTCTTGTGAGGGAAGTCTCCCTTGATATTTTCCATATCGGTACGCTTTGAAGCAGCCAAAGGCTGTGCTCGAAAACCCCGGGACTTAATCTCGGCCGTCAGCTTTTTCGCAAGCTCATTAATGTGGTCGTTTACTTTGGCATACTCATCAGCATAAGCCTGATTTGGGCCGTCTTGGATAGAGGCCATTATATCGGGGTTCATGGGAATGGCAAATGAAATTGCGAACGGATACCCCTGTCCTGTCGCGTCAGCGGGTGTGGAGAACCCGCGAATGTCAGCCACGCCCCAGAGAGGAATTTTCTGAGCTTTCATCCAGGAGGTCAGCCAACGTGGGAAAGAGTGAAAGGAAGTTGGCAAGGGCAGAAGGGCTCCTTGTCCCTTTTTTATTTTAGCGTGTTTTCCAGTAATCGATTAGCTAAGTCTGTATTTACCTCTTGTGATAAAATCCAAATAACCTTTATCCCGCAAAAATTGTAACTGTTGTCGAATTTTATCTTTAATATGTCTATTGTTCGGATGTTTTTGTTTTAAGAGCGTTTCAAAAGCATAAAGTTCATTAAGAGAAAATTCTTTTTTGTCAATCTTATCTATGCAATTCATAATATCCAAAATCCAGCCTTTTGCAGCAATCTCTTTGGTTTGTCTTAAAAAGAGTGTTTTGCTCCAATTTTCTAAAATGTTTTCTCTCGATTCAACGTTCCCATTTTTTACATAGAATATTTTCCCTGTTAATGGGATGTTTTTTAACAAAATGTTGCAGCCGACCCAACCTGCGCGTCGCGCGGTTTCTGATAAGGGCTTTCTCTGCTCAATAATTTCTGGAACAAAAAAATGTTTTGGGACGACAAAGAAATTTTGTATCTTATAATCTCGCAAATCATAATTAAGCAAAAAAAGGTTTGGGTTATTATCGCTTGTTAATCTTTCAAGCATGGTGCGGTATGCACCATCAACAATTTTCATTCCGATAGAATCTTTCTTACTTTTTAGTTCATATTCTTCACGACATTTAGAGCAATAGAAGTCCGCAACAGGTTTCCCTTTGTTAAATTGACTCAAACTTGACCCGCAATTTGGACAAAACACTTCATTACCGACCCAAGCCTCGGTTATAACCCGACTCTTTTGTGAAGCACTGTGATATCGTTCTGCAATTCTTATATCAAAGTGTATTTGCATACTCCATTAAATCATCAAAGTTTGGTTGACGCTTCTAAATCTTCGTAATGCTGTTTCTGAAGAATGTTCCGTAGAGTTTGTTCTTGAAGATTGCCGTAATCGGCCATGCATTTGCTTTAATGTAGAAAAGTATACGGATAGAGTTCCTGTGTGTCAAGGAAAGATGGTCTTCAAGATGATTAGTATCAATCAAGAGCAAGACTTGTGTTCAATACATTCGTGATCGACGCTTACAGGAAGGATATCTTCGATTCCGGCAATGCTAATAGACAGTATGCAACAGTAAGCGAAGATCAGGTTGAGATGAAGGGGATGCAGTGTTAGATAGGACGCGTGGTGTTAGTCTTGGTCACCCTCTGTTTTTGTCGCGGTCGGCATTCAGCCGCAAATGTCTCCCGACACAAAATTCGGGTGCTTTGTTCTCAGCCATTGAATGACTTCTTTGCGCAATTCATCTACAAACGCAATGAGCTCTTCCACATCCTCTTCACTAACTCCGCCCACATAATCATACTCGACGACATTTCTTTTATTACGGCAAGTGTCGAGATATTTCGCGTTTATTTCGTGGCGGTTTCCCAATATCAGAGGCAATGCTTGAATGGTGCGGTAATGTTGCAGTGTTTTTTCAGGACGATAGCCTTCTGCATGAAGTAGTATTGTGCAGAGTTTCATAGCCGCATTGTAGGCAATTCCAAACCGCCAATCGGCAGAAATATTTCCGACGGCATCCTGCAAGTCACGGTCGATGATCCGGAGAAGATCGGACATTTCCTTTTTGCTGGACTTATGGGAACGTAACCAGCCGTGTTCAAGCCATTTCTGCAAGGTCATTTTCTGTTCCGATAATAAAAATCTTCGATGACTCAAGAACCTGATTCAGGAAATGATCCCGTCCCTTTTTTCGTCTTACGAATTCCTTTTCAGAGAAGACATGGGGGTTGATGTCCCGGCCCACTCGTACTGACACCCCTGTAAGCAAACCTGTCAACTTTCTCAGGCCCAGCGTTCCGATTACCATGAGGTCCACATCACTGGCTGCTTTTTCTGTCTGGTGCGCTATAGAGCCAAACACAAAGGCGATTTTTATGTCCGGGCTCGCGCTCAAAGCGCCCTTGATGACTTCCGCGAGGCCTGTTGTCTTCAGAACGATATTCCTGATTTCAGTGTAGAGAGGATGTTCTCTGTTGGCTTGATAATATATTCGGTTACCATCTCTCTGTCTTTTTATCAGATCCAGTTTGAGCAGTTTCTTTATTTCCTGCTGGACTGTTCCTATTGTAAGGCCGGAGCGACGTTCTATTTCCCGGAGATGCAATGCGTTGTCGTCAACGCCAAAGAGGATGCGGAAAACCTCCCCCCGAATTTTTGATGATAGTATTTCTGCCAACAGATTCATTTGTATGCTTATACCATACAATTGTATGGTGTTGCCATACAATTATTATTAAGCCTTACTAATCAATGATTAGTGAATAAATCAAATAAGGGACCACATTCCTTATTAGGATGCAGTGTTAGATAGGACGCGTGGTAGTGGCGTCGGTCACTCTCTGTTTTTGTCGCGGAGGTGGCGGTCCCTCCATCCATCGCTTGATACGATCGGCGTCTGCGAAGCGGGTAAGTTTCCCTTGCGCGTCGAGCAGCACAATCAGCACGGGGCGCTGGGCCACTTGGGCCTGCATCACCAGGCATCGTCCTGCCTCATCGATGAAGCCCGTCTTGGAGAGGCCGATCTGCCAGCGGGGGCTCCGGACCAGGCGATTGCTGTTGCGGAACGTTTGTCTGCGGTAGCCTAATTGGACCACGGCATCTTCGCGGGTGGTGAACTCCCTGATAAGACGATATTGGTACGCAGCATCCACCATCCGCGCCAGTTCCTGGGCGGTGGACACGTTGCCGCTGGAAAGCCCGACGGGGTCCTCGAAGCGCGTCTCTGTGAGTCCTAATGACTGGGCCTTGACGTTCATGGCGGCAATGAAGGCGTCAATGCCGCCGGGGTATGTCCGCCCGAGAGCGTGTGCACAGCGGTTCTCGGAGGCCATCAAAGCCAGCAGCAGCGCATCTCCGCGCGTGATAGGCGTTCCCACCCGCAGGCGGGAGCGGGTGTGGCGAATGCTGTCCACGTCTTCGGGTTCAATGGTGATCAATTCGTGGAGGTCCAATTGGGCATCGAGCGTCACCATGGCCGTCATGAGCTTGGTGATGGAAGCGATGGGTAATACCGCCGTCGCTCGTTTCTGAATAAAGAGCTCACCTGTCTGCTGGTCCTCCACCCATGCGCAGGCTGAACGGATAACGAGCTTCTGGGGAGCCCGGACGGCTTTAGCGCGCGCTTTCTTTTTTTTATGGACAACTTTGGATTTCGACGACTTTGAGGATTTTGAAGATTTTGAAGTTCCTGCGGCTCCATCAACCGCCGGCAACCCCACGCTCAGAAGGATAACCAGGATCGCTATGATATATCTACGCGCCATTCTCTCTCCGTGACTTTAAGATGCCGAAGATGTTTTTTTTCGCACATCACCTCGGTATGCTGCCATATATAAGAGACAGCGTTTGATAAAATCTTCTTGGCAGTTTCACTTTAAAGAAAAAGTCACCTTCATGTCAAGAAAAATGAGCATATGGTCATTGCCGCTTACGATTTGCAATATCGCATTTGCGTCTTTGTTATGAAGAGCAGCGCTTCCCAAGTGCTCGTTCGATTATCCGCTCTTGATTTTTCAGGACAGGATCGCTATACTATATTTAAGGCTAAACACATGTTGACCATTACACCCGAAGCAAAGGCATATGCACTCGATAAAGGCGGTTCGTTATTCCTGGAACTTGTTACCGTAACAGGCGGCTGCTGCATACCCTACCAGCCGGAGCCAGCCGTCAGGCTTGGCAAGCCCCGCAAGCAGGATCAATACAGACAGGAGACCATAGACGGTTTGACTGTCTTTATACCTCATAGACTGCCGGAAGAAGAATTGGTTATCGCGATGGCTTCCTTCCTGGGGTTCAAGAAATTAGTGATTGATGGCTGGCGCTGTTATTGACGGCAAATGAGGAAGTCATCAATTCTTCTTTGTGGATAATGTGGATTAATTCTACCCGCACCTCCCATATCAAATATTAAGACCAACCAGGTTTTATTCGGGAACACATCTCAGGGCGCATTCACTCAGACATTGTTTTTGTACTTGACAAGTTATGGGCATATGCTTATAATGGGCAAAAGGAGAAAGAAGAATGGCGAGGCCAAAATGTTGTCGGAGGGTAGCAGGAGAGCCGCCGTGCCAGATTTTCAAGCCGGCCGGCGTGCCTGCATCAGCGCTTGATCACGTGGTCTTATCCATGGACGAGTTTGAGGCGATCCGGTTGGCCGACCTTGACGGGCTTTACCACGACAAGGCGGCGGAACGGATGAAAGTCTCACGGCAGACCTTCGGCAGGATTATTGGAGCGGCAAGGCACAAGGTGGCCCAGGCGCTGGTAAGAGGTCTCGCGCTCCGCATTGAGGGAGGTGAAATAGAAATGGCAGAGAAGCGAATTTTTACGTGCATGAAATGCCGGCATACGTGGGATGTGCCTTTTGGTACTGGCAGACCCCCAAAATGCCCGGCTTGCAATGATGCGGCTATATGCAGGGCCGAAGGGCAGCGAGGAAGAAGGAAACCCGGTGAAGCGTGCCCGCGCGGCAGGTCTTAAGCAGGATACTGATCATTGTGAAAAATCCCCCCGGCCCCCTTTGTCAAAGGGGGTGAAGAAGAGATGGTGTTTTGCAAAGGGAGATACAAATGAAGAATAAAAAGGAGATAAAAGTATGAAGGTTTGTTTTCCAACTGAAACATTGCAAGGACTGGATAGCAGAGTCTATGGACATTTCGGGTCTGCGCCCGGCTTTGTCATTGTGGATACGGGAGAGATGAGCGTGGAAGAAATCAACAATAACGATCTGCATCATGCCCATGGCATGTGTCAGCCTGTCAAGGCTCTGGGAGGATTAGAGGTTGATGCCGTGGTTGTCGGAGGCATCGGCATGGGCGCCCTGATGAAGCTGCAAGCCCAGGGGATCGAAGTTTACCGCGGTGCCGAGGGCACCGTCCAGCAGAATATTGATCTTATTCGAGACGGCAAATTGCCGCAATTTTCGAAAGAACATACCTGTGCAGGCCATTCAGGCGGTGGGTGCTCCCACTGATTGGGATGACCTGCAGATTAATGGAGGAATCAAATTATGTCGTTTAAAATACTTATTATCGGTGGAGTGGCCTGCGGGCCAAAGGCTGCGTCGAGGCTGAAGCGTCTTCGTCCGGATGCGGAAATTACCATAATTGAAAAGGGCAAAATCATTTCTTATGGCGCCTGCGGCCTTCCCTATTATGTGGAGGGCTTATTTTCGGATGTCAGTGAACTGAACAAGACGCCGATTGGTGTTCCGAGAAACCCCGCTTTTTTTGAGAAGGTGAAGGGCGTGAAGGTGCTGACGCAGATGGAGGCGCTGAAAATCGATCCGGCGAAAAAGGCTGTGCGCGTAAAGAACCTGGAAACAGGCGCGGAAGAAGACATGGTCTACGACAAGCTGGTTTTAGCCACCGGTGGATCACCCTGCCGTCCAAACATTCCCGGCCTCGATCTTAAGAATGTTTGGTTTATCTCGCATCCCGATCACGTGGTCAGCCTGAAAAAGGAGATCGCAGAGCAGGGCCTGAAGAAGGCGGTCCTCGTGGGGGCCGGATTTATCGGCGTCGAGATGGCGGAGGCGCTGGTTCAACAGGGACTCGAGGTGACGGTTGTCGAAATGATCGATCAGATCATGCCGGGCGTTCTCGATAAGGATGTCGCTACGTTTGCCGCCAAACACTTGCACCAGAAGGGCGTAAAGCTTATTCTGGGGGAATGCGTGAACGGCATTGAAGGCAAGGAAAAGGCAACCGCCGTCAAGACCGACAAGCAGACCATCCCGGCGGATGTCGTGGTTGTTGCGGTCGGAACACGGCCCAATGATAAACTGGCAAAGGACGCCGGGATTCTATGTACGAAGCAGGGTGGGGTCATCATCAACGAGTATTGCCAGACGGGCAATAAAGATATCTACGCCGGCGGCGATTGTGCGGTGAACAGCTACGTGAATGGCAGCGTCGGTGCCTTTCTTTATGTACCCTTAGGATCGACGGCAAATAAACACGGCAGGGTCATCGCCAACCATATTGCTGGCGTTCCTACGCCTTTCAAGGGCATCACCTGCACATCCATCGTGCGAGCTTTTGATTTTACGATTGGAAGAACCGGTCTCACGGAAAAGCAGGCCCAGGAATTGAATATGGATGTGGAAACCTTTACATGGGCAGGTCCCGATTTGCCTCACTACATGCGGGATAACAAACCCCTCGTGATAAAGATGATCGCCTCGAGAAGGGATAGAAAGCTCGTTGGCGTGCAGGTGGCGGGGCCCGGCAACGGTGCAAAGCGTCTGGATGTGGCGTCAGGCATGATATTGATGGGAGGCACACTGGATCAGCTTGCCGATGTGGATTTCGGTTATGCGCCGCCGTACAGCACGGTGCTTGATCCTCTGGCTACTTGTGCCCATATGTTAACCAACAAGCTTGACGGTATTGCCAAGGGCATTTCTGCATTCGAAGCCAAGAAGCGAATGGATAAAGGCGATGTCCTTTTGATTGATGTACGCACGCCCGCTGAATTTGAAACCAATCAGTTGCCTTACGACGTTCTCCACATTCCGCTGGGAGCGCTTAGAGGCAAGGCCGCTGAACTGCCCAAAGACAAAGACATCATGGCTTTCTGCAAGATCAGTTTGCGTGGCTATGAGGCGCAGCGGATACTGAATGCGGCCGGATTTGACAGAGTGCAGTTCATCGAAGGCGGTATTGTGGGTTGGCCGTTTGAAGTGAAGACGTTAAAATAGTGGCGGTAATAATTGTAAGAGACGCGCTTCGTAAAATTCAACCTTGAGAAAATAAGAAAGATTATTTGTCAAAGGATATGGAAAAGAGAGATTTTGACAAGGACGCCGCATCCTATGATCTGAAACCCGGGCGGGTTAAACTGGCTAACGACGTCGCAGCAGCCATAATAGGCGAGATCAAGCTTAATGGCGATATGGACGTCCTTGACTTCGGGTGTGGAACAGGTCTGGTTACACTGCAGCTTCAACCTTCTGTGAGAACTATTACGGGAGCCGACACGTCTCACGGCATGCTCGATATCCTTAAATCCAAGATCGAGGAGCGGAAGCTCACCAACGTAAGAACCGAATTTATCGATCCGGAAAAGAGCGTCGAGCTGAAGAATAAATATCACCTCGTTGTCTGCAGCATGACCCTGCATCATGTCGAGGAGCTCGGATACATCTTCCATGAGTTCTATAATTGTCTTTTGCCGGGAGGGCATTTATGTATTGCCGACCTGGATTCCGACGGGGGCGAATTTCACAGAGACAAGACAGGAGTAGTCCATTCCGGTTTCGACAGAGCGGAGATGCGCCGGCTTTTCATTGAGGGTGGGTTTCAGGATGTGCGCGATGTGACGGCGGCGAGCGTTATGAAGGATTTATCTGACGGACGAGCACGGGAATTTACGGTCTTTCTGATGATCGGGCGAAAATACTGATAAGGTAAACCCTATGGGTGGGTCAAGAAGAGAGAACAGAGCACAATCTATGGAATTGGTGCCCATCGGTGTAATACACTCGCCTTACCGGGCGAAAGGCGCCGCGCCGCACCAGGGGAGGCTCTCTCCCACTGCAAGTGAGATTGAAATCTTTCCGGAATTTGCAGATGGGTTAAAAGATATCGCAGGGCGGCCGCATTTGATCATACTCTACTGGCTTGACAGGGCGGACCGCGGCACGCTCACGGCCATCCCGCCCCATTCAAAGAAAGAGCATGGCGTATTCGCCACCCGCTCGCCAGATCGTCCGAACCCGATTGGACTTGCAGTGATAGATCTTCTCGGCATAGACGGCGCCCGACTCATCGTGAGCGGCCTCGATGCCTTTGACGGAACGCCGGTACTCGACATCAAGCCCTACTCTGCTGAGATTGACTGCATAAAGGAATGAATATCTCGACGTGCGGCATAAGCCTCAACAGGTCAATGGAAAAGATTTGTCCTTGACCAAAAAATGCCGCGATAGATGGAAGGAGTAGATTATGATGGATAGAGCCTTTCAAGATTATTATCCTGATGAGTTTGCACATTGCTTTGGCTGCGGCAGGCTCAATAAAGAGGGTTTGCAAATTAAGAGTTACTGGGACGGTGAAGAAAGCGTCTGTCATTATACACCCAAGCCTTTCTACACGGGCGGGTTTCCGGGTTACGTCTATGGCGGGTTTATCGCTTCATTGATGGATTGTCACGGCGCTGCCACTGCCTCGGCAGCCAAATTGCGGGAGGAGGGTTCGTCTCTCAATGACCGGCAGCTTTCCCGCTTTGTTTCAGCATCTCTAAAAGTTGATTATCTAAAACCAACGCCGATGGGACCGGTCCTGGAGATCAGGGGGAGGGTTAAGGAAATCAAGGGCAGAAAGGTCACTGTCAGCGTCACACTGTCTGCGGAGGGCGAGATTCGCGCAAGAGGCGAAGTAGTAATGGTGCAGCTCCCGGAAACTGGCAAGTGACATGAGATAAACGGATTCCTCAATTAAAGATGACGCGCGGCGATGTTGACGAATGGCACATGATACGAAACGAAGATCACGTTGAAACAATTAGTATGAAGATTTGCCGCCGCCGGAGCGCACAGCTATTGCGTAGGCAATGCTGTTCTTACCTAGCGAGCGCTGCCTGCCGGTTCTGAAATCGAAGGCCCACGCGAAGTCAGCGGGATTGTCTTGAAACTCTGTACCGGACCAGTAATCGTAGGGCTGAAGGTTAGAAAGCGACCCCTTATTTGCCAACGGGCCATCCTCATCATTACCCAGAGTATCGAAATAGAGCCGTCCCATTTCTCCTTCTTTTGTGTAGCCGTATACCGTTCCCGGAGTGGTGGGGAGCCGCCAATCGCGATAGCCTCCGACAGTGAGGCTCGCAGCCCATTTCACTGCCTCATCCCAGGTCATGGGATTATTGTTCGGATGCTTATACCAGGTGATGTTAAGGCCCGTGTCATAAACCGTGCCGTCTCCCACGTCGATGAGATCTGCTAATGCTATTGGAACCGTGCTGAAGGAAAGTATCAATATGGATAGAAAGATGAAAAACTTTTTCATTGTCTGCTTCCCCCCTTTCCTGCCGGGATCGAGACTTGATGTCACACTGCACGGCAGGTAATTATCAGTTTCCCGCAAATGACTTGCTTCTCTATGGAATGATCGACTGAACCCTGTTTCTGGCCCTGGTTCTCCCTGATCTCTGGTTTCTCCGCTTCCGAGCACTTCTCAAACAGCAGCAGAGGGACGGCGGCAACGGCCATGCCTACCAGGAACCATAAGATGTTCAACAATATTTTCTTTTTATTGATCATTTCGTTTTGTCAGTTCTTCCGTGTATCAGGTCGATCACTGTGATTTCCGGGGGTGATAAGAAACGGATCGGCGGACCCCACGTGCCTGCGCCCCTGCTTACGTATAAATGCGCATCGTTTGGCAGGGTGAAGTATCCGGTGATGAGTGGATAAAAGCGCCTTACAACAAAGTTGAAAGGGAAAATCTGGCCATTGTGGGTGTGCCCGGAAAGCTGGAGATCAAATTTCCCGAGACTGTCTTTTTCTATGACAGGCCGATGCTTGAGAAGGATAGTGAAGCGCTGACGGGAAAGTCCTGACAGCAGTTTTGTTTCAGATATCTCTTGGGGAAGACCGAAAGCATCTACCGTGGGATCGTCGACACCGGCGATATTGATCACTCCCGCCACATCGACGCCCTGTTCCCTGAGAACTACAAACCCTGCGGCCCGTGTGAAATCGAGGGCATGGTCGAGACCGGCGTAGAATTCATGATTGCCCGTGATGGCGAATTTGCCGTACCGCGGCTGTATGTCGCGCAGAAATGTTGCGTGCTCCGTGAGTGTGTCTATCTGTCCGTCCACGAGGTCTCCCGTCGATACGAGGATATCCGGTTGTGCTTTTTTTATCTCTTCGACGATGTGCTTCAGGCGTTCCCCCTTCACGATGATTCCGATATGGACATCGGATATCTGCACGATCCTTATCCTCCCTGCTGATTCAGGGATTTTGGGAGACGCTATCGTTATCTTTTCTGTTCCTATATTTTTTGCCTCAAAATAACCGTACACATTGATGCCCGCTGAAATTATGAGAGGCAACAGAAACGCATATAAAGGTGAAAGGACGAGACGTGATAAATCCCTGTGGGAGATAAGGGCGCCTGCACGGATGAGGAGATGGTATATATCGAGAAGGAGGGAAGAGACGAAAAACAAGAACAACACGCCCATCCATATATATCCTGTGTACGACATGATGGAGGCCAGGGTATCGTAGCCATATCGCTCGCACAGCCGCACGAGGATGGGGGCGAGGATCATGAGCACAATGATAATAATCAGAATTACACTGACTGCGGGGCTGGGATGAAATGCCCCTTTGATCTTCGCAAAAAGATAAAGGTGCACACCGCCGTAGATGAGGAAAAAGGTAAGTAGGAAAAGGCTCATTGACATCTCGACAGATAAAACACGATTTACCGTCTTCTCTTTCTAATATTGCCGCGAGTCGGCCTGGCTCAAGGCGGCTCTCTCCCGGCATGAACTTCAGCTAATTGCAGGCATCGTTACTGCCGAGGCCGGAGGATTTCTATAGCTGTTGGCAAATGAACTAATAGCAAACGAGGCTTCATTTAAGCAGCTTTATATTGAAAATAATCATTAATTAAAATATATTTGTCAAGAACAATGTCTTATTAGAAGATAATACCACTTTACTTTTTGGAGGAATTGAAAATGGATTGGGGAATGCAGAACCGTATGTCACAGCTTATCCAGGCTGATGGCCATTGTTTTTTTCTTCCCATAGACCACGGATATTTTCAGGGCCCGACGTCATGCCTCGAAAAGCCCGGAGAAACCATAGCACCGCTCCTTCCCTATTGTGACGCCATCTTTGTAACCAGGGGCGTATTGCGGGCCGCAGTTGATCCTGTAGGGAGCAAACCGGTCATCCTCAGGGTATCCGGAGGCACCAGCGTGGTCGGCAAGGATCTGGCGAATGAAAGCATTACCACATCCATAGAGGAGATCATCCGCCTCAATGCGGCTGCCGTGGGAATTTCCATCTTCGTGGGGAGCGACTATGAACGCGAGTCTCTTACTAACCTCTCGGGGCTTGTCAACGAATGCGAGAATTTCGGCATCCCCGTAATGGCTGTCACAGCGGTCGGCAAGGAATTGGAAAAGCGCGATGCCAGGTATCTGGGGCTCAGCTCACGCATTGCCGCGGAACTTGGAGCGCGTGTAGTCAAAACCTACTGGTGCAAAGACTTCGACAAGGTCGTATGCGGCTGCCCCGTCCCGGTAGTCATGGCGGGCGGCCCGAAATGTGAAACGGAGCTCGAAGTCATGGAGTTTGTATATGACGGCATGCAGAACGGCGCCATAGGCATCAACCTCGGAAGAAACGTATGGCAGAATCCCTACCCGGTGGCGATGATAAGGGCTTTGCGCTCCATCATTCATGAGAAATATACGGCTAAGGAAGCATGGGATCTCTTCAACAGTCTAAAAAATAAATAGTGAATGGCTCCACGCTCTACATTTCCCCCTTTCGGAAAGGGGAATACAGAGGGACTTTACAGAGCAGAAGAAATGCCCGCAGTCCCTCTGTGTCAAAAGGGGGGATGAGTGGTATTAGGTGATAAGCATATGCGCGTGGCAATGTACTACAATAACAGGGACGTGAGGCTGGAAGAAATGCCGAGGCCGAAGATCGGCCCCGGCGAGATTCTGGTAAAGGTCATAGCGAGCGGCATATGCGGCAGCGACGTCATGGAATGGTATCGCATTCGCAAGGCGCCGCTGGTCCTGGGCCACGAGATCGCGGGAGAGATCGTCGAAATAGGGGAAGGGGTAGGGCGTTATAAAATCGGCGACAGGGTTTTTGTCTCCCACCATATTCCCTGCAATACCTGCCATTACTGCCTGATGGGGTATCACACCGCCTGCGAGACATTGCATACGACAAACTATGACCCCGGCGGTTTTGCCGAATATATCAGAATACCCAAACTCAATGTGGATCGAGGCGTGTTTCTCCTGCCGGAGGAGCTCTCGTTTGAAGACGGCGTCTTTATCGAACCCCTGGCCTGTGTCGTCCGCGGGCAGCGCGTGGCAAATCTTCAGGCAGGCCAATCCGTACTGATTCTGGGAAGCGGCATCTCCGGCCTTCTCCATCTGCTATTGGCCAGGACCCTCGGGGCGGGACACATTATGGCTACGGACGTCAGCGGATACCGGCTGCAGAAGGCAAGGGCATTCGGGGCGGACGCAGTTCTTCACGCCGCAGAAGATATACCTGAGAGCGTCCGGCAGATCAATCAGGGCAGGCTTGCCGACCTTGTTATTGTCTGTACGGGGGCGCCGGTTGCCTTCCATCAGGCCCTGAAAGCCGTGGATCGCGGCGGAACTATCCTCTGCTTTGCCACAACGGAACCGGATGTGGAACTATCCGTCCCTCTCAATGAGTTCTGGCGCAATGAAATAAAGTTGATGCCGTCATACGGCAACAGCCCCCTGGATGCGACCGTGGCGATAGAGCTCATCAGATCGGGACGCGTACCCGTAGGGAAGATGATTACGCACAGATTGCCTCTGGATAAGGCCGGTCACGGTTTCCGGCTCGTTGATGAAGGAGGAGAATCCCTTAAGGTGGTAATTGAACCGCAAAGGTAGGCTTGAGGCTGCCTTCTAATAAATGCCCGCCTGGCAGCCCGCTGCAAGCGTGCTGCCCAATTCACGACACTTTGCCAGGTCGTCGTCGGTCAGCTTAGCCTTGGAAATCACAGGGTCATAAACCATCTTAAACTTGTAGCCGAGGGCGATGCGCTCGACGGCCCTTAATGCGCCCGTGCCGTCATTGCCGGCGCTGATGAATACTACATAGGGCTTCCGGAAGACCCTGTCTCCGGCGGGGAAATAAGTCCGGTCAAAGAAATCCTTGACCATGCCGGACATATAACCAAAGTTCTCCGGCGTGCCGATAGCCAATCCGGCTGATCCTAAGAGGTCATCGAGGGTGGCGTCCGCCGCCCTCTTCAGAACGACTTCCGTATTTTCAATGATCCGGGCTCCATCCGCGACAGCCCTCGCCATCTTTTCCGTGTTTCCTGTCTGCGAATGATATATTATTAATATCCTGGACATGGCATTTTTGAAGGTCGTTAATTACTACACTTGACAATATATGGCATTATATTAAAATACTGACAAGAAAATAACAATATATAATCCTGATATGGAGGAAAGAACATGCCAACGTATGAGTACCTCTGCGAAGCCTGCAGGGAAAAATTTTCCGTGATACAGAGTTTCAGAGAATATGAAAAGGCGAAAGCTGCATGTCCGAAATGCAAAAGTAAAAAGGTAAAGCAGCAGATCTCTACATTCACGGCTAAGACCAGCAGGAAAAGTTGACGCATTATTAACTCACTCGCTAAAGCCAAAGCAAAGGCAAGAGTGTGCCTTGATGACCATCCGGCCCCTTTCGTGAAACATGATGCCATTCGTAAATGGCCATGTAATCATAAATGTGGAGAGGTGATCGTCATGATAAAAATAGCCATTTCAGTATTAGCCGCTGCGTTCTTCATATTATCGGGAAGTATTGAGAGCAGCGCCTTCAGATGCGGTGACGGGTATGTCAGTGCCGGAGACTCCAAGACGAAAGTGCTCCTGGAATGTGGCAAACCGACGTCGAAGGAAAAAGGACGTGCTAAAAAAGGCAGGCATTACAGGACGGAAGAAAGGGTGACGGACAAAGGCGATAAGACGAAGCGCACCTACTTGAAGGAGAAAAAGAAACCTGTGGAAAAGTGGTACTACAACTGCGGGGAAAACGATTTCATCTATGTTCTCACTTTCGAAGGGGGCGTTCTCAAAAGCGAAGAAACAGGGAGCTATGGCAAAGGCAAGTCGGATTGCAAGGGCCGGTAGGCTATAATGTAGAGATAACGGAGGTGACACGTATGGATGCAATGGAAGCGATTCTTTCCAGAAGAAGTATTCGCAAATACACAAAGGAGCCGGTGTCGGAAAGTACGGTGAAAGAGATATTGGAAGCCGCTATGAGCGCCCCTTCGGCAGGCAACGAACAGCCCTGGCATTTCGTTATTATCAATGACCGAAAAATCCTCGATGAAATTCCCAAGGTCCATCCATACTCTCAATCCGTAAAGACGGCCTCTGTGGCTGTTGTGGTGTGTGGGGACCTGCAATTGGAAGTGCATAAGGATTTCTGGGTGCAGGATTGTGCGGCCGCAACAGAAAACATCCTGATTGCCGTACAGGCAAAAGGATTAGGCGCGGTCTGGCTCGGTCTCCATCCGATACCGGACCGTGTTAAAGGCATGCAGAAGCTCCTGAAGCTGCCCGATCACGTGATACCGCTGGCAGTCATTCCCGTCGGTTATCCCGATGAGCATAAGCCTCTGGCTAATCGATTTAACACCTCAAGGATTCATGTCAATAGCTGGTGATAGCTGACGACTTCTCGCGCACAGCTTCCCTGCCTGAGCTTACCACCTTCAGTGGCGCAGTGCGGACAGGCCCCTGCGCTTCACTGTTTCCCCGTCAACGATGGGGAAGGCCTTGCAGTGCACGTCTCTGTATCCCTTGCGCGGAATAGCCGCGGCCCGGAGCGGCGGAATCCCTTCCCAACAACTTATTTGTTCAGTTAGGGAATTATTCCCCAAAGGAAGGGGAATACTTCCTCAATAAAGGAGGCATATGCCATTACGTCATTTTGACAACACGTTATTATTGCTGGCATTTTTATTTATTTTCATTGTGGTATAGTCCTTGCTAAATTAAAAGAAAACTGAAAGAAAGGAGGTGAATCGAATGAAGAAACTCACGACAGTATTTATCGCTATCCTGTTTGCGCTTTCTATGACCGGCCTCTGCTTCGCTCAGGCTCCGGCACCCGCACCGGCACCAGAGAAGAAGATGGAAGAGAAGAAGCCTGCTAAGGACGAGAAGAAGAAGGCAAAGAAGGCTAAGAAGGCCAAGAAGGAAAAGAAGGAAGAAGTGAAGAAGGACGAGCCCAAGAAGGACGAGCCCAAGAAATAACTTGCTTCAATCTTTTCTTCGCAAAAAATTGTTCAAAAGGGGCCATGAGAAATCATGAGCCCCTTTTGATTTTCTGGTACTGATCTCGCGGTACTTGCCTCTTTCAATCATGCTGCCTGCGACCCCTGAATTCTTCATCTCTCACATCTGCAAGCGTCATTAAACAAATTACAAATCCATAGACCCACCACGTAATATTCTTCGCATACAGAAGAAAAAAAGTGTAAAAGCATCCTGGCCGGGGGACAGGCTTGTGTGACGAACATGTTTTCATGGACAAATACCTTAAGGAATGTATGAGAGCAAAGAATGATTGACTGGTTATTACATCTTCCCGCCTACAGTAAGGTAGGCGTGTCCTTCCTGGGGATACTGCTGCTTAGCTCGTCGGGCGTGCCGCTGGGTCTCGCTATCCTTCTCTTCTCCATTCTTCTGCCTTTGTGGGCCGGCACCGGCATGGACGGCATTTACTACCAGATCGCGAGCTTTGGCGAGCCGCAAAATTATATACTGCCTGTCATCATTCTCCTGCTTCTGTTCTTTACTGAGTCCTTGAGCAAAACGGGGCGGATGGATCGCACGATCGCGGCACTCAAAGAATGGCTGAAGAGCAAACATCTCATCCTTGCCGGGCTCCCCGCGTTGGTGGGACTCCTACCCATGCCCGCGGGCGCCCTCTTCTCCGCGCCTTTTGTAGCCGCCGTCGATGAAAGCGGGGAACTCGAATTATCTCACAAGGTGGCAATCAATTACTGGTTCCGGCATCTCTGGGAATATTGGTGGCCCCTCTATCCAGGTGTCATCCTGGCAATGCAGTATTCCAGGCTTCCGGCAATTTGGTTTTTTCTCATACAGATGCCATTTACCATCGTCGCAGCGATCAGCGGCTATATATTTATTCTGCGGAGAATTAAGAAAGAAGACGACAAGGGTGTTGGTTATGGAAAGATAGACACCGGTGAAGTCCTTTCGGCAATGGGGCCTATCGGACTGCTTGTCATGATATCGCTTGTGGGATCCGCGATTCTTCCCCTCATGGGCTATGAGGGCACGCTGGCAAATTTAATATCCATGCTGGTTGGTCTCATCGTTGCGCTTTGCGCTATTTTCTCCGGCCATGCCGCGGCATTCCGTCCGTCGCTCCGCATGCTGCTGCGCATAGACACCTGGTTTATGATAGCGCTTGTCATAGGAATTCAGGCCTTCTCGGCGGCCCTCGTGTGTCCTATCGATGCAACCGGGGCGACATTGATCACCGGGATGCGGGACGAATTTATCCGTACGGGCGTCCCTTTGATCGCGGTCATCATGCTGATTCCCTTCATCTCCGGCATGGTGACAGGAGTTGCATTCGGTTTTGTCGGCGCGAGTTTTCCGATTGTGTTTGCCCTCATCGGAACGGAGCCGTCAACCGGTCTCTTGGCTGCTACTACTGTGTTTGCCTTCTCATTCGGATATATGGGTATGTTGCTTTCCCCCATGCATGCCTGCTTTGTGGTTACCGCTGAATACTTCTGTGTGACTGTATTCGGAGCTTACCGCTACATTATATGGCCGGTAATCACCATTCTTGTCACTTCGATTGTCCTGTCAAGCCTCTATTATGTAATATTCTGATGGCAGATAAAGCAGTGCTGCCAAGAGACAGGGCCATCTTGTACCGCTTGATCCATTAGATGCTCGGCGTGGGCACATTTGCCCAGGCGGTCGCCTTCTCAACAGCCACAATGTTGACGATTACACCCGTATCGGTATTTAGATTTATGGCATAACGTGGAGTCCTTATTGTCCCGAATGAGAACAATGCACTGCCTGACAGATGATGCCCACTGTCATTCTGGACTTCATCGATAATGACACGCCTGTACGAGCAAGTATTGCAATCCATAGCCGGATCATTTATTTTAAGGGGGCAGTGATGTCTTCTCGCAATATTCGGATCCACATTACGAATCTTGGCCATGTGAAGGGCAGGTGAAGCTCTTAGATGCTCGAAGGGGTGCAATACCCACTCAACAATCATGGCAACGGTATTATGCTGCTTGTAAAGATGAAATTCCCCTCCGGTATTTGCGATCATACCCTGCATGATGTAGTCCGCGGGCATTAAATACGCCAGGTAATCCTTGTCAGCGGATAATATTATCTTGCCGTCTCTCTCTCCATTAACAATGGTTTGAACTGCATTCGCATTCCTGCCAATGTCTTCCGGCAAAAGAGATACAATGGTGATGTTTGCATTTGATTCAAAGGGAAGAGAATGTAAGGTTATTGTCCTTAAGATGAACCCCGACCCAATAACTATTATGACAATCATCATGGAGACAACGGCGAACCTGAGCGAAGTTTTGGGGATAACATGATTCATGAAAGAGAAGCATCTCTCAGTCGCTTTAGGGAGAAACATCCCTATATTGCTCATATACTTTTCATAAGACTCTCCATAAAGGTTTAACATCCTTTTTTCTTCGTCTTTTGCCAGAAAATAATAAAGAACAAACATAATTGACAGGCTTGCGAGGACGATAAATCGGGGCCAGAGGATGCTCATCCCGATGCCCCAAATGCCAAGTGCAAGATACTGAGGGTGTCGGATATATCTGTAGAGCCCTTTATCTGCTATGCCCCACTTGAATAGTTTTCCCAGATAAACCTGTAAGGCACATACTATAAATGCAACAGCACCTATTATAAAAAATGCCGACCCGGCAATACGAATGGTCTTGAGAAAAAGCGTAGGAGGCAAGATCATGTGGGGCAGAAAGAAAGCGGTAAGCCATCTTGTCGCGGGAAACTGTCCAAGCCAATCGAATATCGGATTAAAGACAGAATAGAAGAAAAAAGCGAACGGGCTTATCATGATCATGATTTCGAAGGCCACGATGACAAACACGATGATGCTGGCAAATGCTGTTAACTTCGTTATCTTCTCTTTCAGTTCTTTCCAAAGCATTTCATTTACCTCCAAATGATACTTTCAATAGTGTGTCATGTATTAGAACATATATTCAAACCGACACTTAATCTCTTGTCAACATGACAAGTATTGTACCATCATGGCTTGTCTGCTACAAGTCACTGTAACACTTAAAAATTATAAAATTATCTCTATTGTCTGCTTTTATGATTTCAATATAGTTGGATACCAAGTATCCAGTTATGGTATCCAACTGGATAATTAATATGCATGATTTTTCAAATTGAAATTATTATTCTCTTGCACTATTTCTACAGGTCATAAGTTGTCCGGAAATGCAGGTGTCTCTTGAATAGTAATCCTACAGCGAGGAATCTCTTCTTATCCTTTCTTAGACTGGGACTGACGGCCTTTGGCGGCCCGGCGATGGTGGCGCATATCAGAGAGCTTTCCACCTTGCGCCATCAATGGCTAAATGAGACGGATTTCAAGAACGGTGTGGCGCTCTGCCAATCCATACCCGGTGCAACCGCCATGCAGACCGCCGCATATGTGGGCCTCAGGGTTCATGGTATTTCCGGAGCGTTTGCCGCTTACCTGGGTTTTGGATTGCCTGCCTTTATCCTGATGTTGATGCTCTCCGTTATCTATGCGCGTTTCAGCGGCCTTCCCAGATTTATCTCTCTTTTCAGCGGACTGCAGGTAATAGTAGTCGCCATCATTATTTCTTCTGTGTATTCATTTGGCAGGAACATCGTAAACAATTACAGAAGCCTTGTCATTGCCCTCCTCTCAGCCTTCGTTTTCTGGGCTGGCATAAGCCCTTTTATTGCCATTGTCGGGGCCGGCGTTGCGGGGATGGCCTTCTCTCGTGCGTCCGTTTCAAAAGCAGCGGCTGATTCCGATATGAGAAAGACATCAACTGCCAAGCATGTTGCCGTTATCCTCATCTGCTTCCTGCTTTGCTTTGCGGCTCTTTATTTCCTGAATAATAAACTCTTTGCCCTGGGGGCGGTCATGCTGAAGATAGATATCTTTGCCTTTGGCGGAGGCTTTGCATCTCTCCCGCTCATGCTTCACGAGGTAGTTATGGGGAGAGGCTGGCTGGACAGCAAGACATTCATGGATGGCATAGCCTTAGGTCAGGTAACACCGGGTCCTATCGTTATTACGGCAACGTTTGTCGGATATCTGGTATATGGACTCTCCGGTGCTGTTGTCGCGACCATCGGGATATTTGCGCCTTCGTTCTTCATGCTCGTTGTTGTCGCACCATTTTTTGATCGGTTGAAGAGTTCGGTATATTTTCTGAGGGCTATAGACGGGGTTTTTGCCTCCTTCGTCGGACTTCTCTTATATGTCTGCTTTAAGTTTGCGACAACCGTTCCCTGGGATATTGCGAGGATCCTCCTGGGCCTTGCCGCATTGGCCGCTTTAATCCACAAGGTGGATATCCTCTACATAGTGCTTGCAGGCGCCGTAATTTCTGTGTTCATATTGTAGTGATGGGAGCAATGGACAGCCTGTACGTTGCTCAAACGAATCTTTGGGAGTTAAGAAGATGAGCCGTGCATTAGAAGGTATCAGGGTTGTTGATCTCAGCCACGTCCTGGCAGCGCCGATAACGACAATGTTCCTGGCGGATCTCGGGGCTGAGGTCATTCATGTGGAACCGCCGCACGGAGACGATGCGCGAGAGTTCGGGCCTTTTGCCGGCGATGCCGGCAAGAACCGGAGCGGTTATTTCATCAGTCTCAATCGCAACAAGAAAAGCATGGTTCTCGATTTGAGAAAGGAAGCGGGGAAAAAGATACTCAGACAATTGATTGAGATATCCGACATTCTCATAGAAAACTACAGACCCACCACGATGAGAAAACTCGGATTCAGCTGGGAAGATATCCAAAAGATCAACCCCCGCATCGTTTATGCCTCCATCTCCGGTTTCGGCCAACATTCTCTTCCCGGATATGACAACAGACCGTCCTACGACATGGTGGCCCAGGGCTACAGCGGCCTCATGAGCATAACAGGGCCCGAAGGAGGAGAACCCTGCAGGGTCGGCTCCTCCGTGGGTGACATATTTTCCGGACATCAGGCCGCGATTGGCATCTTGGCCGCTCTAATCTACCGGGAAAAATCCGGTAAGGGGCAGCACTATGACGGCGCCATGGTCGATGGCCTGCTTGCCGTTTTGGAAAACGCCGTTGTCCGGCATACGATAAGCGGAGAAGTACCACGTCCTCTCGGAAGCAGACACCCCTCCATCACCCCGTTTCAGAGCTTTAAGACAAAGGACTCATGGATCATCGCCGCAATAGGGAACGATGTCCTCTGGGTGAGATTCTGTAAAGTGATTGGCCGAGAAGACCTGACAGGAGATTCGCGTTTTAAAACGAATCCTCTCAGGACCAAACATGTGAAGGAACTCATCTCCATTCTTTCAGAAGAGATCTCTCAGAAGACAACGAAAGAGTGGTCGGAACTCTTTGATAAGGCTGATCTGCCGTATTCGCCCGTCAACAGCATCAAGGACATCTGCGCGGATCCGCATATCAGATACAGGAATATGCTGGTGGAAATAGACCAGCCTAAGGTGGGAAAGATGACGATTACGGGCTCGCCGATTCATCTGTCAGAAACACCGGGAGAGGTATACGCGCCTGCCCCACTTCTCGGAGAGCACACAGAAGAAATCCTGAGAGATATACTGAATTATTCGCAGATCGAAATTGAGCAACTGAAGAAGGAGGGTATCATAAGCAAAGAAAATTAATTCTTGCCGTCTCTGTCATGACATCAGGGCACATGCGGGTAATATGCGCCTGTCCTCGGGTTAATGACTCCTTGACCGCTGGGTGGATAATATTCGCCGGTTCTGGGATTGATAGTCCCCTTACCTGAAGGCGGATAATATTCACCTGTTCTGGGATTTATGGCACCTTGATTTTCCGGTGCGGAAGGTGTCGGCGCTGAAGGAGACTTACGGGCCTGCTGCGGCAGAGATGGAAGCTCTTGCAAGGTTCCTTGCGTGGTCAACTGCCCTGCATCCTTTTTCTGTTGGGTATTTCCCTCGTCGGCAGATGCTCCAGCGAAGATCAAGAATATGCCTAACACGACAAGACTAAAGATCATCAAAAAAAGGTGACATCGCGAATTAATCAGTTTCACAATATTGATCTCCGGCCGTTGTACCGTTCGGTATCGTAATATTTTTCCACATCGACAAGCTTTAATTTGCTGACTATCTCCTTGAGAGGAATGCTTCTGATCTCACCCCTCATAAGGCTCACCATGCGCCCGTAATCTTCATTGATAATCATGTCAACTGCGGCTATTCCAAACCACCTGGCCATCAGCCGATCACGAGCTGACGGTGTTCCGCCCCGCTGCAAGTGGCTCAAAATGAGAGATCGTGTTTCGAAGCCCGTCCTCTTCTCAATTTCAAGTGCGACAGAGTTCGCTATACCACCCAGTGTATGATGTCCGAATTCATCGACCTTAGTGTCTCTGACAAATTCCTGCTGCCCTGTGGGCTTGGCCCCTTCAGAGACCACAATAATTGAATATTTTATTTCCCGTCCTTCCCGTTCACGAAGAAGATCACACACCACGTCCATGTCAAAGGGGTATTCAGGTATCAAAATTATATAAGCGCCGCTGCACTCGCCTCCGTGAAGTGCAAGCCATCCCGCATGACGTCCCATCGTTTCGACAACAAAGTTGCGGCTATGAGAACCGGCGGTAGTCCTCAACCGATCAATTTCCTCCGTGATCACGTTAATAGCCGTGTCAAACCCGAGCGAATATTCGGTGCCCGTAAGGTCATTGTCAATAGTCTTCGGGATGCCGACAGTCTTGATGCCCAACGTATGTAACTTATAGGCAACGCCCAGGGTATCTTCTCCTCCGAGCACGACGAGAACATCGATCCCGAGCTTCTTAATGTTGTCTATTAATTTTTCAGAACGGTCATTCTTCGGATTAAATGGGTTCGTCCGCGACGTCCCTAAGTATGTTCCGCCGTGGCGGTCCCATGTTCGTACGACCTCTTCATCCAGATGTCGGAGGTAGCGGTCACGACTGCTGGGATCGTCCGGATTGACCTCTACCAATCCTTTCCAGCCTTCGACAACACCGACAACTTCAAAAGACACGGTCCGTTTCTCGGCGAGTTTTGGATCAAGAGCGGTTTTTGTTACCCACTTGATGGCGCCATTCAAGCCGGGACAATCGCCTCCGCCTGTTAACACAGCAATCTTGAGTTTCATAATCTCTCCATCCGTATTGTGTGCCTGCCTAAAATAATAGCTTACCTCAATTAATAATGCATAATAGCGACTTATACAACAATAATGTTTGACTGTATGTAAAATTGTAGGCTCATACTACTATCTTTTGCGGCTGTCTCGCTTGACGCAGGATGAGTGCAATTCTCGCGGGTGTGAGAATCTTTGGTGAGACAACCGAATTAGATCACTTACTTGATGTCTGTCGGATGAATAGCGGCGTAAAATGGAAAGATGACAGGTTCGGTGCGCCTGCCCTCTCAGTTTTCCAAACAGAACTTTCCAAAGCCTGCCGGAGGAGGGAGGGGGTACTTGCCTGTATAGCAGGCAAGACAGAAGCTGTCGGAATCCATGCCGGTCGCTTCTACCATGCCTTCTAAGGATAGATAGTGTAGGCCATCCAATCCTATGAATTCGGCAACAGCCTGAACGTATTCCTTCTGCGCGGCAATTAGTTCACCCTTGGAAGAAAAATCAATCCCGTATGGACATGGATATCTCGTCGGCGGACAACTGACGGCCATATAAATTTCCTTCACACCGCTCTCGCGGAGGTTGCGGACACGGTTGCGGCTGGTCGTTCCCCTGATTATGGAATCTTCGACAATCAGGACCCGTTTACCGGCAAGCAAGGGGCGTACAGGGTTCAGCTTTACCCGCACACCAAAGTCTCTCATCGGCTGACTCGGCTGGATGAAGGTTCGCCCTACATAATGGTTGCGGATCATACCCATCTCGAAGGGAATGCCGCTCTCTTCCGCATAGCCCAATGCGGCATAGGTGCCGGAATCGGGAAACGGCATCACAATATCCACTTCCGGCCTGTATTCCTTGGCCAAGCTGTGTCCGAGTCGCTTCCGGCACATGTACACATTTTGGCCGAATATCTGGCTGTCGGGCCGTGCAAAATAAATGAGTTCGAAGATGCAATGCGCGGGTCTCACCTTCGGAAATGGTGTCAGGCTCTTTAGTCCCGTATGATCGATAATCAGTATCTCGCCTGGTTCTATGTCACGTACATATCTGGCGCTCAGCAGGTCAAAGGCGCAGGTTTCGGAAGCGACCACCCATCCGCCATTGAGCTGTCCCAGGGAAAGAGGGCGAAAACCACGGGGATCACGCGCAGCAACTACCTTGTCTTTCGTCAGCATAACGATGCTGTAAGAACCCTCAACATGTGCAAGGGCTCTCGTAAGGGCGTCTTCGAATCCGTCTTTCAAATAGTGGGCCATCAGGTGGAAGATTACCTCGCTATCCATTGTGGACTGAAAGATAGAGCCCTTCTCTTCAAGTTCGGCCCTTAATGCGTGGGCATTGATAAGATTGCCATTGTGGCCGAGGGCATAATGCTCGCCGGCGTGATGCACAAGGAATGGCTGGGCATTGGAGATAATGGAGGAGCCTGTAGTAGAATATCGGACATGCCCAATGGCTAAATGACCCGGCAACTTTGAGAAGATATCCTCGTGAAACACCTCAGATGCCAGCCCCATGCCCTTGTGCCCACATACGTGACAACCGTCCGCAGTATTGATGCCAGCACTCTCTTGCCCCCGATGCTGGAGGGCAAAGAGCCCGAAGAATGTAACACGCGCCGCCTCTTCATTTCCGTAGACGGCAAAGACGCCGCATTCTTCCTTCGGCTTACTCGCTGGTATAAAATACTGAGACATCTAAAGCGACCTCGATTTACCCGTGATGCTTCGTAAAAATGTGAAGGAGCTAATTAACACCATTGTCTTCTTTTTGCAAGCTATGCAATATGTAGCCGTGCGTGTCTGCCCAGGGGCATCTCTGCACCTGGCTGTAAGAACTCTTCAAAAAATTCTATAGTCACCGCTCAATTTTCAACTCTTCTCTTCCGCGACAGCATCGCATTACTGTGATAATCCTGAAGAGGAGAAACCTCCCAGTTCTCCTTCTTCAATGCCATAATAGCCTCGTTCAAAGCCTTGGCCCCGGCAATCGTCGTCGTGTAAAGAACATTATAAGTGAGTGCACCACGTCGTATGTGATAGGCGTCAAGGCTTGACCTTCGTCCCACGCTTGTATTGATGACCACCTGAATATCGCCATTCTTGATACGATCCACAACATGGGGTCGCCCCTCGCTGACCTTGAAAATGGCCTCCGTCTTTATGCCGTGTCTTTCGAGATGGGCCGCAGTGCCGCGAGTGGCCATTATATGGAATCCCATATTTTGAAATGAACGGGCGACGGGCACGATTTTATCCTTGTGAATGTCATTTACGCTGATAAATACTCCTCCATCGAGGGGTAGACTGAATCCTGCAGCCATCTGTGATTTGGCAAAGGCCATTCCAAAAGAATGGTCAATCCCCATCACTTCACCGGTGGACTTCATTTCTGGACCAAGGAGGACGTCCACATTCGGAAACCTGTTGAAAGGGAATACGGCCTCTTTTACAGAGATATGTTCCGGCCATATGGTTTGCGTAAATCCCAATTCTTTTAATGATCGCCCCAGCATTATCTTGGTCGCCAGCTTGGCGAGAGGCACGCCGATAGCCTTGCTGACAAATGGAATAGTCCGGGATGCCCGCGGATTGACCTCCAGAACATAAAGAACGCCGTCTTTTACGGCATACTGAATGTTCATGAGGCCGACTACACCCAGCTCCCGGGCGATAAGCTTTGTCTGCTTTTCTATTGTCTCCAGAAGTTCCTGAGAAAACGTGATGGCTGGAAGTACGCAGGCGCTGTCTCCGGAATGGATGCCGGCTTCTTCAATATGTTCCATGATGCCGCCGATAACTGTATCCGTGCCGTCACTTATTGCGTCCACATCTACTTCAATCGCATCCTGGAGGAATTTGTCAATCAGTATGGGATGATCCGGGGAAGCGGCAATGGCCCTTTCCATGAACTGGCTCAAGGTTTCCTCATCGTACACAATCTCCATGGATCTTCCCCCCAGGACATAGGAAGGCCTGACCAGAACGGGGAATCCGATCCTCCGGGCCGCCTTGAGCGCTCCCTTGATGTCCGTTGCCGTATCGTTATCCGGTTGCCTGAGGTCCAAGCGATTAACAATGTCCTGGAAACGCTTCCTGTCTTCGGCGCGGTCGATTGCGTCGGGAGATGTGCCCAGGATCCGCGCCCCTGCGGCTTCCAGACCCTTGGCAAGGTTGAGGGGAGTCTGTCCTCCAAACTGGACTATTACTCCCAGAGGATTTTCCGTATTGAGTATATGAAGCACATCTTCGAGCGTCACCGGCTCGAAGAACAATTTGTCCGACGTGTCGTAATCGGTACTCACTGTTTCCGGGTTGGAATTCACCATGATACTCTCATAACCTTCTTCACGCAGGGCAAACGACGCATGGACGCAGCAGTAATCGAATTCAATACCCTGGCCGATGCGGTTCGGGCCTCCCCCCAGGATGACAACTTTGGGTTTCGATGATGACCGTGCTTCGTCTTCGATCTCGTAGGTGGAGTAATAGTACGGGGTATAGGCCTCAAATTCAGCCGCGCAGGTATCGACGAGTTTGAAGACAGGCAGGATATTTTCACGAAACCGCTCTTCACGGATCTCCGCTTCCGGTTTTCCCCAGAGTTCGCCAAGATATCTATCGGAAAACCCCATCCGTTTGGCATCCCGCAATGCTTCGACTGAAGGCGCCGTTGTCTCAAGAATCTTTTCCGCCTCGACGATGACCTCTATCTGGTGCAGGAACCAAGGATCGATCCATGTGAGATGGGCGATTTCCTCTATGGTCATCCCGTGATGAAGGGCAGCAGCGATGTAGAACAGCCGCAGGGAGTTTGGCGTCCTTAATTTAGAAGCCAGGAATTCCTCTGCATTGCCAATATCGGCGGGCAAAGAAATTTTCATGCTGTATCGACCTATTTCGAGCGAGCGGATCGCCTTCTGGAGGGCTTCCGTAAAGGTACGGCCGATGGACATGGTCTCTCCCACGGATTTCATGGACGTCGTCAATACATCTTCTGTCTCGGGAAATTTTTCAAAAGTCCAGCGGGGAATCTTTACAACACAGTAGTCAATGGTCGGTTCGAAAGAAGCCATCGTTTCCTTGGTGATGTCATTGGGGATCTCGTCAAGGGTATAACCGACGGCAAGCTTCGCCGCGATTTTTGCAATGGGGAAGCCCGTTGCTTTGGATGCGAGGGCAGAAGACCGTGACACACGCGGGTTCATCTCGATGACAACCATTTCACCGTCTCGGGGATTTATCGCGAACTGCACGTTCGATCCGCCGGTCTCCACGCCTATTTCCCGCATTATGGCAATGGCCGCATCCCGCATCCGCTGATACTCCACATCGGTCAGGGTCTGGGCGGGCGCAACGGTAATCGACTCGCCGGTGTGAATTCCCATGGGATCAAAATTTTCTATGGAACAGATGATCACGACATTATCCGCCCTGTCCCGCATCACCTCCAGTTCGAATTCTTTCCAGCCGAGAACGGATTCTTCCAGCATGATTTC
>JBEKXK010000041.1:0-29346 GCA_049512055.1 Syntrophales bacterium | reverse complement strand
GTCGAGAATAATGTAGCGGTCGGGGTAACGCCATTTCAATTCTTCAACTAGGGCTTCCATTCTTTTTGATCCGATCAGTTCCACGGGATTTTCCTGGGAGCTGCCGCCGCAAAGAAGGCTCAGCTTATCGACCTGGGTTTTTACCAGAAGCTCGGACAGTTCTCTCTTTCCCAGCAGGTAATCCGAAAGACCTCGTGATTCCTGGAGGCCAAACCACCTTGAAAGTGTCGGATTCCGCAGGTCACAATCAACCAGTAAGGCGTAGCTATGCAATTCAACGGCGATACTTATAGCCAGGTTTGTAGATACGAGGCTTTTGCCTTCACCGCTGAAAGCGCTTGTCACAAGGATCGTCCTCGGAGGATTTTGCAGACCGGGTCTGAAAAGGTATGTTCTCAGCTTTTTAAACTGCTCCGCTACTATGGACCCAGGCTGAAAAAATGAGACCAATTTATTGTCTAAAACGCCATCATCACCTGTAGTCTTAACAGGTTCTTCTCGAGGTTCCTGTATTCTGTCTTTTTCCGCCTTATGCAGCGCTTCAAACATTTTACCCATAGTTGATTGGACCTCAAACAAATTTTATTTCGTTCATTATATTGCACACAGACGAGACGCCCGTCTTACAGTCCTCAAAATCCCCTTTTTTTCAAAGGGGGGAATAAAATTGTCAAAAAAATCACCATTTGATACTAAATATTCTTAAATAATTCCAAATTCCCGAATGATTGATAAAAGGCCAAGACATAACAAATAATACACACAGAAGCGGAATTAGAATGAGAAGCAGTATAGGCAACAATCTCCTCTTTTTAGTCGCGTCTGGTCCTTCCAGATCTTTGATTACCTCTTCAATTATTGGTTTTCCGATTCGGATTCGCTCCTGTGAAAATCCCGTGATCAGGGCATTGTCGCATACAATGTTGATCACACGGGGGATGCCTTTTGAGTATTTATATATTTCCTTTATAGCGCTTTCATCGAACACTGAGAGGTTGCGGGCTCCCGCCTTCTTCAGCCGGTGAAGGATGTATTCTTTCGTGTCCGCGAGATTCAGAGTACTCAGGTTATATCGAGTAGTAACCCTCTGCTTTAAAGCCCGGAACCGCTCGTCTGAGAGAGCCTTATTCAACTCCGGTTGTCCCAGAAGAATGACATGGAGAAGCTTGTTTGTTGAAGTTTCAAGGTTCGTAAGCAAACGCACCTCTTCCAGAAGTTTAGTATCGAGGCTCTGTGCCTCATCGATAATTAAAAATACGCGCTCATTCTGAGCATAGCAGTTGAGAAGAAAATTATGCAGCGCCGCAAGATTTTGCCCACGTGACTTGACACCGTCTGATTTTAATCCCAGGTCCTCACAAATATAATTGAGAAAGTCCTCAGGAGCCATGACGGGGTTGAAAATATAAGCGGTGCGAACGTTTCCGTCTAGTTTATTCAAGAGCGTATGTACAAGCGTCGTTTTTCCTGTTCCCACTTCTCCGGTGATGACACTAAATCCCTTTCCTTCCCTGATTGCATATCTCAGATGGGCGAGGGCTTCTTTATGAGTCTCACTGAAATAGACAAACCTGGGGTCAGGTGTTATATTAAAAGGCTTTTCTTTAAAGCCATAAAATTTTTCATACATTTTGTAGGTTCCATGTCATTTCGGACCGCGGGGAGAAATCTCTAAGATTTTTTTCCACGTTGTCAGGACAAGGGTTTCTCGTGTTGCTCGAAATGACAGTCGCGTCGAGAAATAACAATAGTACTGAGTTATTATTAAAACAATCCAACAATCAGGCAGTCTTTTGTTCGATTGTGGGAATCGTCGCCAGAACCCTGAGCCCGAGAGTGACTTCCACATCGCCGGCATCGTGGAAGGATCTATCCAGTTGTTCCCGAATAATTGCGCAGCCAAAACCGCATCCTATGCTGATCACAAAACCAATGAGAAGGACTTTCGGTATATCAGGTGAGAAAGGCTGTTCCGGTACGCGGGCCGGATCAATTATCCTGAACTGTTCCCCTTTCTGTCGCCGTTCAAGGTTTTCCGACTGCTGGGCTTCCTGACTCTTTTTCAAGAGAAGCTCGTACGATTCCTTGGTGTTATTATATTCCCGGAACTGTGAAGCCATCTCCTGCTCGCGCGAAGGAAGATTTTCAATCCTCCCCCTGTATATATTGATCTGGGATGCAATTTGGGGTTCTTGGTTTTGGAACCGCTTTATCTCAATGTCGGTTAATGATAGTTGATTTGCCAGTGCCCTGTATCTTGGGTCTTTCTTGATATCATAGACATCCTTCTTTTTTTCTAAATCGGCAAGTTTCTTCTTTACCATAACCACATCGGGGTGGCTTTCTGTGTACTTTGCTCTTAAGTCATCAAGTAGTTTCGTTAGAGAATCCTTTTGAGATTCATAGGTACCGGCTGTCTCGGGACTTGATGAAGATGTTAATCCGCCCGGCGATCTTGATGTAGAAGCGGCGCCTGGGCCCGTTATCGGTAATTCAAGGTCGGCAAGCTGCTTTTGGAGATACAATTTACGGTCCTGAGCGGCCCTCAAATTCTCACCGACTCTCTGGTATTGGCTCTGGTATTGTTCTAAAATTCTCAGATTGGTATCTCGCTGCTCAGGGAGTTCGCCCATGTGCTGTCTCTTGTACTGTGAAACGACTGCTTCGAGCTCTTCCAGCTTTACCTTCTTGGCGGCAAGCTCGTCGGCGAGAAACTCCGTCGTCCCCACAGCCCGCTGCTCCATCAGTTTTAAATTCTCTTCGATAAAGAGGGAGGCCAGCCTGTTGGCAACGGTAGCAACTATGTTCGGATCTGTCCCCTGGTAGCTGATTGTAAAAAAATCTCTGTCTTCATTCTTCTTGGGTAACCCGAGTATTATGTCCTTCAGCATTAACTCTACGACCGCTTCACGGGAAAGATTCTTGCTCTCATTTTTATAGAGGCCATATTGACTAATAACCTGCTCCAGGCGCGTCCTGCTCAAAACCTCTTGCGAGATGGATTGGAGGCGTTCTTCAATTCTTGATGTTACCGTGGGACGAACATACACTTCCGGCACTTTTTGTGGTGTCACGAGAATGAGGGTTGATGCCTTATAGATTCTGGGGGCGGATATCAGATAGAGAGCTGTACCAATAATGATAACCAGAAATGGAATTACAATGTACCAGATTCTCCTCCGTAAAATTTCTATGTAATCGTCGAAGTTATAGCTGCGTGCAAAATTGATCATATATTTAATTCCTATAATGTTAATGACCAGAAACAATTTCCGGTGTCATTCCTGCCCCCGATAAAGACATTCACGGGCAGGCTCCGGCCTGAATCCAGTATTATGAGATGGCAATGGTTAATGAAGACGATGATAGAAACCTCTTTCAGTATGTGGCTGTTATTCTTACCATTACTCTATTTTCTGTGTAATCGTTTATATCGATATTAGAATCCTGTTCCCTGTGCGATACCTCTAAGGCCAATGTCAGCCATTTTGAAGGCGTGTGAGACAATGTGCCGACAACTCCCCAGATCCAGTCTTCCCTATCTTGAGAAGTATAGTTTGCCCGCTCAATGTTGCCGGCAAAACCTATGGATGTTCTCTTTTCCAGGAAGTGCGTTATCGAGCCTGTCAACCTGTGATATCGGCTAAACCCGAGATTTTCTGAAGTAAAATAATCTAGATTATATCCACCCTGAAGGCTTACGACATAAGTCGTCTGGACATCACGATTTACAATGCTGGCTTTATAAGTGGGGCCTTCTATTCTGGAACCAGTATCCGGTTCATACCAGAAATATCCTACCTGTGCCGATGCGTTCCAGGTAGGACTAAAGGTGTATGTCATACCCACAGATGGTTCATGGATGTCATAATTTATAGATGGGGGATTAAATTCACTAAATTCACGCCTTGTAAATGTGTATTCTCCGAAAACCGCCGCCTTGGGGTCTAAACGGTTTGTGTAGCGGACATTTCCCATGTGACCTGTCATATTGGGAGAACTTTGAAAATCACCTATAGTATAGCCATACTCCAGGTGGAGGCCGTTTCTCTGATCAAACCAGTAATCGACAAATGGGTTTACATAGTTTTCCTGGCTGTTCTGACTTACTACGTTATCTGTCCTGTAGATGTTATTGCGGTAATTGAGTCCCAAGCGGTTTTCCGCGCCGAATTGATATTCGACCGTGGGCGCCAGCACATTACGCCAGTATATAGCCCTGCTATTCTGCGTGGAGAGTACGTACTGGTTTTGTTCTGCTGTGGTGAGGGGTTCCTGCTCTCTTGGATTCTCAGAGCGGATGATGGTGTCCCTCAGGTAAAAATTCACATGCTCCTTGGTAAGATATTTGGCGTTTAATGATCCATTGGCACCGATATAATTATCCTGCGATTCTTTTGCGTAAGACACGAAACCAAGGTTAAAATCAAGGTCCACACCCGATACGGCATCGGAGTTTGTGTACTTCAATCCAGGCGTCAAGGTGGTAATAAAATCGTCTTTTTTGTTTGTGGCCGTCAGATAGATATTATCATTGTATTCTTCCGAAAGAGAAACGTAAGGGTGAAACCCAGGTGTTGCAGTTCCGTCAGCAGCATGGACGGGGGCGGGTAAACATACAAAGATAATAATTGCTATAATCCCTGCGAGTGTCTTCATGGTACGATCACCATATCTCCCCGGTTAATGATTATGTCCGGTTCCCCACCATCGAGTATCTTCTTGTAATTGACCTTTATTCTTTTTTCCGCACCCTTTTCCTTCCTGACGATCACAATCTTTTTCTTGTCCGCCCAGTCCGTAAAACCTCCGACCATAGTCATGAGCTGCAGGAATGATGTTTCGCTGCGAAGCCGGAGAACACCAGGAGTTTTGACCTCACCAGAGACATACACTTTAAAACTGTTTGCTTCCATGACGGTGACGGAAACGGTCGGGTTGTCAATGACATTCTTCAGTTTGTTTGTTAGAACCACTTTCAACTGGAGCGGTGTCAAATCCGCCGCCTGAACATCATCTACAAGCGGTAAAGATATCTTGCCATCCATTCTGACCGGAACGGTTTTTGTCATGGATTCTTCTTTCCATATATGGATATAAAGGACATCTTCGGGCCCTATGATGTAGTCGTTGCTATCAGTGGCAATTTGACCCTGAGTCTTTTGAGGTGGCATGGCCTCAGTCTTTTGAGGTGATGCGGCCTGAGTCTTTTGAGGTGATGCGGCATCTTTATTCTGCTGGGGGTAAGCTGACGATGGCAGTATCATAAGAATAAAAATCAATCCCACTATGATTTTCTGAGTATTACAAATTGTCATCTCCCATTGCTCCTGATGAAATTTAATAATTTTTGTAACGCATAGAGTTATCAAAAAATATTATATATGTCGAGATTTTTTTATGAATAGATTCTCAAATATATTTCTTGAAATATGCCAAGTAGATCGATATGATACAAGATAGTATACGACGGAGATAAATAATATTTGGAAAAAATGTAATACTTTGTGTGATAAATAGAGTGGTTTATTTTATATAAGACGAAAATTTAATCATCTCATGGAGCGCAATACAGACGAGACGTCTATCAATTAATTAATAGGATGTTGACGATATGTTCGAAGACAGAAGGAGATCGGCAATGCAGTTTGATAGAAAAAGAATTTGGATATGGGTTTCTCTCATACTTTTTTGTTTCCTTTTTTTGTTGCTGTCGGGGTGCTCGCCGGAAGCGAAAAAAGAGAGACACTGGAAAAAAGGTGAACAGTATTTTTCGGAAAACAAGATGCAGGAGGCTATTTTAGAATATAAGAATGTCATTCAGATTGATCCAAATGATCACAGGGCCCATTATAAATTGGGAGTAGCCTATTTGAAGGCGGGATTAATACGTGAATCGTATAAAGAGATGTTGAAAACTGTCGAACTTGCTCCGAGCATGTTAGAAGCACAGAACCATTTAGGTTATTTATATCTTCTAGCAGGAGATCTAAAAAAAGCAAAAGAGCAGGCTGCGATTGTTCTGGCAGTCGACGCAAAAGATTCGTTGGCACACCTTTTGTTGAGTAATATCAGTCTTGCCGAAAAGAACGTCGATCAGGCCATTTCAGAGGCGAAGAAGGCCGCTGAAGGGAACAAAAAGCTTGAAGCGTACCTTCAGCTGGCCAATCTTTATATGGTGAAAAAAGATCTTCCTAATGCAGAGGAAACGCTCAAGGCCGCGGTCAAATTGGATGAGAAAAACCTCGTGGCGCGGTATTCTCTGGCTGAGTTTTATGCCCGAACGGGGAATAAGGAACTGGCGGAACGAGAGTACCTAGAGGGTGTAAGAATAGCGCCGGAAAATGTAAACTCATACATGACACTGGGAAAGTTTTATGAAGCCACGAATAGACCTGAAGAGGCGGAAAAACAGTACTTAAAAAGCACGGAATTAGCACCCAAAAATATATCTATACGTATTTACCTGGGAAATTTTTATCTTGCATGGGGTAAAAAAGATAAAGCCGAAGCGGCGTTTAAAGAGGCTGTTGATAAGGATTCGAAAAATATCCAGGGCCTGGCGCGGCTGGCCGATTTTTACATAGACGAAAGGAAGTATGACGAAGGACTTCAGTTAACGGAAAAAATTATCAGCATTAATCCCAAAAGCGATGAAGGTCTGCTCTTGAAAGGAAGGATCTATTTAAGCAAAAATCAATTCAGTGAGGCTCAGAATCTGTTTCAGGCATATCTGAAAGACAATCCAAAATCGCCTATGGCTAATTACCTCCTGGCTATGGCTTATATTGGAAATAGAGACGATCAGCAGGCGAAAACTGCTCTGGCAGAGGCAATAAAACTGAGTCCAAAATGGCAGGAACCTAGGCTGCTCGCGGCTGACATCTACTTGAGGGAGGCAGCCTATGATCAAGCTATAGATGAGGCCAAAGCGGTCTTGAAAGACTATCCACAAAGTATGCAGGCCTATTTAGTCATGGGCAATGCTTACATAAAGAAGAGAAATATTTCCGGCGCCTTGACTATCTACGAGCAGGTGATAAAAATGGCGCCTAACAACCCGGTAGGCTACACGCAGATCGGCAGGATATTACTATTTCAGAAAAAGGAAAAAGACGCCCTGGCGAAGTTTGAAAAAGCTCTATCGCTGCAGCCAAATTATATAGAGCCCCTGCGGTTCATTGTCACATACTACGTGACCAAGAAAGATTATGAGAAGGCGTTAGACAGGGTAGGGGAGCAGATGAAAATCTTACCGAACAATCCTATACTCTATAACATCCTTGGAAGTGTATATGATGCTAATAATGATTTAACGAACGCAGAGAATAACTTGAAAAAGGCAATCGAGCTGAGCCCCAATTCACCGGAGCTTAATACCTCTCTTGCTAAATTCTATGTGCGTCACAATATGATAGACAAGGCAAAAAGTTCATATCTTGCAGCGATTGAAAAGGACCCTAATTCTCTTGGCGCCTATATGGCCATGGGAATGATTTATGAAAGTGAGAAGAAATACGTTGAGGCAAGGGACTATTATGTCAAGGCGCTCAAATTAAATCCCAGCTTCGCGCCTGCCCAGAATAATCTTGCATATATATACGCAGAGAAAGGGGGAAACATCGATGTGGCGCTTGATTTGGCCCAGAAAGCAAAAGAGCAGGTTCCGGCTGATCCTTATATCTCGGATACATTGGGTTGGATTTACTACAAGAAAAATGTTCCAAGCAGGGCCATCGTTTATCTGAAAGAAGCGAACGAAAAGATTCCGAATCATCCTGTGATCAAATATCACTTAGGAATGTCGTATTACAAAAACGGAAATCTTGATCTGGCAAAGAAAGAGCTCAATCAGGCGTTGAAGATAGACCCCAACTTTGAAGGCGCCGAGGAGACACGAGCGACTCTTAAATTGATAAAGTAATTAACAGGAGGGACAGGCAATCCGCCTGACCTTCTTGCTTTCACCTGGATATGTTCTCTTCTGCCTGTTTGAGGAGATCAGATAAATGGCTTCCTTTCCGGCCGGTGGCTACCCCGAATGACAGAAGGAGCGGTGCGTCGCTGTACTCCTGAGATTGGGCTGAGAGGGCATTTCTGAGACGGGCTACCGCGTTTTCTGCAATTGTTTCATCAGACAGCGGCAAGAGCGCCGCGAATTTGCTTCCTCCAACTCTTGCAACTATATCTTCACCGCGGAATACTTTAAGTACGTGTGCAGCACGCTTCAAAAGCTCATTTCCAGCTTCAATTCCGCGAGCGGCATTGACTGATATCAGGTTATTCACGGTAGTGACAATTATGCTCAGTGGAAATAACCTGCTGTGCTCATGCCTGACCATTTCCTCTGCAAAATACGCCCGATTGTAGAGGCCCGTTAGTACATCATGAAAACTGAGGTACCAGAGCTTCTCTTCTGTTTCCCTGAATTCGCTGATGTCTATAGATAAGCTGATCACACCTATGATGGATCCGTCCTCACTCCCGTAAGGCATCTTGTCGGTCTGAATCCAGCGATGTCCGCGGGCAGAGGGGTACATCTCTATTATGCCGCGTTTTGATTGGCCCAGTGACATGACACTGTCGTTATCTTCATGGCAACGGGCTACCTGATGCGGAGGAAGGTTAGGGAAGAGTTCTGAAATAGTCTTTCCAAGAATTGATTTCTTCGGTCGACCGAGTGATTTAGAAAACGCTTCATTAATCTGTATAAATCGATGCTCTCTGTCTGTATAGTAAATACTGGTCGGTATTGAATTAAGAATTAGCTGTAAATCGCTTCGTTCTCTCTGCAGCTCTTCGTCAATTCGCTTGCGCACGGTTACGTTGCGCAGGACGCCATGAACTGCTATTCCCCATTTGTAAGGTATAAACAGGACGGTTGTTTCACATTCAATTTTTCGTCCATCTTTAGTGATGCCGGCAAATTGAAACTGCCGGGATGAGAATTTCCCCCCGAATCCTTTCTGTATATGTTCCACCGCAAGCTTGCGGCTTTCGGGGGCGATCAGGTCAAGTAGGTTGAAATCAGGGCTGCATACTTCATCCATTGTCACACCGAAGAGTTCTTCGAACCTCGGATTGACAAATTCAAACTTTCTGTCAAAAATAACGAAGATGGCATCGTCTGGTTGATCGACAAGCGTAAAATAGTGACCCATTCTTTCAGAAAGATCCAATCGTGCGTTTTTCCAGTCGGCCTCCAATTGTTCCAATTCGGCAATGCGCCTACGGAGAGCGGTTAATTCTTTGACGAGGTCTTTTTTCGTCCTTTTTGCATCATCCATCATTTCAGTGCCTGTCTTTATCTTCAAAAGTTATAATTGTTAAAGTAAAATTTTATAATGACGGCAGAAATTTGAAATAATAATGCTGTCTTGTCAAGAGTATTTTGTTACTTATGGCAATAAATATCATATCTAACCGGTAATGTTTGACATTTACCCTTAAAGCTGTACCAGCGGATAAGTTGGTTTTCTGGCATAAGGAAATTATTGCGGTGGCCGAAGTGATCAGGAAGATGGGAATCACGGGGCAGACCTATTACCTCTGGAAGAACTATGGTGGCGTGGGCTCATGAAAACGAAGCAGCGCTTGATTTTTCGAGATCCGGGAAACCGACAGACAATGCGTTTATGGTAGAACTCTAACTCTGAATGTGGTACATTTTCTTGTAGCAAGTCATGCCACTACAAAGGATATTGAAATGATTGCGTATACTCGATTTTACGGCTTTTCAGAGAATCCCTTTGACATGCCGCCGGATCCAAAATTCTTTTTCTCATCAGAAAGCCATAGCGAAGCCTTAGCTGGATTGTCCTATGGGATCAACCAGAGGAAAGGATTTGTCCTCCTCCTGGGAGAAGAAGGTACCGGCAAAACCACACTTATTAAACATCTGATAAACACATTAGACAGGAACGTAAAGACGATCTTTTTTCCCGAGAGTCAAATTTCCTTCGAACAACTGTTGAAGGAAATTCTCCTCAATCTGGGACTTCCTCTAAAAATCGAAGTCAAGGGATCCATGCTGCATGATCTCTACAACTACCTGATTCGAACCTTGGAACAGGATGAGAATGTTGTGATCATTATTGACGACGCCCAAAACATAAGCCTGGAGGCAATCGAAGAATTGCGCTTGCTCTCAAATTTGGAGACGAGCAGATCAAAGCTGCTTCAGATTGTGATGGTTGGTCAGCCGGAGCTCAAGGCAAAACTACGTTCTGAATCTATAAGACAGATTAATCAGCGGATTGTGGTCAGTTCTCAGATCAGCCCTTTGACTGAAGAAGAATCCCTGCAATACATCGATCATCGTTTAAAAATAGTGGGTAGCGGCAGCTCTGAAATCTTCACAGATGAAGCTTTATCCCTGATCTGCCGGTACGCAAGAGGAACCCCTCGCGCAATCAATATCCTGTGCAGTAATGCATTGTTTCTTGGTTATATCCTCTCTGAGAAAAGGATCTCCGCTTCCACTGTAAGGAAGGTTCGGAGAGAAAAAAACATCTTAACTGAGGAAGGGTATTCAAAGCCGTCTTCCAGGAAGAAAAGAAATCTGCCTCGTAAAATTGCCTATGCTTTTCTGGCATTGGCTATCTTTGCGATGGTTATGCTCTTCAATAAGGACTACGTGAAATATATTCTGACTGCGCAGAAGTCAAAAAATGTAATCGAACTTTCGGCCATTAGAGATAAAGTTGAAACTTCCAAGCCGAAAGATAAACGGCATGTCGTTCCTGAACCGGCTCCAAACACCCCGAATCCGGAGATCAGGAATGCCTCACCCGAAACTCCACAAACTCCTGCCGCATCGGCAACTGTTATGAGTCAACCCAATACGGGGATTCGTTTAAAAAAAATAGTTGAAGTGAGAGTCGGGACGACTCTATCTATATTGGCTCGTAAATATTATAACGAGGCGAATACGACACTGGTAGACCATATTTTGAAACTGAACCCGGAGATTGCTGATCCCAATCTGATCTTAGTCGATCAGAAAATCAAGATTCCCGAAATTACAGAATCATTGTTGCTTCTGCAGTATTCAAATGGTGTATGTAAAGTTCACCTGGGAACTTTTTTGAATCCCGAACTTGCTGCCCGATACGTAGATGGTATTGACTTACCGGGGAGGAAGATGGAGATTGTACCTTGGAAAGTATCGCAAAAAGAAACGTGGTACAGGGTGTTGGCAGGCCCGTTTGTCAGCAAGAATGAAGGATTGATGGCCATAGAGGAATTGAAACAGAAGAGACTCTTACCATCATTCCGATGACTGTCGAAAAAAGAATATGAAAGGCGGCAAGGACAGAAAGACCGCCGACGCCCTGGAATGGCTGGATGAGACGGATTTCAAGAGCGGTGCGGCGCTTTGCCAATCCATCCCGGGTGCAACCGGCATGCAGACGGCAGCATATGTGGGTCTCAGGGTTAGTGGAATCTCCGGGGCGTTTGCCGCTTATCTGGGTTTTGGATTGCCTTCCTTCATTCTGATATTGATTCTCTCCTTTTTCTATGCACGTTTCAGCGACCTTCCCATATTTATCTCTCTTTTTAGCGGTCTGCAGGTAATATTAGTCGCCATCATTCTTCATTCTGTATATTCCTTTGGCAGGAACATTGCAAACAATTACAGAAGCCTTATCATTGCCCTCCTCTCCGCCTTCGTTTTCTGGGACGGCATTGCGGGGATGGCCATCTCCCGGGCAAAAGCAGCAGTTGATTCCGATGGACATATTCTATATAGCGCTTGCAGGCGCTGTAATTTCTGTGTTCATAATGTGACAATCAACAGAATGGTAACTTTGCAATGAATCTTAGTTTAACAAGCGCTACTGCTCTCGTAGTTGCGAGCATGATAGGATCGGGCGTTTTTTCCACCAGCGGATTTCTTTTGGCAGACCTTGGGTCTCCCTGGTTTGTACTGGCGGCCTGGGCAGTGGGAGGCGTACAAGCGGCACTAGGAGCTCTGTGCTACGGATCGCTTGCGAAACGCATCCCCGAATCCGGGGGTGAATATTGTTTTCTGTCACGCACACTGCATCCGGCAGCCGGCTACGTCGCAGGCTGGATTTCTTTGCTTGTGGGCTTCTCGGCTCCGCTTGCGGCATCAGTTTTTGCATTTGGAAAGTACGCGCAGCCATGGCTGGGACATGTTTCCCCTGCTTTCAGCGGCACCATGTTGATCCTGCTTTGTGCAGTAGTGCACGCGATTGAAGTTCGGCGCGGTGCACAGGTACAAAACTTTGCGGTATTCATCAACGTTGTGTTGATCGTGGCTTTTGTCACATTGGCTTGCATATATCTTAAGCCGCATGCAGTCGAAACCTATCCGGAGTTTTCGGTTTCTGCATTTGGTGTTTCATTAGTCTGGATTTCTTTCAGCTATTCCGGCTGGAACGCGGCGGTTTACATCGGTGGTGAAGTGCGTGATCCGGAACGAAATTTGCCAAAATCTCTCCTGTTGGGCACTACACTAGTGACGATTCTTTACTTAGCGCTAAACGCAGTTTTCGTGTTTGCTGCTCCTCTCAAAGATTTGACCGGTCAACTGGAGGTGGGAAGGATTGCGGCGCGCGCCATCGGCGGACCGGCTCTTGAGGAAATTGTTGCCGGTGTAATAGCGCTCGTCTTGATCAGCAGCACCTCGTCACTAGTGATGGCGGGACCGCGGGTTTGTGCAAAAATGGCGGCTGACGGTTATCTGCCTGCATGGTTGGCGGTGTCGGAAGGGCCTCCGCGGGCCGCAATTGCTCTCCAGGCTGCGCTTGCGATGCTTCTGCTTTGGACATCTTCCTTTGATGCATTATTAACTTACATAGGTTTTACGCTTGGCATCAGTACGGCAGCAACTGTGGCTGCCTTGCTTGTTCTCCGGCGCCGTGAAGGAAACGCACTGCGCGTTCCCGGCTTTCCGTATGTTCCCTGGCTGTTCTTGTTGGGGGTTCTTGGCATGACCGCATTCACAGTGGTGCAGAAGCCAATGGAGAGCCTGGTCGGATTCGGTACTATACTGGCAGGCCTGGCGGCGTGGCTGTTCAACAGCAACGCTTTAGGTAGAAAAAGCGGGTGCTAAGGGGCTTCAGTAGAAGTAACGTTGGTTAGAATCTACACCACTTTTTATTTTTCTTGAGATGAAATGCCGATATCCCGGAGCCCCAACCTGTTAAGCAAGTTCCTGTAAATATCCGTTTCCTTCTTATCAACTTCCAGCCTGAAACCCAATTTGCGGCCTAACAAGGTCTTCTCAATGATAGAGATATCTTTCTGACTAAGGGCGATTTCCCGGTATGTCGAAGCTTCGTAGAGCTTCTGAGGCTTCCAGTAGTAGACGTATGAACCCAGATGCGAACAGACCAAGGGCATTTCCAATCGTTTAATAACGCCCATGGCCTCAATGCATTGATATTTGCTCTTTCGGACGATAAGCTGATAATCATTGACCAGGATCTGAAGTTCGTCCGGGAAAAGACTCAGGAAGACATCGATGGCAAATTCCGGTCGCATTTCCATTGGAAGATTGTAATCTAATTTATAGTCGTCAAAGATGAGAATCCCACCCTCTTTCAGGAGATCCCATGAGAGAATGGCGTCCATGATCACTCCCTTGCTTCTATGGTCGCCGTCGATATAGATCAGATCGACACTGTTCAGTGTAAGTTGTCTCAGCTTCTCCTGCGAAAAACCCTTGATTACCCTGATTTTTGATGAGTGGCCGGAACGGCGCACGTTTTCGAGGAATACCTTTTCAGGGTCACTGTCGAAAATTTTGTCAAAGGTATCAATGGCGATGGCCCTGGAGGAAGGATGGGTAAGGATATTATCCATTACCCACAAAAAGGAGCGTCCTTCGTAAGGCCCTATCTCGAGATACGTCAGGTTTGGCTTGCCTTTCATTTCATGGAGGATGCGTGTCCAGGACGGTATATTGCCTGTAAACCAGTCGGATGTAAATGTGTATTTTGCATCTGGTTCAGCAGTATTTTCGGAGCCAAAGGCTTGGGTCGTGTTGAAGAATATAAGGAGACCAATCGCCACGAGGATTGGCAGTTTGGGTTTTCCTTTCATTACAATCCTCCTGGGCAGGGTTAAACACCTGAAAGGGGAATGGGTATTGAATTGAGTGAGTGAGTTAACTTCGGATTCTCCGTATCAGAAAGGCGAGTCCCATAGTCAAGAGCAGAAATGTTGACGGTTCGGGAACAACCGCAACATTGAAGGCGAGGCTCCCGGAATTGTCGATAGAGTTCCAATCCCAGATCCAGAAGCTCAGAGAGCCGCCCTGTGCGATAGAAATATAGATATCTTCATTTTTTACTGCATCAAAAGCTGCAGATGCGGAATCCTGACTGTCATAGGATCCAAGCATATAATAAGATTCAGTACTACCTTCTTTGACCTCGATTTGCAATTCCCACCAGAATCTATTATAGGGAGGATTATCTGAGAAAGAATACATGAAAGCACCGCTTGCCGGAGATATCCTGTAAGTGCCGGCAGGAAGAGCTGTAAGAGATTCTCCGACAACTTTATCAGAAGACCAGACGTTACCAGCGGATTGTAAAACCCATGAGCCGGGAATACTTGCATTGTAAGCGTAGGTATCAACACTGCGAGGATCTCCAGGAAAATCAGGGGTATAATGTGTCCAGCCCGGGTCTGTTGCGGGACCGGGATACTCTATCCCATTACTAAGGAAGTTAAGATAAGCTGGTTGCCCCGGGTACAGACCGGCATCTTCCCTGGCATCAAGGTTGATTAGGGTACCGTAAGCCAAGCCATTTGTAAGTCCCAGGGAAAGAAAAGCAAATATCAAAATCACAAGTATTCTTTTGTATATACTTAACATAGGTTATCCCCTCTTCTTATGTCTTGCCATAGTTGCTAAGCGTTGATTAAGATTCATAATATGCAAGATCCGTTCTCTAACTAAAATTATTGTTAAATTGAAACGGTTGTATTAATATATATCATTGATATATTTAATGATTTACTTTTCATATCAGCATCCATCAGTTTAGCATTCCTTCATGACCTTAATTACAAATTGTAAATATTGCCGACAGTTTTCATATGAAATATCAAGCACAGAGAATAAATGCTTATGTATTACAATGTATTACTTATAGTTCGTAGATTGTAAATTTTTTCGACACTTTTTAAAAATAGAGAAATACATGTTAGCAGACACGAAAAATACGCTAACGAGCATACACAGATTCTAGAATCCTTTATACAGGTCCAATCCCCAATAGGCGCCGTTCCCGAAGGTTGAATCGTGTTTATAACCGCTCCGTATTGCGATGGAGCATTTTTCGGGAATATAAAATAACTCCAGTGCAAGTCCGACACCTTCTCCATGAAAATCCACGTTTCTACCGACAAATTGTTCCACCCCTGCGAACAGAGAATACGATTTCTTGTAATCAAGATTGGTTACCTGCTGTTTGAGTCTGCCTTTCTCATAAAAAAAATCACTCACGCCGCCATAGCTCGCAAATATGTTCAGATTATTCCTGCTGGTTAGCCAGCTATCGAATTCTCCTTGAATGAGACCTCCGGTTTTTTCCCCGCGTGCACTATTGTTTGTATCATCAGGATCAAGAGTAGTATTTCTGAATTCCAGCCCTCCGTAAATTCCCAACATTGATCGATCCCAAAATAATTTTATTCCCCCAACTGCAAAAACGCCTGGCGAACTTGCCTCTATCAGGGTATTCCCGGAATAATACTTGTAAGTCAGATAATTGGGTATTATTCTTCCGGCGACAGCGATCGTCTTATTTACGTGTTCGGTCACGTCCACCCCGAGGTAGGAAAAGCTCTGCCCGTGACCATCAATTTCACCGCCAGCAAAGGTGAAAACATCGGCTGCGAAACTGAAAGGACAGTAAACAATGGACAGAATAATAAAGGTCAAGAAGACAGCGGAGACGATGGTTCCACTCTTGTTTGCGCCTGAAGAATTGTCACTCTTTATTTCATCTTTTTCTTTATCCATCTTGTTATCTCTTTACCAAAGACTCCAGTTTTTTCTAAAGGAGGTTAAGCTTTCTTGAGAAGATTCGATGCGCCAATCACATTCCTTGATCACATTAAACCATACAAGAGTCCTGATTCGAACAAATCTGTCTTTCAAATCCTTAAACGCCTCTTCGATCCATTTGCCCTTGTTGCCGCCTTCTTCCGTACACCCGACCTCTGCAATCATGAACGGTTTTTCAGGAGCCATCCCCATCAGTATGTCATACCCTCTATCAAAAATCTCGCGGAAATTTTGCCATCTGGACCATTCACGATTGACGCCCCAATTGTAGCCATCCAAACCGAGCCAATCGACTTCTTCAATTCCCGGGAAGTAGTGCCACATTTCATTTTCCGGCTCTTCCGGGACTGAATGTACATAAGGTGACCACACCCAGATCAATTTGTCATTCTGTGCCTCGCGAAATATAGACCGGATATAAAGCCAGGTCTTGATGTAATGTTCCGGTTTATTATTGTTAACTTTTCCGCACCAGGGATACCAATTCCCATTCATCTCATGCATAGGCCGAAAGAAAACCGGGAGAGCAAGTTCCTTCAGATCATGCGCCCATTGTCGGATATAATCATCATGCTTTCCACTCAATATCGCTTTGAGAGAAAAATCGGGTTGATCCCCGGGTCTCATGCCTTCCGACACTGCAGGACGCCGCCAGGGTTCCCAGGTAATCATGGGAACGTAGCCGCTCATCATGACGTTCTGAATTCCTGCAAGATCTGGTTTCGCATTTTCGGAATCCCATGCGATATAAAAAGAAAGGATATGAATCCTTTTCCCCAGTGAAAGCCCGTATTGCCCTGCTCTCCGAGGAGCAGAATAAAAATCATCGGGGAGATAAAGACCCAACGATGGCTCATCAATTTCCATTTCTGAGAAAATTCTCCTTCTCCTTTGACGAGACCTTAACAATCCACAACGGGCCTTCCGGCATCAAGCCTTTTCTCTTAATGGTATCACTGACCTCCTTGGCATCATCCATGCTCTTAAAGAAACCGACACGTACTCGAATCCATGGCTTACCGTTTACAGAGGCTGGTACTAAATATGCGGGAAATCCTGCCGCTGTTAATTTCTTTTTATAAAGCTCGGCCTGATTCTGATCAGGTGCAGAAAAGACTTGGATTGCCCATTGCTGTGTTGAAGTTTGTTCTTTAGTTGCGCGCCGCTGATCCGGCGCCTGCTTTGCGTGGTACTCGACCAAGGTTTTCGGGCCCGGTTCAGAACCTATGGAAACATGTGGGATTTCCTTCTCCCCTGGCGAGACCTTCATAATCCAGTACGGGCCTTCTGGCATCAATCCTTTTCTTTGAATGGTATCACCGATCTCCTTCGCCTCATTTATGCTCTTAAAGAAGCCGACACGGATGCGAATCCATGACTTACCTTTTACAACGGCCGGCATTGTATATACGGGAAATCCTGCAGCTGTTAATTTCTTTTTATAAAGCTCGGCCTGATTCTGATCAGGTGCAGAAAAGACCTGGATTGCCCATCGCTCTGTCGAAGTTTCTTCTTTCGTTACGTGCTGCTCATCCAATGCCGGCTTTGCGGGGTACTCGACCGAGTTTTTCGGACCCGGTTCAGAAACTATGGAAACATGGGGGATTTCCTTTGCAATTTCGACAGTCGGTTTTTCTGAAGGCGCAATTTGCAAAACTTTATACCTTAGATTGCTCATGAATTGGTCCATGCTGTGTGTGTCCACAGTGGCAAAAAATAAAGTGACAGCTATCGAAATGGCAATCGTCGCAAGCAATTCCTTCGACTTCGAAAAAAAAGACACCCTTCTTCTTTTTCTCAATACTGCTTTTTCGGGCCAGCGATGTTTTTTTATCGCCGCGAGACAAACGCCGCTCATGGTCCACGTTGCCCAGATGACCCAGAGAACATTGAGTAGATAAAAATCCCATGCTATGCGACCGGTGATAAAAGCGTAAACAACCGAGAATAATCCGAGGATTATGATTCCCAGTTGGGGAGAAACGGCAACCCAGGGTTTTTTGATTTTCGCTTTTCCTACTGATTTATGGGTGACACGATACGGCGGTTTTTCCTTTCTGGAACACAGAGCGATCCACGTGGCATGTATAAAAGCAGGAAAGAGTCCTGTCCACATCTGGAAGGCTCTCATGTAGGGAGTCGGGTAGTTAATCATCCCATAAGCCAGGGACATAAAAATAAAGTAGGGTGCGCGATGAAGTACGTATTCTCGAACAGGAGCCGACAATATGAATTCCTCGGTAAGAAGCGCCAAGATCGGCGTTAGGAAAAATAAGGGCATTATGAATGCTGAAACCAGATACACAAATCCCAGATGAAAATACTGAAGCTTTTGTTTCAGGGTCAGACCCTTCCGCCGGAAAAGGCTGTCCCAGAATAGAAGCCTCAAAGAGTCAGCGGCCCACTGTTTTCGTTGTCTATATACTCCATAGATATCGGCGGGAGCCGTACCCTTCGTGAGTGGATGATTGTAGTAAACTGACCGCCAGCCGCGGTCATGCAAAAGCAAGGAGGTATGGACATCTTCCACAATGTTCCATGTGCTGAAACCTCCGATTTGCTGCAGGGCTTTTCTTCGATAGATGACCCCTGATCCGCACGAAAAGGCTGCATTATCGTTATCTTTTCCGCCCTGCATTACATTATAAAAAATACGGTCTGCATTTCCAAAGGGATCTCCGACAGGAACTTCAAAATCCTGTTTGCTCTGCACGAAAGCGATTTGTGGAATCTTAAAATAGCCCATGAGCATCTTAATGATCCTGGAGCGAGGAACCTGGTCCGCATCGAGAGTAAGTATCAGATCTCCTTCTGTCCGCTGAAAGGCATAGTTCAGATTGCCAGCCTTCGCATTATTGTGTTCTTCTCTGGCGAAATATCCGCATCCGTAGCTTTCGGCAAGTTCTTTATATTCAGCCTTTCCCTTATCATCAAGAATGTACACCCGTTTATCTTCATAATCGATGTTTACAGCACCTATCACCGTCTCCCTTAGTAATTCAACAGGTTCGCCTGCAACCGGTATAAATACGTCTACGCTGAAAGTTTTCTCGACAGTGACTCCTTCAGGGGCGTGGTATCTGAGAAACCAGGCATTGAATGCGAAGAAAGAAAATAGGACTAGCCCGACCGATTCGGCAATAAAAAAAGCAAAAGAATAATACCAGGCGTCCCAGTTGATGTGTTGACAATGCCAGACAAGATAGTAAGTCCCGAGGACAATTGTAATGAGTGTCAAAAATTGCCCGGCTAAGCGTCTCCTGCGGTCTTCTTTTTCAAGATACCGAAAATACTCGCGGGTCCCTAGGACATCGGACAACCATTTTTGAAGGGACCACAATATTTTTTTTGATGTCTTTCCCAATTACTTTACAATCCTCAGAGATTTATTATCCCAATATGAATATGAAGCCGACACACGATTCCGAGATTGACGGCTCAACTGCCTTCTGTGAAATCACTATCTGTGGCATTATGTATTTTCGGCAATAACTGGCTTAACTTAAGTGTTTTATTATCGTCTCCGTGCCAACAATATGTATAGGTCAAGAAAGTTTCAATGAATAAGCGCCGTCTATAGTTTCACTTCAATATCTACAGATGCGGCAACAAATAGTTGAAGCTCTCCGCAGTAAACTGCTGAGAATCTCCGATCCTTAAGGAATAATAATGTTCCCCATTCGCTCTCTTACCCCGCAGCAAGCTGCGGGGAATGCGCTCGCTGCCGGATTCAATGAGGTCAAATTTCAAGAGCAGATCTATATTGTATTTATGAATGGACTGACTACGTCAAGAGTAAAAGGTATTTACATTGTTATAAACAATCACGGGAGAAAAAATCCTCTAAGCCCAATGGATTTAAGGAACAGGTGCGCTGCTGCTTGGTATTCTGAGTCTTCATGCCTTCAATTAAGACGTACAATGGGGACAGCGAGAAGCCTTTATGAGAATGGTCGATAAGCAATAGAGACATTCCTTAGTAGCAGGTATAGCGGTTCCGCCGCTTCCTTTCATGGCCAATAGGAGAAATAATCTCCAGTCGCCTTTATGAACAAGACATCTTTAAAAATAAAAGGCCTCTCGCTTAGGTTCCACAGATATTGAAAGGCTTTCCATATTTGATGTATTATTATTAGAATGCATACAACATGAGAAAACGTAATTAATAATTCTCGTTGAGGTTTCCATTCAAAACAAGTAGATTTTGATTGATAAGCAATATATAGAAAATACTTATATATCAATTTTGCGTGGAATAACATATGAAAAATAAGTCAAAATGGATTTGGGGAGGAATTTGTCTCTTTCTACTATTAAGTATTATCATGATTTTCTCATTCCGAGTGACGATACTGATGCAAGCAGGCAAATTCATGGCACCCGACGGTGATTACATTGCGGATATAGCCATTCTGGAAGGCACTGATTTCATTGATCGGAGCGTTCTGATGAGGGGATTGAATTTGTTATCATCAGAAAAGGTCAAACGCATTATTGTCGTCTTGCATAGAATTGCGCCCTCGCACAGGCCGTTTGCTTTCAATGAAGATTACCCCAATCTTGTCAAGAAAGAATTGGAAACCATGGGTCTGAAAGAAAGAGATTTCAAAATCATTTTGACCCGCATTCATCATCCGATAACCGTAACAGCGGCGATAGGAGCGTTGGAGGTTCTCTCCAAAGAGGAAGTGAAGAGTGCCATCCTCGTATCACCAGGGTTTCACACACGGCGGAGCTTTCTTGTATATCAATACGCAGGCCTTCCTTTCCAAATTAAAATCTTTCCCTCTGCCTGCTTTAATGATTATCAACTTGACCATTGGTGGTCTCAAGAAAGAGGAGTTCGTGATTTCGCCACCGAATCGCTTAAATTGGGTTATTATTTAGCTGGAGGTTACATCCCTTTTAAGTTCTCTTACTGAATGGCGGAAATAAAATGTAAATAAAATGTGGTAAAACTATTTATGCAGGTCATAGGTTGCAAAACTATAATTAGGAGAAATGAGAAACTGATTAAGCGGTTATTTTTCATAAGTCTGTTAATATTGTTTTTCTTACCTGGGTGCACAAGAAACATCAGAAATGTCTCTACAGACATTAATCCAACTGAGTCCATCTTCGTTGGTCATATAGAGACGGTTCCGGTGTTCTGGGAATTCAGCCTGCATGAGGAGAAGAGCAAAACGGAAGACCAAATCGACATAGCAGGTGAAGGGTTTGGTTTAACCAAAGCAAGCAAGTTACAGAACCGAGGCTATATCTTTAAAATTGTCCGTCCAGGCTTCTATATTCTTCGCCTTCAGAAAAGGATTGGGGATAGATATGATCAAGATAGTATATTGCGTGTTGAAGTGCCGGAAGGAAGGTTGGTCTATTTTGGTACCATCAAGATAGTGATTGACGATGTCTCGGTTCCATCTCTCCGGCGATACAGAATGCCAAATGAAACCTCTATGGTGTTTAGATATCATTATGCAGGAATAAATGAAGATGAAACTCTAAAGCTTTTTGCAGATCAATACCCTCTGGTTTACTCATCATATAAAGACAAAATTATGCGTATTCCGTCTTTCTCTCCATCTACTAATGTGACACTGCTTCCGAGTGATTATTATTTGGACAATGACTTGGCCTTGTCGTTTTAAAAACAAGAAGGCAAAGCCGATTAAACCTGCCTTCTGTTCTAAAGATTTAATTGTGCAACTCTCCCGATTCCTGCCAATCCACCAATCCAAGACCAAGAAGCAGCATCGTGGCGGGTTTAGGAGTAGGGACAACCCCCGGAGAATTGACAACCCAAACTCCTAAATCTGGAAGACCGGACGCCTTATCAGGATCTGGACCGTACATACGTGCATACTGCCAACTGTAATGTTCATATGCCCAAGCCCATTCTTCAGTGGTCTGTGTACCATTATCATAGGCGCCCCCAATGATCCCCCGGTAAAGATATCCGCTCATAATCGTATTCCATGTACTCCACATGGATGGTAAAGGTGCAGACGACAGAAGGTGCTGAACTTCAGCAAGTGTAGCTATTTTGTAGCCTGATGCAGAAATTGCACTTTTTGTAGTAGATTTCCCCTGAAAATTAATTAACGCGCTATATGATTATCCAATTCCTTGTTAGGACGTGGAACAGCCAGGTGCGGTTTCAAAATTTCCCCTGCGTGCTCTATGGCAACATTGTTTTGTGCTTATGACTGGCTGAGATCAGTTTCAAATCCGGGGTCTTAAACCACCAGTAATCTCCGATCTTTTTTCCACGTGATTCAGTTATCGTACTTTGGCCGGTTATGCCGCCTCATGCAGAGTTACCGTGTATCCAAGGTTGTTAAGCCTCTTTACATAGCCCTTTGTGATGCGGTTTCTTCTCCGCTCATCAAGATAGTTCCCACCAAGCTCTTTGTAAGGTACTTTGTGTTTCAATATGTGATAGCACATGATCAGTATCTTATGCCCGACAGCAACAAGTGCCTTCTTCTGGCCCCGTCTCCCCGCAAGGCTCCGGTATTTCGCACTCAGATAGGTGCCTTCTGTTTTTGCTGCCACCCATGCGAATTCCGTCAGGGCGCTTTTTAAAGACTTATTGCCATGCGTGATGGTCCCCGGTTTTTTCTTCCCGGCGCTTTCGTTATTGCCCGGGCTCATCCCCGCCCAGGAAGAGAGATGCATCTCCGTGGGGAATATATCCATATTGATGCCTATCTCTGCAATAATCACCGAAGCATTCTCTTTCACGCCTGGTATCGTTTTGAGGAGTTCGTATTCTACCTTGAAGTGTCTCTCAATCTTCTCCTGTATCCTGCATTCCAGGGCAGAGAGTTCCTCCTCAATCGCCTTTATATGTCCCAGGGACGCCTTGATCATGAACTTGTGGTTCTCCCGCATGTTTCCCACAAGTGCCTCTCTGAGCTCTTCTTTCCTTCTCCTCAGCCGCCCCTTGCTTAACTCTGCCATTTCTTCCGCGTTAAGATCACCCTTCATCAACGCTTCTATCATTTTGCTTCCACTTGCTCCGAATGTATCCGAAGCAATGGAAGAAAGTTTTATATTTGCGTCCTCCAGTATCTTCTCTATCCTCTGCTTCTCGGAAGTTGCGGCCTGGATGAGTTTCCTCTTGTACCTGGTCAGGTCCCTGAGCTCCCGCACCTCTATGGGCGGGATGAAGCTGCCCTTCACCAACCCGCTCCTCAACAGCTTGCAGAGCCATTCGCTGTCCTGGACATCCGTTTTTCTCCCCGGTACATTCTTTACATGCCGGGCGTTCACTAAGACCACGTCAAAACTGTCTTCCAGGATGTTGAATACCGGTTTCCAGTATATCCCCGTGCTTTCCATGGCCACATGGGTGACACTGTTCTCTTTCAGCCATCCCTTGAGCCTCAGGAGATCATTCGTCATCGTACCGTATGTCCTGATTTCCTTTTTTATGCCGATCCCCATGATACATGCCGCTATTGTTTTCTTGTGAACGTCAAGGCCGCATCCCCTTTTGATTATAATATCCATGGTAACCTTCCCTCCTATCTGGTATAGTTCTTCCAAAATAAACTATCCCGGCCATTAAACAAAGAGGGACATCCCCGGTAGATAAATTTTCATTCTCCTTTGTGCCGACTCGTCGGCATGGGAGTTTCAAATGCAAATCGTGATATTTAAAAATAAAGGTGAATAAGTTCCATCCCACATAATTGTTAGTTAGGGACATGTGGAATAGGTAATAACAACCCCGTATCTCTTAAAGAAAGAAGGCACGGGTTTTTTATTTTATTGCAGATCAAACAGGAGATTTTTTATACCGATCCGTATAAGATGTCGTGATAACCCGCGAGACAGGACGCACCCAAAGGAATATAAGTGGATTAGCGTGTCTTTGGCAGTCGCTCCCATGCCATGTTATGCGCATCAATATTAATTATTTTAATTATCGTCAGACAGTGAATTCATTAGGCAGGAGACTATATGCGTACAATCACGGTAATATTAATAGCAAGCATTGTCTTAGCTGGTTGTACTTCTCCAAATATGATCTTTAAGCCTGCGGACTCAAGCCTGTCCCAATTCGATTATTACGTGGCAAAAGAGGAATGCGCTAAAGACAGCAAGAGTCGCGGATTTGCAGATTGCATGAAAGCTAAAGGATGGGTTTGTACCAGCAATTGTCCCGGTTCATCTTCCGAAACAGTTGTGATGGAAAAATCACAGAAACAGGTGAACCCTCAAGTCTTGGCCAAATGGACAGAGACAATTCGAGCCGAAAAAGAAAAAGAATGGGTCTTCTATGCAAAAAGCCAAGATGGGTTACTTTTTGACTACAGCCCGGCATCCGTATCTGTCGTAGACCAGCGATATGTGTTCTTCAGGGATCAGGTAAAATACCCGGCCGATGGAACAAAGGATCTAAGTTATCTTTGGCGGTCCGTCAAGGTTAACTGTACAGATAAGATGTTCAAGCTCTCGGATTTTGCAGCGCTCGATAAGGCTGGGAAAACTACGGACCCAAAAATGAGCGAAACTGCGTGGGTAAGCCTACCAGAAAACTCTCCGTTAGGGACATTTGCCTTCAAAATGTGTCGCGAAAAGATCACGCCGCGAGCAAAAGGGAATGGACAAGTGGCTCCGTCATCGACACGAGACAAGTAGTCAGATAACAGTCAGTATACAAACAAGACAATCCAGCCACTCTTTAGGTGGACCAGTTCTTGCGAAACCCTCAAGACTGCAGAACTCTAACTCTGAATGTGGCACATGCTCTGGGGGTAGGTCAGAGCGAGGAGGTGAAAATATGTTAATACATGTTATTCGTGTCGACAATTGTTACGATTATGTCAAGAATTTTGTTTTAGACAGCCTGATTGAATCGAAGGGTATTATCAAATTCAAACGCAGAACAGCATGGGTAACCATAGGGGTAGACCCGATAAGACGAAGCAAGCGAAATAGTGTATTTAACGGTTCTGATAGAAGAGAGGTAAAGATTCAATAGTTGTCAGTGAATATCTCATAGGGATATTCACTGATAGATCTGCCTTGTTCCAGCTTGCGTCGGCACAGAGGGACACGTAGTGTCTGACCGGCTTTTATGCTGATGAGATATCAAACGAAAGAAGCACTATAAGGTGCGGATTGCCGTCTGCAATCATCAAGTCTTCCTGACTCCGCTTCATTACTGAATCCAGTCAAAAATCACTTATTGATCAAGAATCGAAACCTTGCACATCGAAATGGAAGTGAAATACCTTCAATAAAATCCCCAAAATAGAGGTTTATAAATGGTGCCGTAAGGCCGGGATGAAATTGTCATTTTGTCGAACGTATTTTATCGGCTCAGACATTAAAGGAAACGTACAACAAAAAAAGTTGGCATGTGTTTTGTAAGTAAGATGGATATAATATAAAGTCCGGGGTTAATTATGGCTATTCCGCCAGGAAATAATTTAGAAACGAAACCTTCATATTCGAGAGAAATTCAAGCCTACAAAGCGCGGATGCTGAATGAAGCCGCCCGCAAGAACAGTGCCTTTGAGGCTGTCCTGAAAGATGCCATGTCCGTGGCGCCCACCCTGGATAAGGAACAGGTTCAGACGCTATTGCTTACGATGAGAATGCAGATGAATGAGAGGTTATTCCGAGTAGTTTCAGGCGATAAGCGTGACAGTGATATGTTCAAGTCATTCCAGGGATTCATGAATCCGAATATCACCGGGTATCTGCCGGAACCATCAGCGTCAAAAATACAGCACGAGCCGCAAAAAAATGACGATATCCCGCGTAAAGACGATATTAGTGACATAATTGGCAGCGCTGCTCAGAGGTTCAAGGTTGATCCTGACTTGATAAGGGGAGTCATAAAGGCGGAGAGCAATTTCAACCGTAACAGCACATCACACAAAGGAGCAATGGGGCTAATGCAGCTCATGCCGGAAACTGCCAAAGATCTGGGCGTCAAAGATCCTTATGACCCTTATGAAAATGTCATGGGAGGGACACGCTATTTGAAAGGCCTTCTCGATCGATATGACGGCAATGTCGACCGTGCACTTGCTGCATATAACTGGGGCATGGGAAATGTGGAGCGGCATCCGGGTAAGTTGCCAAAGGAAACCAGAACGTATGTATCACGGATCAAGCAATATTACTTCGATGCAAAGGCTTAGTCATCGTGATTGAGACGGTTAACGCGTATTTTCCCCGGCCATTGATGATGAACTAAGATCATAACCCTGCCTTTCTTTCCAATCCCTCAGGGCCTTGAAGGAGCGTTCCGCATAATACTGACCCCTCTCTTTCTTGGGAACTTTTTCTCCCAGGGGCAGGAATATGCCGAAATTGATATTCATGGGCTGAAAAGTTTTTTGATCCGCGTGAACGATATAGTGCAGCATGGCGCCCAGCGCAGTTGTTGCGGGTGGTGGCGTCATGATCCGGCCGGAAAGACAACATTCCACGCTCAGTCCGGCGAGAAGACCGATTGCCGAGGACTCTACGTATCCTTCCGCCCCCGTAATCTGACCGGCGAAAAAGACATTGTCCTTCGTCCGCAATTGAAGCGAACCTCTGAGGAGCGCGGGTGAGTTGATAAACGTATTGCGGTGAATGCTCCCGTATCTTGCAAACTCTGCATCTTCCAGTCCCGGAATCATTCTCAATATGCGACGCTGTTCCGGCCAGGTAAGCTTTGTCTGAAATCCCACCATATTGAAGAGTCTGCCGCCCTCATCCTCCTGCCGTAATTGCACCGCTGCATATGGCTGCTTCCCTGTCTTTGGATCCAACAGCCCCACTGGCTTCATCGGCCCGAACGCCAGGGTATGTTTTCCGCTTCGGGCAAGAACTTCAATGGGGAGACACCCGCTGAAGAATTTCAATTCTTCAAACGGTTTCAGAGGGACCTCTTCGCCTTCTATCAACGCCTGCCAGAACTGCTCATATTCTGTCCTTTCCATAGGACAATTCAGATAATCACCTTCTCCTTCGCAATACCTTGATGCCCGGAATACCTTTGTATAGTCTATGGAGTCCCCGTCAATGATGGGTGAGATGGCGTCGTAGAAGTAAAGGTAGCCGCTGCCGGTAAGTTCTGTAATGCTCTTGGCCAGGGCGTGAGACGTGAGAGGACCCGTTGCGATAATGACCACGTGGTCATCGGGGATCTCCTGCAATTCCTTCCTGATGATGGTAAGCCTTCCCTGCGAAAGGAGCCTCTCTTCTACATACATGGAAAAACGCGCCCTGTCCACGGCGAGGGCCTTGCCTGCAGGGACTGCCGTTCTATCCGCCGCCTCTATGATGAGAGAGTTCATGATACGCATCTCTTCCTTCAGGAGACCCGCGGCGTTTCGCGGCATGTTAGACCGAAGTGAATTGCTGCATACCAATTCTGCCAGGGTGGGTGATTTGTGGGCGGGGGAAAAAGCCTCCGGTTTCATTTCATAGATGACAACCTGGCGGCCCCTTTGCAATAACTGCCACGCTGCCTCGCAACCGGCAAGGCCGCCGCCGATAACAATGATGGGTTTGTCGGGAGGCATCTCTATTACAGGGGGGCTTTGTATCGGCAATCCGCCGCACGGCAGGCCTTATGGCTGCCTCCTCGCGGAGTGCGCTTTTCGACGAGAAACGGTGCACCGCACTGGGGACATGGCTCTGATACGGGTCTATCCCATATGGCAAACGTACAGGAAGGATAGTTGGTGCAACTGAAAAATACTTTTCCTTTCCTCGTTCTTTTTTCACAGATCTTTCCCGTGCATTCCTTTTCCGGACACTCTATGCCGAGGTTGATGGGCATAGTATTCTTGCATTCAGGATATCCGGAGCAGCCCAAAAATTTTCCAAACCTTCCCTCCTTGATGATCATGCCTTTACCGCAGTGACTACATACCGTGTCAGTGGACAGGGTCTCAGCGGGGCTTCCGTTTTCCTGATTGGCCTCGGGGATATTCATCGTATTCTTGCAGGCGGGGTAGTTGGAACAGGCTATAAACCTGCCTCTCTTGCCCCATTTTATAATCATCGGGCTTTGACACTTGTCGCATATGATATCCGTGGGTGTTTCTTCCTTCTTGATATTTCTCATATGCAGCTCGGCATTCTTGAGCTCTTTTTCAAAGGAGGAATAGAAATCATTCAATGTGTCAAACTTCTGCGTCTTTCCCTCTTCGATCAGATCCAATTTATTTTCTAGAGACGCCGTAAATTCAACGTCAAGTATCTTGGGAAAATTTTTCACCAACAATTCTGTAACGAGCGTTCCCAGCTCCGTCGGGATAAACCTTCCTTTTTCCAGGCGTACATACTCTCTGTCCTGGATCGTGCTAAGAATGTTCGCGTATGTGCTGGGTCTGCCAATACCGTTTTCTTCCAGTTCTCTCACGAGGGATGCTTCTGTGAATCGAGGCGGAGGTTGAGTAAATTTCTGCTCCGGCTTCAAAGAAATAAGGTTGAGTGTTTCGCCTACGGAAACATCGGGAAGGTACTTGCTGAAATCATTGTCGTCCTCTCCATTTTCTTTGCCTTCCGTGTAGACGATCGTAAATCCGGGGAATTTCATCACCGATCCCTGCGCGCGGAAGAGGTATCTCCCTGCTTGCGTATCAATTGTAGTCTGATCAAGTACGGCGGGATTCATCTGGCTTGCCGTGAAGCGGTTCCATATCAGCTGGTAGAGGCGAAATTCATCGTTGCTCAAGTATGTTTTTATATCCTGGGGTCTATAAGCCATGGATGATGGCCTTATGGCTTCGTGGGCATCCTGGGCCGTTGCAGAATTCTTGAATGTCCTCGGCTTGGGAGGCAGGAAAGCGGAGTCATAATTTTCCTCTATATATTTTCGTACGTCTCTAATCGCTTCTTCAGCAGTGCGGAGAGAGTCGGTTCTCATGTATGTAATCAGCCCGACGGGGCCTTCAGCGCCTAATTCTATCCCTTCATAGAGCTTCTGGGCAACGCTCATGGTTTTTTTTGCAGAGAAACGAAGCCATCGCGAGGATTCCTGCTGCAGCTTGCTCGTCGTAAATGGCGGGAGGGGAGACCGCTTTATTTCTTTCTTTTCCTGTTTTGCGACAATAAAGGGAACTGCTTTGAGGTACTCCAGAATTTCTGACGATTGGGATTCATTGGTTATCTGTGACTTCTTGCCATCGGCCCTGATAAGGCGAGCCTCAAAGGGAGGGGGATTCTTCCCTTCCAACTGTGCCGTGATATGCCAGTATTCTTGCGAGACGAATTTCCGGATTTCTTCTTCCCTGTCGCAGATAATCCTTACTGCAACAGACTGCACCCGACCGGCG
>JBEKXK010000040.1:0-29848 GCA_049512055.1 Syntrophales bacterium | reverse complement strand
CATGTCCCAAATGCCCTGTTTGACATAGTCAATACTTTCCGCGCTGTGTACGGAAAATGGCAGCACAGCCACCTTTTGTTCACCTTTTGCTGCGAGAGCGCCGTATGCCGTAAGCAAGAGAAGTAAACATATCGTCAGTCTTATAATGTTTTTTGTCATTTCGTCTTAGGAGTGTCCTTCTTTATTATTTTTTTGTTAACAACCAGCGTAACGTTCGCTGCAATGTACTTTCCTTCCTTCTTGATGAAGCTGACTTTTACTTTGTCCCCGACTTCTATTTTCTCCGTGGGTTTATCGAGAACAAACTCTATCAATTCCACTTTTCCCTTAACGGCACGCTCAACCAGTATTGTCGTATCAGATAGTCCTTTGACTACCCCTATAAAAGTCACCCTGGTCCTTTTCGCTGTTCTGATAACAGACGCTTTGGACGAATCAACCTTGGCAGGAACTGTAGAAGATATTTTAACTGCGAAAATAGAAATTAATAAAATAGCTATCGCTCCTGCTACAGAAACCACCGTCAGATGCTTCATTCTCGGCGACATCTCTTTCGATATTTTAAAAGTGTATTTAGAAAAATTTATATGTCTCCCCGGGGCATTTTTAGATAATGGAATTATCCAGTGAATAGCAAGAAATGTACCGATGGGATGCTGTATGCCAAGCATCGAATATAGCTAAATATTATCTAATACACGCCGGAATGTCTCAAGCGAGAGTGGATAAAATGTATCCAATCTAAGTATCCAGTTGATTAAAAAATATCCAGGACGATCTTGATTAATATTTTGCTTTTAAGCTACTGGAGATCAATTAGATGATCCATTTTGCGATGTGACTCACAAGCCGACATTGAAACGAGATTATTTATTAAAGTTTTTTTTGAAATCGCCGATACAATTAGCGAAGGGTATGACAACACATGTCAAGCATCTCCGGATTAAATACCAGCAATATATATAATCTTTTATCTTCCTCTCAAAACAGTTCTCAGACATCGAACTCGCAAGCTTCCAAGTCTGCGACTGTTTCACAACCCGCATCTTCATCTTCAAACAATTTAAAGGACATGGTTAATCTGATTCTTACGCAAAGCAGCGAATCATTAATTCAGTCCTTGTTTGAGCCAAAGTCGTCTCAGGATTTTACGAGTCTTCTAGAAACTTCTGAAACATTGAATGCAGTGACAAAGACCAATTTACTCGCATCCAATCCCCAACTTGCGGAAGTTCTGCTCGGTGAGACATTATCATCCACTCCCCTGGAAACTACAGCCACGTCTCCTGATTCCGCTTCGCAGTCTACGGGATCTTCGGGAAGCTCCACGGCTGCTAATTTGCCATCGGCGTCCACGGCGTCTTCAGATGTTGCTTCGACGCTCCTGGATGCCATAGAACAGACAAATCCTTCTCAGACGAATACTGATCTGACACAAACCCTTCTCCAAATATTGCAGTCCAATAACGCGGATGGAACATCATCCAACTCCCTAGGCTCAATACTGGATTTGATTGCCTGAACGCAGCCAAACAGTTCCCTTGCCCTGACATGATATCACCTCTTCTTTCGACGTCACCGTTTGCTCGGCAGTTCGATTAATATTCCATTCAAAACGTCCCGACAGGCTTCCAGGAAAATTTTACCGGTCGCAGACTGTGGGTTAAACATTTATTTCCCGATGGTCTCCGGGTGCGCAAATCATCAAGAAAAACATTTTCTGGAAACCATTGTTAAATCAGGATATTGGCGGTATCACTCGAGCGGACTGCTCTGGCATGCGGCTTGCTAACAACAAGTACGGCGAAGACCGTAACAGGAGAAAGGGAGAGAAGGAGGTCCTCATGGCAGTATCCGGAATATTTGCGAACACCGCTATTAACCAGACCAGCAACTCACAAACGAAATTCAGACAAGTAACAAATGACTTTCAGCAGCTCGGACAGGCGCTGCAATCCGGCGACCTGAATGCCGCCAAACAGGCATTTGCGGCGCTCCAGCAATTTGTGCCCAACTTATCTTCCGCGAGTCAGGCGCAAAATGGGCAGCAGGGCAGCAGCCAAAACCCGCTTCTCGCTGATCTCAGTGCAATCGGTAAAGCGCTCCAGTCAGGAGATCTGTCGGCTGCAAAGTCTGCTTTTGCAAAACTGAAACAGGATGTTCAGTCAGTATCTCATAAGGGCCATCATCATGGTCATCACAAAACGGGCGGTGCTCAGAATTCACTCGCAAGCTTGCTCGACAGTTCCAGCCAGGCTAATGGAAGCAGCGGCTCTTCTCAATCTATCGGCCGTAACATCAATATAGTGACGTGAAATAAAGAGAGTCCGTGTCAGGGAGCCAGGTAAATCGGGTGGGCGGTTATTTTGCCATTGCGCGCATCTTGCCGATGATCGCATCAGTGACATCCTTTGTCTTTGCAGTGCCTCCCAGATCCGGCGTCAGGGCACGGCCCTCCGCAGTCACGGCTTTGATCGCGGAATCTATCAGCTTCGCCGCTTTCTTGTGGCCTAAGAAATCGAGCATCATCGCACCGCACCAAATCATCGCAATCGGATTCGCGATGCCTTTATCCACGATGTCGGGCGCGGAACCGTGAACCGGCTCGAACATCGATGGATAATCGCGTTCCGGATTGATGTTGCCGCTGGGCGCAATGCCCAGGCTGCCGCTGATTGCCGCGGCGATATCGGTGAGGATGTCGCCTAACAAATTTGACGCGACAACGACATCGAGCGATTCCGGATGCAAAATGAACCGCGCCGCGAGAGCATCGATCAACACACGCTCGACACTGACATCCGGAAATTCTCTGCCCACCTCCGTTATCACTTCGTCCCAGAACGTGAATGAGTGCTGCTGCGCATTCGATTTTGTGGCACTTACCAGTTTTTTGCGACGGCCCTGTGCAAGCCTGAACGCGTACCGCGCCACACGCTCGACGCCGACGCGCGAGAACACGGAGGTTTCTACTGCGATCTCGATGGGCAGGCCGCGGTGCGCACGGCCGCCCGCCCCAGTGTATTCGCCTTCTGTATTTTCACGAACGACGATGAAATCAATGTCGCCCGCTTTTTTGTTTGCAAGCGGCGTCTTCACACCGGGCAGGAGCTCGGTCGGACGATAACAAACGTACTGTTCGAAGCCCTGGCAAATCGGCAGGCGCAAGCCGCGCAGAGAAATGTGATCCGGCACGGCAGGGGAGCCGACCGCGCCGAAATAGATCGCATCAAATGGTCTGAGAATCTTGAGGCCTTCATCCTCCATCATCTTGCCGTGCTTGAGATAATAGTTGCAGCCGTATGAGAAATATTCGTATTTGAATTTGTACTCTCCAGTCAACTCACCGGCGACATCCAACGCCTTCACCCCCTCAGGAACGACTTCTTCTCCGATCCCATCTGCCGGAATGACGGCAACGTTATGGTGCTTCATTTCTTATATTCCCGTTTATCTGATTTAATGATCTTTTAAATATCTTTTGTCTGCCGCAATATTTCCTTTGCTTTGAGAGAAGACGCTTCCTCCCTTTCCCACCGTTTGTCCACAGAAACTCACTCCATCAGGGAGTGATTATTCCAAAAGCTTCTTTCATTCTTTCAGGCCTGACCCGATTGCCTTCCTCTTGTTAAAAAGATACCGAGCAATGAGCCGCGTCCCCAATCCGATAAATAGCGCGAGAATAATAGCCAAATAATCGCGCTTACGAATGGCATTGATCTCTTGTACACGCTCGGTCAGCAATTGTTCTTCTTCGTTTTGCATGGCATTTAAGTTGACGCGTATTTCATCCATCGTCCGTTTCCCGGAGGTGAGGTGATCATATATTTTTGTATCGAAGGTCATTCCCTTAGTAAAAAAACGAAAGGTGTTCGATTTGGTGACGTACTGCTGTTGCCAAGCGAGGTCTGCCATTTGCCGGTCAATGAGGAGTTGTATTTTTTTCAGTAGGCGCAGCTTATTAATTCGTGGTTCATAGCTCGGCTCTGCTTCAGCTAAAGCGCGTAGGTCTGACATTGCAAATTGGAGTTTTTGCGATGCAGTAGCATAGGGTTGTAGAAACTCATCGCGCCTGGTTAAAAGATAGCCGCGCATACCGGTTTCTGCATTGACCATCAAGATGACAGCTTCATTCAAGTCCCTAACCATATGAAAGTGTCGCTGAATATCGGCTTGAATATTGGCACGCTGATGATTGCCGAAAAGGGCTAAAGCGGCGGAGATCGTAATTGCAAGCAGCGGAAGTATTACCAGTATTTTCTCCTGCCCACGCAACGGAATACGCCGCCATAGGTGCGTCACCGGCTGAAAGATACGCTTACCTATACTTATAATTGTTTGCATCATCGTTTCGCCTGACCTACTCCTGTATTTGTACCACATGTTTCCGGGGCAGGTCAAGGCGGTGAGGGTTCCACAAGAACTGGTACACCTGTAGAGTTGGTTCTCAGTCATTGGGGAGGTCTTATAACGTAAGTGGTTACACGGGTGCTATATCATTGATAGATGAGTCATGCCCGAGCGTGACGGGGCGCCCGCCGGTTTATCTACGACGGTCGAGTTCGATCTTTTCTCTATTGCCCCTGTGGGAAACTGCCATCATGATGCCGACTCCAATCAATATTACGACTCCGATCACTGTCCATGCCACGCCGATGCTGGCCAAAACACCCATTTTCCAGAGCGCGCCCAGAACACCACTGATGAGCACAACATAACCGATAAGATACATGCCGGTCCATTTCATGATGAGTCTCCTGTGGATCACATGCTGCAGTTTGATAAGGTATTGCTTTCGATAGATAGAAGTATAGGGTGGCTGTTTTTACGTGTCAAGGGCTATCTTGCATCGACAAGCAGGAGCTGGCGCAACATCCGTCCTTATGAGAAATCTGCTGACCTTGTTTTTTCTAACATAACTTCCTGCAATGTTGTTTTTCCGAAATGGTCAACCTATACAAGCTTTCACTCGACAATAACCTACAAAACTGACCGTCTCCCCTAAAAAAACTTAAGTTATTCGTGATTTCTGGCGATATTATGTAAGCGTATATGTGCGACTGAGCAGCGGAGAAACCGGATTGCCGGGTCTTCCGTGACCTAACCGAAAGACTATAAATTAATTTTCTAAACACGAGTAAGGAGAACGCAGAGTCTAATGGCTTTACCCACGTGGGAAATCTTGCACTTGAGTAAGAGACGTTTTTTTTATTCATTATTGATTATTCTTCTGCTTATCGTGGCCATTGCCGGCGGGTTTGCAACGTACTATCTTGGCAATATGGCGCGGCAGGAAATCATCGAAGAAAGCCAAGCTTCAGCATTAACCCTGTCCACCTATGTGTCCTCTACATTAAATAGATTTGAAGGGGCAGTTAAATCCCTGGCTGGTTCTCCCTGGATCGCTCCCGCACTGCTGTCTAAGGGGGAACAGGATATCGAACATGCCAACAGCACATTAGACAGATACAATTCCGCGTTAAGCGTATCGGTCTCCTACCTGATAGGTGCCGATGGTGTGACTGTGGCATCCTCCAACCGGCACGATCCGGACAGCTTTGTGGGGAAATCCTATCGTTTTCGCCCTTACTTTCAGGAAGCATCCAGAGGCAATCCCTATCGTTATTTTGGACTGGGAATTACTTCCGGAAAGAGAGGTTTCTATGCAAGCCACCCGGTTAAGAATCGTTTAGGTAAAGTGGTTGGTGTGGTCACGATGAAAAAGGATCTTGACGAGATTGAGGCCTTTTTCAGCAAATACCCCTTTTGCTTTTTCATCAGCCGTGACGGCATTATTTTTCTTTCCAGCACACCGGCGATGGTTCTAAAAAGTCTCTGGCCGCTGGACGAAGCAGCACGGGAAACATTGATTGCTTCCCAGCAATTCGGCAATAAGCACTTTGAAGCTGTTATTAAAAAGGAAATTGCCGATGGTGCGGAAGTCACTTTAGCAGGAAATGATTATTTTGTTTCCAGAAGAGTGATTGACAGGGACGGATGGTCCATTGTGCTGCTGACGCCGACAGATCGTATCAGGATTTATAAATTGATAGGCGTTCTGGCAACGATTTCCGTAGGCTTTTTAATTTTGGTTTTTTCAGGCATTATCTATGTCATAGACAAATCCAAAGAGGCCATTCGGCAAAGCGAGGCTCTTTACAAGACGCTTGCTGAAAAATCCATGGCTGGTGTTTATGTGGTGCAGGACCGGAATTTCCGTTTCATTAATTCCAACGCGGCATCCTATGCAGGCTATACAAAGGAAGAGCTGTTAGATCAGGAAGCGGGTCTGTTGGTTAGCCCGGAAGACAGGGAAAAAGTGAGACAAAATGCCAAGGCCATGCTGCTTGGCGAAATGAGTTCCCCTTATGAATTCAGGATTATCACAAAACAATTGGAAACCCGATGGATCATGGAGACCGTAACGTCTATTTTATATGAGGGGCGACGGGCCATCCTGGGAAACTCGATGGACATCACCGAGCGTAAGCAGGCGGATGAGGCGCTACGGGAGAGTGAACAGCGGCTACAGAGTATTATCGATGGTTCTCCGATCCCTGCCTTTGTCATCGGGAAGAACCACCGGGTAATCCATTGGAACAAGGCGCTGGAAGAAACGAGCAGCATCAAGTCTGATGTCGTAGTGGGCACCTGTGAGCAGTGGAAGGCCTTTTACAATGAAGAGAGACCCTGCCTGGCAGACTTGCTGGTGGATGAGGTTGTTGAGCTTGTTCCCCGGTGGTATTCCGGAAAGTATATCAAGTCTCCGTTGATTGAAGATGCGTATGAGGCCACAGATTTTTTCCCTGCCCTGGGGGAGAGTGGAAAGTGGCTGCGCTTTACTGCCGCTGCAATCCGGGATTCACAGGGGATGATAGTTGCTGCCGTCGAAACCCTGGAGGACATCACAGAGCGCAGGCTGGCTGAAGAGGCCCTGCGCGCGAGTGAGGAAAAGTACCGAGCAATCATCGAAAATATGCAAGAGGGCTACCATGAAGTGGACCTCAAAGGCAACTTTATGTTCTTCAACGAGTCGCTGCGCAAGACGTTGGGCTATGAGAGAGAAGAGTTGTCGGGGATGAATTACCGCCAATACACTGATGAAGAGAATACCCGCAAGGTCTATCAGGTATACAACCGGGTCTACCGAACCGGCGAACCGGTGAGGAACTTTGAGTATCAGATTATCAGGAAGGACGGTGATCGCAGAGATATCGAAATTTCCATATCGCTCATCAGGGACGCGGATAATCATCCGACCGGATTCCGGGGCGTCGTGCGCGACACCACCGACCGCAAGCTGGCGGAGAAGAAACTTAGTGAATCGGAAGAGCAGTACCGCCTCCTTGTTGAGAACGCCAACGAAATGATCTTCATTGCCCAAGACGGCGTGATCAAGTTTCCCAACAGAAAGACCATAGACACCATGGGATATACAGCGGAAGAGCTGGCCCGTATTCCCTTTACACAACATATCCATCCGAAAGATCTGGATATGGTCGTTGAGCAGCACAAGAAGCGGTTACAGGGGGGATCTCCTCAACGTATATACTCTTTCAGAGTTCTCAATAGATCCAAAGAAGAACTTTGGTTTGAGGTCAATGCGGTTCGTATCGATTGGGAAGGAAGGCCCGCGACATTGAACTTCATGAGAGACGTCACGGAACAAAAAAGGCTTGAAGCCCAGCTTCTCCATGCCCAGAAGATGGAAGCCATCGGCACATTGGCCGGGGGCTTGGCCCACGACTTCAATAACCTCCTCACCGGCATCCTCGGCAATGCATCCCTGGCAAAGACGGGGATGGATTCTTCAGACCAGAGTTACGTGAGGCTTCAGAACATCGAGACCATCGTCGAGAGCGCCGCCGGACTGACACGGCAACTCCTCGCCTTTTCCCGCAGGGGCCGGATAGATGTCAGGGCGAGCGATATCAACGAGATCATAGATAAGACCGCCGTCATGTTCAGCAGGACAAATAAGAATGTGACCATTCAGCGAAACCTGCACAAAGACCTCTGGCCTGCTGAGGTGGACAGGGGCCAGATGGAGCAGGTCTTTTTGAATCTCTTTGTCAATGCCTGGCAGGCCATGCCCGGAGGGGGCAATCTCTACCTTGATAGTGACAACATAGTCCTCACCCGGACTGATTTGAAGCATCCCTACATGAAGCCTGGCCGATACGTGAAGGTCTCCGTCACCGATACAGGCACGGGGATGGACGAGAAGACCCAAGCCCGGATCTTCGAGCCATTCTTCACCACCAAAGAAATGGGGAGAGGCACCGGACTGGGCCTCTCCATGGTCTATGGCATCATCAAGGGTCACAATGGCTTTATTAACGTCTACAGCGAGCCTGACCATGGAACTACCTTCAACGTCTATCTCCCCGCCTCCGAGAAGAAAATACCCTCAGAAGCCCCGGCTTTGCAGAATGTCCTCAGGGGCACCGAGGCCATTCTCATTGTGGACGACGAACAGATGAATCTGAAGGTGAGCAAAGAGATACTCGAATCACTCGGATACACTGTATACACAGCCTCCAGCGGCAATGAGGCATTAGCCCTTTATAACGGGAAAACAGGGGCGATCGACCTCGTCATATTAGACGTGATCATGCCCGTGATGTCCTGTGGAGAGACCTATGGTCGGATGAAGGAGATCAACCCCGATGTTCGAGTCATCCTCTGCAGCGGCTACAGCATAGACGGGGATGCCCGGAAGATCATGGATAGGGGCTGTAACGGCTTTATCCAGAAACCCTTCAACCTGCCGAACCTTTCCCAGAAGATCAGGGAGGTGCTGGATAAAAAAGCATGATATCTTCGTCGGCTACTACCCTCCCACGTCATTCTCGTCCCCCCAAAGTCATTCCCGACCTGATCGGGAATCTAGTCCTCACATTCGTTCAGGGTTGTGACATTTCCTCTGTATACTAAAAATAACTTGATTTTTTATTGACCATCGTTATTGTTGATGAACAGATATATGGATAAGAACTAACTGTTCATATTAATTGTTAGATGAAAAATGAAATGAACTATCAAATAACAAAAGCAGAAATAGACGATGCCGAAGAAATCTTAAGAATACAAAGATTGGCCTATCAAATCGAAGCCAAGCGCTACAATAATTATGATATCGTCCCTCTTAAGCAAACCCTTGAAGAAATAGAAAATCAATTCGAAGACCATATAATTCTAAAAGTGGTATTGGATGGCAAAGTAATTGGGACTGTTCGTGCTTATGAAAAAGATGGAACTTGTTATGTAGGAAGATTGGCCGTACACCCCGACATGCAAAATCGAGGAATCGGGACCGCCCTTATGCAAGAAATAGAGAAATCATATTGCCCAAAACGATATGAGCTTTTTGTTGGCTCAAAAAGCGATAACAATCTCCATCTCTACAAAAAACTGGGATATAATATTTACGAAAGAAATAAATATGAGTGTGGGAATATAGAAATATTTTATATGGAAAAAATTAAAGCATCTAACAAATAAATCCAGCGGACATTTTCACTGCGCAACAACGCCGCTGGTTTTTGTGTTAAAGCCACTCTACAAATAGTCATTTTTTCATCGCTCGTAAGAAAGGAGAATATGGAGATCTTCAATAAAAGCAATTCACGGAATACCGGCAAATTAGAAATCCCTACTTCGCATATGCTTATTAGCCCACAAAACTCATCAACCAAGAATCTGTCTATCCAAATTTCCACGATACCCAGAGGATCGGGGCAGCCAATTCACGCACATGATCCGGAGCAATGTTATTATATAATCAAAGGAACAGGCCTCATGATTATTGAAGACGACACCGGGGAAGTGACATCAGGAGATGCAATCTATATTCCCTCAAATAAAAAGCATGGGATCAAAAACACTGGAGATATGGCTTTAGAGTATTTAACGGCAAACTCACCGGTCTTCACCAAAGATTACGAAGACTCCCTTTGGCCATCAGATCCAGTTTGAATTCGGTAGCGAGCGCATTCCCGTGGCTTGCTGCGGAGAGCTTCAATAATAAGTCCAGGGCGCTAACCAGCTAATCCACCGGACTGCTTACTGCCGCCGGTGATCCGCAACGTTTTGTCTAACTCAATAAGCGAAAAGGAGATAGCATGGATTATCAGCAAATGACTGCACCGTGCGGCTTGGATTGCTTCAATTGTCCAGCGTACTTGGCAAACGAAGATATGAGCCTAAGAACAAAGATCTCGGAGAAACGTAATCTGTCTGTTGAGAAGGCAAGATGTGCTGGGTGCAGAAATGAACAGGGTACAATATCGTTTCAGGGCGACACTAAGCCCTGCGCCGTATTTAGATGCACGAATGAGAAGGGCATTGCGCACTGTTATGAATGCGCCGAGTTTCCCTGTGACCATCTTCATCCCTACGCAGATCAGGCATCATTTAGGCCGCATAACACAAAGATTTTCAATTTGTGTTTGATAAAGAAGATGGGCCTTGAGCAATGGGCTAAAAACAAGGCAGCAAATGTCAAGGAAACATATTTTAGCGGAAAGATCAGAGTACACGGGACCGACAAAGAAGAATAAGAGGATTCGCCATTACCAAAGATTCTATGATGAGGAATCATCCCACAGATAAATTCATCCATATAGACAACCTGCAGTTACATTATCTTGAGTGGGGGAGTGAGCACGCTCAGGCCATGGTGCTGCTTCACGGTATCGGCGACAATGCCCACATCTGGGACCACTTTGCACGGAATGCCGCTGATCACCTAAGAATTATTGCCCTGGATCAGAGAGGCCACGGTCTTAGCGGCTGGGCTGTTCCACCGGCATATCGCTGTGAGGATTACGTAACCGATTTGGACAAAATAATCCAGGCTCTTCAGTTAACGGGGATAATCCTCATGGCGCACTCGATGGGAGCCTTGCATGCAACCCGCTATGCTTCCTGGCGGCCGGAAAACGTGTCCGCTCTCATTCATGCCGATATTGAACCATGTCCACCCGAGTGGAATAAGAAATATCTTCTCAACCTTTATGAAGAACTACCTGCCTTTTACGAAACAATTGATCAATATATCTGCGAACTCCAGAAGAACAGTCCCTATGCCGAACAGAACATGCTTTACGATATTGCCTCACATGCTCTTGTGCAAGGAGAAGACGGTAAGTTCCGCTGCCGGTTTGATCGAGAGGCCCTCTCTCATTTTGATAATTATGATTTGCGACCCTGCCTCCGGGATATTCGATGCCCCTCTCTTGTCATCCGCGGTAAAGAAAGCCGGGTAATGAGCGAGCAGATTGCCAGAGAAATGAGCGATATAATTCCTGAGAGCAGATTCGCGGAGATACCGAAAGCTACCCACCCTCTGCACATCGACAACCCGGCAGAATTTCAGCGGACGATATTTGAGTTCTTGGGGGAACTAGGATATACATACGCTGAGGCCCGCCCTTAAGGACTGCTTTTTCACGATTACGTATATTATTGTAGAAAATCAGTGGCACATAAACTGGCCGGACTGAGGATAACTCTCCCATCCTTGGACGTAGCTCATTTGAATTAGATGCTTAATGGTTCCCTGGAATATTTATTGCTACTCATGATATATAAAAAGAACAAAAAAACCTTAGCACTTTTTGCATTAGCCTTGTGTCGTGATCTTAGAAAGATTATGCATCTTCCTGTTCATGCGCAGCAAGTCTTACGGAAAAGAAAAGAATGGCCCGTTCGAAGAACACATTGAGCGAAAAACTCAGAATAAATAACAATCTATTAAGCCATATTTATGAGATCAGTTCCCTCCTCACGCGGTCACCGGACCTGGGCAAGGTGCTCAACGAGATAACGGATCGTGCCATGCACGGCCTGCATTTCGACCGCGCCATAGTCATGCTGCTAAATACAGACCAGACAAAATTGGAATGTAAGTGCATCAAAGGTTTTACGCCTCATGGGGAAAAACGGGCATGGGAAAAACCGCTGATATTGGAAAAACACGACTGCTACGAAGTAAAGGTTATTGGCCATGGGGATCCCCGGTTTATTCCCGACACGGAAAGTGCCCCTGACGTGACGCCCATTGATAAGGTGATTAATCGATATCAGGAACGGAATTCCGTTCTTTATGTCCCGCTCAAGATTAAGGGCAAGATCCTGGGCCTTCTTGGAGTAGACCGTTACCGGACACGCATGGAAATTACTCATGACGATGTGGAATCTCTCACCATATTTGCCAATCAGGCATCTATTATTATCGAGAACGCAAGGTTGTATCAGGCTCTAAATGATGAAAAGGCCCTTTCTGAAAACATTATTAAATGTTCGACAAACGGCATTATCGTAAGCGACCTGATGGGTAATATCCTCAATTTGAATCCACGCGCGGAGGAACTGCTGGATATTCCCAAGGAGGATGCAGTAAAACTTCGCATTCAGGACGTTTTCAAATTCAGTCTGGATCAAAGGAGGGAAATATACAACGCATTGAAGCGGCTGGAGAATACTCATTTTTTTGATTTTCCTTATCAAAGGGCGGATGACAAGAAATTGGTGCTTAATTTGAGCGGCTTCGCTGTTCACGACGATAATCGCAATACTCTGGGAGCCGTCACCATAATTTCTGACCTGACGGAAAAGAAAAGGATGGACGATTATCTCTTGCGTGTGGAGAAGTTTGCAGCTCTGGGGCGGATTGCGGCCGGAATTGCTCATGAGATACGAAACCCACTGGCCGGCATTTACACTACCGTCCAGAATCTTGAAAGTGAGCTTTCTGAAGGCGGCGTTCAAAGCTCTGAAATGAAAAATATCCTTCACGAAATAGACCGGATCGAATTATTGATTCGCGAGCTTCTTGACCTTGTGCGTCCCGCCCCGCTGCACACTGAAGAATTTGACATTCATGATCTGCTTTCAACGACGCTTTCACTGCTCAAGAAGGAAATGGCGAAGAAAAAAATTGAATTAGAGACGGAATACGATGCTAAACCGTCCATGATCAAGGCGGACCCCTATCGACTCCGGCAGGTCTTTTTAAACCTGACTATTAATGCTATTGAATCCACGAACAGCAGCGGGAAAATCACGGTGAGAACGGATTCAGTAAAGCAGGGAGACAAAGAAAAAAATTGGCTCTCAGTGGATGTCATTGACGAAGGCATCGGCATTCCGTCAAAACACATGAACCGGATCTTCGATCCATTCTTTACAACCAAAAGCAGTGGAACCGGCCTTGGATTAACGGTAACTCACAAGATCATAGAAGATCACAACGGCATGATAGAAGTGGAAAGCCTGAAGGATAAAGGGACCAAGTTCAGGATTTTACTGCCCGTTGCACAATTAGAATGATTAACCTCATCGGGAGGAAATGATTGAAGCCATCAATCCTGATCGTTGAAGACGAGAAGCTCCTTCTGACTTCCCTGTACAAAGCTCTGTCGAGAGAGGGCTACAGGGTCATTTCGTCAACGACCGGCGAAGAAGCCCTGGATTCCTTCAGGGAGAGCAGTGCCGATATCGTTCTTCTCGATGTCCGGCTTCCCGGGCTTGACGGCATGCAGGTGCTGAAAACTATCAAGACTATGGACAACAATGTACCCATTATCATCATGACGGCATTCAGTGGTATTAAGGGGGCCGTCGAAGCGATGAAACTCGGTGCCCATGACTATATCGCAAAACCATTTGATATCGAGGAGCTGAAATTCGTTCTTGCCAAGTGCCTTGTTTCTCAAAAAGCGGTAACGGAGGTAAATAAGATTCGCTCCACAAGAAGGGAGCTTTACACTTTCGAAAATATTATAACGTCCAACGCAAAAATCAAGACTCTCATCAGCCAGAGTAAACGACTTGCGCAGAACGCTCAATCTACCGTGCTGATAATGGGAGAGAGCGGAACCGGGAAAGAGCTTTTTGCCAACGCCATTCATTACAACGGGCCGCGCTCCGATGATCCACTAATCACCGTTAACTGCGCCGCACTCACTGAGGGAATACTTGAAAGCGAACTCTTCGGCCACGAGAAAGGGGCATTCACGGGTGCCGTGAAGAGGAAAAAAGGTATGTTTGAGCTAGCGGATCGGGGGACCCTTTTTCTCGATGAGATTGCGGAGATCAGCAATAAGACCCAAGTCAAGTTGTTACGGTTTCTGGAGGAGAAGAAGATTCAACGGGTGGGGGGAATAGAACATATCGAAGTCGATGTGAGAATTGTTGCCGCCACCAATAAGGACCTGCTGCAGCAAATGAAAATGGGAAAGTTCAGGGAAGATCTATATTATCGCCTCAATGTAATTTCCTTTGTCATCCCGCCGTTGAGAGAAAGAAAGAATGACATTCCTCTCCTCATCGATTATTTCGTCGGTACTTACAACAAAGTCCTGAACAAAAACGTCAGAGGCTGTGACGGCGAGGCGCTGGAAATACTTAAAAGATATCCGTGGCCGGGAAATATTCGGGAATTGAGAAACATCATCGAAAGAGCAATGCTATTAAGCGACGGCAACATGATCAAGTCGTCAGACATTCCCATTGAAAATACGTCCGCCGACGGAAACTCGAACATGGCGAAGATCAACAACCTTGACCCGATGCCCCTTGACAGACTTATCTCGTCCTACGTGCAAAGTATCCTGAAACAGTTCGAAAACAACAGGTCCAGGACGGCTGAAGCCTTACGAATCACCAGACAAAGACTAAGGCGCATCTTGAAATCCTTGGTGGATTAATTCGGCCCAATCACTGGCCTGATTTCGTCCATCGTTATCCATCTTCTAATCCCGTCTGATTCAGGTGTTTTACAGATCGATCAAAATACATTCCATAAATGAAGGTCCCGGGAATGGATTAAAATCATCCAATTCGCTGATTTTCAGGTTCGATGTAAGAAAGACTCGAAAGAATAATTGTTCAGTTCCTGATCAAGAAAATATGATTAGAAGATCGATAACTTCATCATGACATCCAGAAATCGGTGAGCGCTATCTCTTTTCACTATATTGTTGTGATCCTTCTCTATTACGGCCAAGCAAATCCTAAGATCCAAGGCCGCTTTAAATTCCCTGTTCTTCTTGACGTTAATCAAGCGGGTCGTTACAATTCATAATTGTCTCTTGGGGCGCCAATAGCAACTCCTCAAAATTCTTTCCCCTTTTTATTTTTTTCTTTTCAAGAAGATATGAATATGCGGCACATTGTTTGCTCTCCTGCAAAGCGATTGTTTCTTGCGTTTAAGACATAAAAGCAAAAGAACAAGAAAAGGAGTGCAGAGATGAAAGAAAAAGCCGTTATCACTGCCGCAATTACCGGAAGTATCCACACACCGGTCATGTCTCCCTATCTCCCTATTACGCCCGTGCAGATTGCCGACGAGGCGGTTGCCGCCAGTGAAGCGGGGGCAGCTGTAGCGCATATCCATGTTCGTGATCCGCAGACGGGTCGTCCGACACCCGATGTGAATCTTATCAAGGAAGTGGTGACCTCGATCAAGAGCAGGTGCAACATGATCGTCTGCATCACGACCGGTGGCGGGCTTGGCATGACGGCGGAGCAGCGCCTGATACCTGTATCGACATTCAAGCCGGAGCTCGCATCCTTTAATGCCGGCTCTCTCAACTTCGCTCTTTTTCATGCCCTCGACAAGTTCAAGGAATTCAAGTTCGACTGGGAGCCTCAGTATCTTGCCATGACCGAAGATTTCATCTTCCCCAACACCTTCAAATCCATGCGTGAGTTCACAACGATCTTCAGCGAACAGGGGACTAAGCCTGAATTCGAGGTTTACGATTCCGGCATGATAAACAACGTGGCATTTCTCATTGAGCGCGGCTACGTGAAAAAACCCGTCTACATTCAATATGTCATGGGCATCCTGGGCGGTATCACCGCGAGCCCGGAAAATCTCATGTTTCTCGTAGATTATACAAAACGTCTCATCGGCGATTTCGAGTTTTCCGTCTGCGTGGCCGGCCGGGCCCAGTTCCCCATCTGTACCCAGTCCCTGTTGCTGGGTGGCAACTGTCGCGTCGGCCTGGAGGATAACCTTTACCTGGAAAAAGGTATGATGGCCAAGAGTAACGCTGAGCAGGTGGCGAAGATTGTCCGGATTGCACGTGAACTGGGCATCGACCCGGCTACCCCGGATGAAACAAGGCAGATCCTTGGTCTTAAGGGAATCGGAGAAGTAAATTTTTGATTCCTCAATGCGAATTAAAAAAGTCAGGAGATAAGAGATGGATTTCAATTTTAGTGAACATCATATCATGTTGAGGGATAGCATTCGTAACTTTGCTGCAAAGGAAATCTGGCCCATCGCCGAGGAGATCGATGCAGAGGACAAGTGGCCCGATGGCATGTGGCAGAAGCTGGCAAACATGGGAATTATGGGGATCACTGTTGCTGAAGAGCATGGAGGCGCCGGAGCGGATCTAATCTCCGCCATCATCGTCCTGGAAGAACTGTCAAAAGCAAGTCCGGCCATTGCCCTTTCCTGGGGCGCCCATGCTAATCTCTGCTGCAATAACCTCAACCACAATGCCAGCCCGAATCAAAAGAGTAAATATTTGCCGCCCCTTTGCACGGGGCAGCACATTGGAGCTCTTGGACTGACAGAGCCTAATGCCGGCTCTGATGCCGTCAATATCCAGACCGTCGCAATGAGGAAGGGTGATCATTATGTGGTGAACGGCACGAAGATGTTCATCACCAACGGGTCAGTGGCAAACACTATTGTCCTCTATGCCAAGACGGACAAGGGAAAGGGCGCACGGGGACTCACGGCCTTCATCCTGGACACCGGGTTTCCCGGTTTTTCCGTTTCGAAGGAGTTGAAGAAGTATGGCCACCGCGGCTCGCCAACAGCGGAGCTGATATTGCAGGATTGCATAATTCCCGCAGAGAACGTCCTCGGGGAAGAGAACAAGGGCATTAACGTCATGATGTCCGGTCTCGATGTTGAGAGGGCTTTCTATGCCGGGGAATCCATCGGGATCGCCGAGGCCTGTCTGGAACTCTCCCTTAAGTATGCCAAAGAAAGGGTTCAGTTTGGAAAACCAATCGGCGCCTTCCAGCTCATTCAGGCCAAGCTGGCGGACATGTACACCCAGCTTGAGGCCGGGAAGATGCTCTGCTACAAGGCGGCCGTCCTTGCCGAACAGGCAAGAACAGGCGGCAAGGGTACTGAGATACATAAGCTCGCGGCGGCATCCATTCTCTTCAATGCCGAGATGGCAAGCCGCATCGCCGATCAGGCTGTCCAGATTCATGGCGGTTACGGCTACATGCTCGAATATCCGGTCCAACGCTTCTTAAGAGACGCCAAACTGATCGAGATTGGTGCAGGAACATCCGAGATCCGACGCCTCATAATTGCAAGAGAGCTGCTCGGAATGTGAGAGAGGGTAATATGGGAAAGGAATATGAATATCTCGACGACTACATCGTTGGTGAAAAGTTTGTTTCCCCTGCAAGAACAATAACCGAAGCAGACATCGTCCTCTTCGCCGCTCTCACGGGGGACTGGCATCCCCTGCACACCGATGTTGAGTATGCGAAAAAAACTCCCTTCAAGGAAAGGATAGCCCACGGCATGCTGACGCTGTCCGTAGGCATGGTTCTGCCTTTCCGGCTTGGGCCCTATTCAAGCTTCCTTCCTCGATCTTTCATTGCCTTTTACGGCATGGAGTCTGTGCGCTTTACAGGGGCCACGAAGATCGGGGATACGATTCACTGTGAGGTGGAGGTCACTGAGATTAGCGACAAGGGTCTCGAAAGAGGCGTGCTGACCACGCAGAACAGGATTGTGAGCCAGAAGGGCGAATTGCTGGTCACATACGTCATCAAAGTTCTCTGTGGGAAGAGACCAAAAAAATAGGCAAGAACAACGACAATGCTGAGTTTAAACTCAGTCTCATACCAAAAACCAAGGAGGTAAAACCATGCGAAGAGTTGCCATTACTCATGTGGCACAGAGTTCCGGCGTGGAGTCAAAAGAGAGCCTTATGGATTTTACATACGCCGTCAATAAGGAGATTCTCGACAAAGCCGGACTGAAGCGTGAAGAGGTAGGGTGTATCATTGCCGGCGCCGCAGATATTTTCCACAGCGGGCTTTCCTGCGCAAATGCCTTTGACTGGGATGGCATCGGCGCCTTTTTGAAGGAAGGCTCCCGTGCAGAAGAGTCGGCTTTCTCGTTTATCTATGGATGCATGAGGATCATGTCGGGCCACTATGATACCGTTCTTGTAACCGCCCTCGTCAAAGGATCCGAGAACCCAGACAACGATCCGATCACTAGTTTTTACGGAGATCCCTTTTATTTGAGGCCTGTGGGACTGAACGAGAGTGCTGTGGCGGCGATGCAAATGCGTCAATATCTCGAGCGCTACGGGATAACGGAAGAGCAGTGCGCAAAGGTGGTCGTCAAAAACCGCGGCAATGCCCTTTTCAACCCTTACGCTCATGTAAAGAAAAGAGTGAGTATAGAAGATGTCATGGAGTCGGAAAGAATCTATGACCCTCTCAAGACCCTGGAATGCTCACCCAAGTCCGACGGCGTTGTCGCCGTTTTGATTGCGTCGGAGCAGAGAGCCAAGAAGCTTACGGGGAAACCCGTATGGCTTACGGGCTACGGGTGTTCGATGGATCACTTCATCCCGGGAGACAGGGATCTCCTGAACGGCCAGTTGAAGACGGCCGCTGCCCGTGCCTATAAAATGGCCGGTATCCGCGATCCTCAAAAGAGGATCGACGTTGCGGAAGTCTGCGAGCCATATGCCTTCCAGGAACTGCTGTGGTGCGAACATTTGAGGCTCTGCAGTGAGGGGCAAGGAGGAAAACTGATTGACAGCGGCATGACACAGATGGCCGGGGCTCTTCCTGTGAACCCCTCCGGGGGCGTCCTTGCCACAAACCCCTATCCGGCAAGAGGCCTCTATCGCATTGCCGAAGCGGCCCTCCAGATCAAGGGCCAGGCTGGAGAGCACCAAGTGGATAAGAAAGTAAGGACAGCACTGGCTCACAGCACACACGGATTCGGAGGCCAGTGCCACTCCGTCGTCATCCTATCATCTTAGCAGGAGGGAAACATCATGGGGAAAGCAGTTGCAATTATAGGGACAGGCCAGACCAAACATGGAAGACGGTCTGATGTATGTTATCCCGACCTGGTAAGGGAATCTGTTACGGCAGCCCTTCAAGACGCCGGGATCACTTTAAAAGATATTGACGGTGTCGTTCTCGGGACCATGCCCTCAATGATGGAGGGAGTTTCGTCGACACATTTTTATTTTGCCGAGGCCATGGGTGCACTCAATAAGCCTGTGCTGAAAGTGGAGACATGTGGAAGCACCGGGCAATCCATCGGACACTGCGGGTACTACTGGGTGGCCTCGGGCATGGCCGACATTGTATTGGTCGTCGGTTCCGAAAAGATGTCAGAAGGAGACGGCCAGGCGACGATGACAACAGTCTTCGATCCTTTTTTTCAGAGGACCTTTGCGGCAGGAGCGCCGGGGGTCTTTACCATGCAGAGCATGGAGTGGATGTACCGCTTCAACATTCCCGAAGACAAGGGCCGTGAGGCGGCTGCAATGATTTCGGTCAGCAATCACGACAACGCCATGGACAACCCGCACGCCCATATCAGGGTCCGGGTAACCATGGACGAAGTCAAGAATGCGCGTATCATCACCTATCCTGTCCGCCTCCTTGATGTATGCCCGGCCTCGGACGGCGCCTGCGCCGTCATATTTGCCAGCGAGGAGAAGGCAAAGAAGATTTGCAAGAAACCGGCCTGGATCAAAGGGCTGGGCTTCAGGGGTGAAGAATTCTTCTATGGAGAAAGCGACAAGGCCATATGGATGAGCGCAACCGAAGCGGCAAAAGAAGCCTACAAGCAGGCTGGCATCAGGAATCCCCTGAAGGAACTCGACGTTGCCGAGATCTACAATCCCTTCACCTATCAGGAGATGATTTTTTATGAATGTTTGGGGCTCTGTCCACGTGGTGAAGCGCCTGATTACGTATTGAAAGGAACCTTCAAGAAAGGAGGCCAGCTTCCCTGCTGTCCGTCGGGTGGAACACTGTGCACTAACCCAATAGGCGCCACAGGGCTGATCAGGTTGGCGGAAGCGGCCCTGCAGGTTACAGGCAAAGCCGGCGCACGACAGGTGGGTGGTGCAAAATTGGCCCTCTCCCATGCCATGGGCGGTGTGGACCAGTTCAACGGGGTGACCATAGTCGGATCGAAGCTGTAAAGGAGGAAAGAAATGTCAAAAGAAGAACACAGAATCGTCAAGGGCCAGGTCATGGTCCCCTATGAACTCGCCTTGGGCAGGACCTGGTGCCATTTTTTTGATTGCCTGAAGGAAGAAAAAATAATGGGCAAGAAATGCCGGAAGTGCTCAAGGGTACTTGTCCCCCCCAGGAGCTTCTGTCCGCGCTGTTTTGAGGATATGGAAGAATGGGTCGAAGTAAGCCAGGAAGGCGTGGTGGAAACCTGGGTTTATGTAAACATGCCCTTCTTCGCACAGGAGCTTAAAATCCCCTTTATCTCCGCCCAGATTCGCCTGGATGGCAGTGACAGCGGCTTCATACATCAAATCGCCGGAATCGACCTCTCCGACTTTGACAAGGTCAGGGAAAGAGTGAAACTGGGCGACCGGGTGAGGGCGGTCTGGAGCACGGAGAAAAAGGGGAACATTCTTGATATTGCCTATTTCGAACCGGTGAAATGAGGAGGGTAAAACATGGCAAAGGAATACAGAACAATAAGAAATGATGTGGCCCTGCCCTATCAGTGGGCCTTGGGCAAGACATGGACCCGGTTTTTCGATGGTTTGAAGGAAGAACAAATATGGGGAACCAAATGCACTCATTGCAGCAGGATTTACGTCCCAGCGAGGACATTCTGTCCCGAATGCTTCACGGACAGGACTGAGTGGGTCCCCGTGAAGCCGGAAGGGAAAATAATCTCCTGGACCCTAGTGAAGGCAGAGTACTACGGACAGGTCAAGCCTCCTCCCTATATCATCGCCTTGATTCAGCTATCCGGGACAGATTGCGGATTTCATCATTTCATCGGCGGCGTTGAAACGGAGAACATTAAAAAGCTAAGACAAAAACTGAAGCAGGGAGCAAAAGTAAAGGCCGTCTGGAATCCTGAAAAAAAGGCGGACATTTACGACATTGCCTACTTTGCACCAGTCAAGTAACGCAGTGAGTTATAGTGTTTAAACAATCCAAGCAGACCAGAAAAAGGAGGGATTGATTATGTCGTCTGTCGACTGGAAAGATCTTTACAATAAGAAATTATGTAAAGCCGAAGAAGCGGCCCGCGCCGTGAGAAGCGGAGACCGGATTATGACTCCCCTCTGCCTCGGCCAACCCACGAATCTTATCATGGACGCCATTGCGGACCGCAAGGATGAGGTGAAGGACTGCGAGTTCAATGCCCTTCTGACCTTGCGGCCGTATAAGCTATTCAAGCCCGAATACCGGGGGAGCTTCAGGATCAATGCGGGGTTCTTGGGGACGGCCAATATAAGGTCCTGCTTCCCTGTAAGCGAAAGCTATGGGCGCTATGTACCGGTCAGTTCCTTCTCGACATCAAAGCAGTATTCCTACTATCGGAGGCCTGATGTCGCTGTCCTGATGGTAACCCCTCCGGACAAAGAGGGCTTTGTAAACCTGGGGCCGGACCTCTTTTATACCCGTTCCATCGTCGAAGGCATCCAGACGAGCAGAGGCATCATTGGCGGCGCCCGTGTGGTCATCGCCGAGGAGAATGACCAGTACCCGCCTGCCTTCGGATACACCAAGCTCCACATATCAAAGCTGACCCATATTGTTCAGAATTCTGTGAAACTGCCGGCGCCCCCTCCGCCTACTCCAACGGAAGCCCACCACAAGATTGCAGAGAATGTCGTGAATCTCCTTCGGGACCGCGACACCATCCAGATCGGCATCGGCGCCCTCCCCATGGTGGTATCGGACCTTATCGTCAAGTCCGACCTCAAAGACATCGGCGTCCTCACCGAGATGCTACCAACGGGAGCTCCCCAGTGGGTGGAGAAAGGCATCTGCACAGGGAAATATAAGAAGTTCAGACCCGGGGAGATCAACTGCACCTTCATGGGGCCCTCTGCGGAACTCTATGAGTTTATCCAGAAGAATGAGTTCGTAAAATTCTTTCCCAGCAACGTGACCAACCATCCCGCCAGCCTCGGCGCCGAAGACCAGCTTGTGGGCGTCAATGGGGCACTTGAAATCGACCTTGCCGGTCAGATAGCGTCATTGACCTGCGGAGAGAGGATCTTCAGCGGGTATGGCGGTCAGATCGATTTTGCCATGGCCTGCCGCATGTCGGAGTTTGGGCGGATGATCATTGCCACAGAATCCATTGGAAGGGATGAGAATCGCAATCCCATCACTCGTATCGTGAAGCACCTGCAGCCCGGCAGCTTGGTGAACATTCCTGCCCATCTCGTGGATTACGTGGTCACGGAAAACGGCATTGCAGGTCCTCTGGAAGGAATGTCGGTGACTGAACGTGCCGAAGCGCTGATTAAAGTCGCACATCCAAAATTCCAGGAGGAATTGGTAAAGGCTGCCAGGGAAAGAGGTATATTTCAGTAAAACAATAAAACTCGATTGAAAGAAGGGAGAAACAATTAAAGGTTATCTCCCTTCTTCGTTCTGAAAATTGTTTTCTTTCAAAGATGCGCGATTCATCGCGTCACTGAGAGGAGAAAGTGGTGCTGGAATTTACTGTTGAGCAGAAAATGCTGCGGGATACCATCGCCAATTTTGCCGAGAAGCGGGATGCAAAACTCCAGACCATCGGGGGTGGGATATCCGAGATACAACGCATCATCATTGCAAGGGAAATCCTCAAAGATTAGCGATCGATTGCAGCATCAGAGCTATTTATCGTTGCATTATCAGACAGGATGAATTATGATAATATAAGAAGTGAATAAATTGGGGTGCCGATAAGGCTGAGAAGATACCCTTCGAACCTGATCTGGATAATGCCAGCGTAGGGAATGTTAAGTTGTCTGTTGGGGACATATCGAAGGGTATGTCCCCTTTTTTTGTCTGTGAGACCAGACACGAAACCATCTTGAAATAAGGAGGATATGTCTATGATGCTGAATGAAACAAAGATCACGCGTGCAATCATCGAGCGGTTTTCCAGGAAGTTACTCGACCACACAGAGGTAGACACCGCCATAGTGGGCGGAGGCCCCGCAGGCCTGGTGGCGGCCTATTATCTGGCAAAGGCCGGTCAGAAGGTCGCCATATTCGAACGCAAATTGAGTATCGGAGGCGGCATGTGGGGCGGCGGGATGATGTTCAACGAGATCGTCGTACAGCAGGAAGGAAAAGAAATTCTCGACGCTTTCGACGTGCGCACGGAAGAATATGAACCGGGCTATTTCACGGCAGATGCCGTAGAGGCTGCCACGACCATCGGTTCCCAGACTTTAAAAGCCGGGGCCAAGGTATTCAATTGCGTGACTGTGGAAGACGTCATTATTCGTGAAGGAAGGGTGATAGGCCTTGTAATCACCTGGTCGCCGGTGGAAATGACGGGTCTGCATGTCGATCCCCTTTCGATCACGGCCAGAAACGTGATCGATGCGACGGGTCACGCGACCGAAGTCTTGCGCGTAATTGAGCGAAAGGCCGACATAAAACTTTTTACGGAAACCGGCAAGCTGATGGGAGAGCGCTCCATGTGGTCCGATAAGGCGGAGCGGCTGACCATCGATAACACGAAGGCCATATGTCCCGGCGTATACGTTGCCGGAATGTCGGCGAATGCGGCATTCGGTGGGCCTCGCATGGGGCCCATCTTTGGCGGTATGCTTTTATCCGGGAAGAAGGTTGCTGAACTCATTCTGTCCGGAGATCGGCCATAGACAATCTCAGCTTGATTTACGGGAACCATCATCGACTGCGTTTCCTTTATGTCGTGGCGGCGAAACAGGCGGATGCGATATTGAGTTACTTTCCGGAAGATACAGCGGGAGAAACCTATGGCTGCAAATAAACAGAGTCTAACCGTTCTGCTGGAAGCGGATATTTACGGAATTACAGCAGAGGAATACTCTCTGGGCAGAAGCAACATCGAAGTTGCGGCGCATATGATTGAGGCCGGGATCAGGGTGATCCAATATCGCGAAAAAGAAAAGAGCGATCGGAAAAAGTATGAAGAATGCATGAAAATCCGTGAGCTGACAAGAGTTGCCGGAGTTACCTTCATTGTCAATGACCGTGTCGATCTGGCCATGCTGGTGGGCGCCGATGGTTTGCATCTGGGCCAGGAAGACCTGCCCCCGGAGGCGGTCAGAAGGATGGTCGGTGAGAAAATGATTATCGGCCTTTCCACCCATTCACCGGTTCAGGCCGCAGCCGCAGTAAGGCAGGGTGTCGATTATATAGGTGTCGGTCCCATCTTTGCCACCAATACCAAGAAAGACGCGAGCGCTCCGGTGGGTCTGGAATACCTTGAATATGTCGTGGAAAACATCAGGCTGCCCTTCGTGGCCCTGGGCGGAATTAAAGAACATAATATAGCCGAGGTATACCGCAGGGGAGCAAGATGCATTGCACTGGTAACGGAAATCGTGGGCGCCCGTGATATAGGCGCCAAGGTGCGTGCCCTGAGGAAAGCCATGGAGAAACCTTCTTATGCACGCCCCCTTTGACAAAGGGGGCAACGGGGGATTTTCTTAGAAGAGGCGATTAGGTTGCGTGACAATCTGACGATGTCATTACCGACGCGATCGGGAATCCAGTCCACCTCCGTTCACAGTTATGACATTTCCTCTCATTATGTATGCCCCCTTTGACAAAGGGGGCAACGGGGGATTTTTCCAGCAGAGCAGTATCTTGGAAGACAACCTTCTCGTGAACTTAGCTGACGGTATCGGGCCTGCTGGCCAGGATTTTTCGTGTTTGCTTTTTATACTGAATTCGGTAGCGAGCGCATTCCCCGCTGCTTGCTGCGGGGTAAGCGAGCGAATGACAAACGATAGTGTTCCTTAAGAATCGAAGATTCTCCGCAGCTTGCTGCGGAGAGCTTCAAATGTTGAATGGAAAAGCTAGATATGAAAAGCAACCTTACAGGAAGAAGCCTTGCTTTAAGGGTCCAAAAGGGCACTTTTAAGAGAATGCGTAATATCCCCTAAAAATATTTTCTTAAAAATTTGCTTTGCGAAGGTGTTTCGCTCGATGACTTTCTTAACACAACTTCCTGAAAGTGTTAGGTGGAATAATTTTACTGCTGTAGTAGATTTCAAATGCAAATCGTGATAAATAAAAAAATATCTGTTGGCGTCATAACAGAAAATTTTCAGTATTTAGATTTTCATGCAAGATAGATATAAGAAATACTGGGCATCATCTTCATGACAACCCCGCTACTATTGTTGCTCTTACGTTAAGTGAAAGCGGGGTTGTGAAATATTTTGGATAATTCTATTATTGACCAGTTTCAAAAAGCATCAATAAATACTATCGTTCCATTGTTCTCATGCCCGGTATTCTTATCAGACTAAAGGTAGGAATGCGCCAATGGCTAATTTAACAGTTGATAAGCGGACAAAGAGACGTTTTGATTCCAACCCGAAGCGCTTCATTGAGAGGGCCATTAATAATTTTGTTCGGACGAGCCCGGCGAACCAGCTTGCATCTTTCAATGATCAACCTATTTTCGACAAGCCATTGATTGGCTTTGCCGATGGTGACGACCCATTGTTTGTCGAATTCAAGAAGCTTGTTCACGAGAAACATCTTACTCCGCGGGAAATACTCACGCTCCATCTCAAAGAGACGTTGAAGCATGAAACTGCTGAGGTTGAAAGCGTCAGCGTCATTTCCTTTGTGTTACCTATCCACAAAGAAACACGGCTGAGCAACGCGCAAGAAAAAGAGGGGCCTTCGCTGCGTTGGAATCATACCCGTTGGCAAGGGCAGGATTTCATCATCGAACTTTCAAAGTATTTGGTATCATTGCTGGAGAGCATGGGCTTTTCGGCTGTTGCCCCGGATCTGTCACCTTTTTTTGAAATTTTACTATTGCCGGGCGGTTTTGCTTCCAAATGGTCGCATAGGCATATCGCTTATGCTGCCGGGTTGGGCACCTTCAGCCTCAATGATGGCTTCATCACCTCCCAGGGGCTTGCTGTCCGTTTGGGCAGTGTGGTCACTAATCTGAAATTGGAACCCTCGGCAAGACCCTATACCCACTATCTGGCCAACTGTCTATTTTATGCAAAGGGCAAGTGCGGGAAGTGCATTCGCCGTTGTCCCGGCGGCGCAATCAGCGGAAAAGGCCACGATAAACTCAAATGTTTCAAAATCCTCTATGAAACACAGAAACCGTGGTTGGAAGGCGTTCACGGACAAGGATACATTGGGAAGTATGCAGGCTGTGGTTTATGCCAGACGGGCGTCCCTTGTGAAAATCATATCCCTGCGGCTGAGTCCAAGCGGCGGAAAGTCGGTTGAAAGCTTCCTGCTTTTCATAAATATTCAAAAGTAAATGCTTGCATGTATTGCAGCAAACACAGCTTCCTGAAAGCAGCAAATAAGAGGTCATAAAAAACATTCCGCGTTTCTTCTGAGGCAATAAAGCGTACCAGGTGCCGGAACACCGCTATAGCCTCTCTATTTCATTAACCGGTGGAGGAGAAAAATATTGAAATGCATGGGTTGCCCCAATCTGCCTTTGACACATAGGGCCTTCCATTGTATGGTTTCTCGTCACTTATAGTCATGTCTTATCAAAACAAATCAAGCAGACAAATTAAATCGAAGGAGGAAGCTCAATGAATCGTAATGCACTCTGGATCGGTTCCGTGGTGCTCGCCGCTGCCATTGGCTTTGGCGTAGCGAATTTTGCGAATTCGCAGACAGGCGAGAAGCCGAAGCGTTTTCCCCAGCTCACGATGGACCAACTCAATGACCAGCAGCGGCCTCTCGGCGAAAAGATCATGAAGATTTCAAGCGTCGGTATCGGGGGCCCTTACAATCCGTTGCTGCGCAGCCCGGTCCTGGCGCAGCGCATGTATGATCTGCTCGATTATCTGCGCTGGAATTCCTCGCTGTCGCGGCAGTTGACCGAATTCGCGATCCTGATTGTGGGGCGGCAGTGGCGGAGTCAGGTTGAATGGTATGCGCATTACCCGCTGGCGCTGAAAGAGGGCCTGCCGAAACAGGTGGCGGACGACATCAAGGCCAACAAGCGGCCGCGGGGCATGACGCCCAAAGTGGAAGCCGTCTATGACTTCTGCATGGAGCTCTCGACGAAACACGAGGTTTCCGACGCGACGTTCAATCGAACCAGAAAATTCCTCAGCGATCAGCAAATCGTGGATCTGACGGTGCTCAGCGGCACCTATGTAACGGTGGCCATGGTGCTGAGCATGGCAGAGGAGAGCGTACCAGCCGGCAAGGAACTGCCTTTCAAACCCGGCGAGCCTTGAGAGTTGTCGCTACCGATTCATGAAGAAATAAAGTTTGCGGAAAATTGGGACTAACTTTCAGGGAAAATGGAATCGACATCCTTTCTCTTCGCCTGTCCTCCAGCCATTCCCGCTCCCCCACGTCATTCGCGCGCAGGCGGGAATCCAGTCCATCTTCTTATACACGCCCCTTTTGACAAAGGGTGCAATGGGGGATTTTCCGGTGGGGTAGTTTCTCGGAAGAGAAAGGTTGATCGCGTTCCAATCTGACGAAAGCTCTATGAACAAGTCGTCAATCGAGCATTAAAGGGGTCTTTAAAACTATGCGTAAAGTACTAAATATATCTTCCTAAAAATACCGAATTTTTACCATAATTATTGAGTACACCTACTTATCAATGATTTTTGGTGTGGGCTTGAAATGAAGATTACCATTCGTAACTGGCAAAAAAAGGCAGAGCCAATTGACTCTGCCTTACTATGGTAAAAATCAGTTTCTTTTCTATTTTTTAAACTTTCTCCCCACACCTGCCAATCCTGCTAAACCAAGACCAATGAGTAGAAAAGATGATGGTTCTGGAACAGTCGGTATTTTCCCATCTGCCCCATACAACGTATAGATCCCATCCTGTCAGAAGCCCTCGAAGACGTTTATGCTGCGATCAGGCGAGGTCGAAACGGTCAAGGTTCATGACTTTGTTCCACACCGCTACAAAGGCGTGCAGGAACTTCTCCTGGGAGTCCTTACATCCGTAGACTTCCGCCAAGGCCCGGAGTTGGGAGTTCGAACCGAAGATTAGATCGACACGGGTGCCGGTCCATTTGAGTTTGCCCGTTGCGCGATCACGACCCTCGAATACGTCATCGTCTTCCGCGGTTACCTTCCACGTCGTGCCCATGTCGAGCAGATTCACGAAGAAGTCATTGGTGAGCGTCTCTGGCCGTTTCGTGAAGACGCCGTGCTGGGACCCTCCGAAGTTGGTCTTCAGGACGCGCATGCCGCCCACGAGCACCGTCATTTCGGGGGCGGTCAGGGTCAGCAATTGCGCCTTGTCAACCAGCAACTCCTCGGCCGATACGGCATAGCGGGTCTTCTGATAGTTGCGGAAGCCGTCCGCCTTCGGCTCGAGCACAGCGAAGGAGGCCGCATCGGTTTGCTCCTGCGAGGCGTCCATGCGTCCCGGCGTGAAGGGAATCTTCACCTTATGACCAGCATTCTTCGCAGCCTGTTCGACGCCAGCGCAACCGGCCAGAACGATCAGGTCAGCCAGCGATACCTTCTTGCCGCCGGACTGCGCGCTGTTGAACTTGCTTTGGATGCCATCCAGGGTCTTGAGCACCTTCGCCAGCTGGGCGGGCTGGTTGACTTCCCAATCCTTCTGCGGCGCCAGACGAATGCGGGCACCGTTAGCACCGCCGCGCTTGTCGGAGCCACGGAAGGTGGACGCCGATGCCCAGGCGGTCGAAACCAGCTCCGATACAGACAGGCCAGAAGCCAGGATCTTGCGCTTGAGGGAGGCGATGTCCTTTGTATCAATCAGTTTGTGATTGACGGCAGGGATGGGGTCTTGCCAGATGAGCTCTTCGGACGGAACCTCCGGGCCGAGATAGCGAGCGCGCGGGCCCATGTCGCGGTGCGTCAGCTTGAACCACGCCCGTGCGAACGCGTCCGCGAGCTGGTCCGGGTTTTCGTAGAAGCGCCTTGAGATCTTTTCGTAGACAGGGTCGAACCGCAGCGAGAGGTCCGTGGTCAGCATCGATGGCGCGCGACGCTTCGACGGGTCGTGCGGATCCGGCACGGTGCCGGCGCCTGCGTCACCCTTCGGCTTCCACTGGTGCGCACCGGCTGGGCTCTTCGTCAGTTCCCATTCGAAGCTGAAAAGGATCCGGAAGAAGTTGTTGCTCCACTTCGTGGGAGTGTTGGTCCAGATGACTTCCAGGCCGCTGGTGATGGCGTCGCCGCCTTTGCCCGTGCCAAAGCTGCTCTTCCAGCCCAGGCCCTGCTCCTCGATGCCGGCCGCTTCGGGCTCAGGCCCAACATGTTTCGCATCACCGGCGCCGTGGGTCTTGCCGAAGGCGTGGCCGCCCGCGATGAGGGCCACCGTTTCCTCGTCGTTCATCGCCATGCGACCGAAGCTCTCGCGGATATCCCGCGCCGCAGCGATCGGGTCCGGGTTGCCGTTCGGGCCTTCCGGGTTCACATAGATCAGGCCCATCTGCACCGCAGCGAGCGGATTCTCGAGGTCCCGCTCTCCGGAATAGCGTTTGTCGCCACCCAGCCAGGTCTTCTCGGCGCCCCAATAGACGTCATGATCCGGCTCCCAGACGTCCTCGCGACCGCCACCGAAGCCGAAGGTCTTGAAACCCATCGATTCCAAGGCGACGTTGCC